>JBBRXZ010000063.1:0-7085 GCA_038238095.1 Saccharimonadales bacterium (SeqCode)
CCTGTAGGCCCAGTTGCACCAGTCGGACCAGTCGGACCACCCGATGGCCCAGTTGCACCAGTCGGACCTGTAACGGTGCTATCAGCACCGCCAATACCTGCTGCACCTGTTGGACCTGTAGGGCCAGTCTCACCTGTAGGCCCGGTTGCGCTTAAACCATCAGGACCAGTTGGTCCTGTTACCATAGAAGGTTCTGTTGAAATCGGCCCTGTTGGACCGGTAGGGCCACCAGAAGGTCCTGTAGGGCCGGTAGGTCCAGCTAGTGGGCCAACGTTTTGCCAAGAATCGAGGAACCAAATATACAAATCAGTGCCAACAACATACCCGTCACCTAAAACTCCTACAGGTATTGCTGTTTGCAATTGTTGTAAAGTGGCATAAAAACCTTTTACTGCTAATCCTTGACCGGCTACCCCAGCTGGCCCAACAGAACCTTGAGCTCCAGCAGCTGCTGCCCAACCATTAGATGTTTTAAATTCAATATAATTAAGTTCTGTATTAAATCTCCAATACCCAACTTCTGCGTCAACTCTGCGCTCAGCAGTTGTTCCAATATCGGGGTAAATAATGTTGTTAGTGCCCCTAATTACTTTATTAGTAAACTCTAAGGGAACATCACTTGCGCTGTAGTTTTCAGGTTGCAACATCCCTTGAATTGAAAATGATGTTCCTGCAGTGGTAGATTTAATTTTAACGGTGTCGCCAATATTTAAACCAAATTTAAAAGTTTCAAAAGATTGACCTAAGCCAACAACTAAGTTAGAAACAATGTAGGCGTCTTCTCCAGACCCTGAAGGCTCTACCCATATAGATACAGCTGTAGCTGTTGTAGTGGAAGACAACGTGTTAGCCGCAATAATAGATGCCAGGTACGAGTCAGTAACGTTATACAAAACTACAGCAGTATTGGCAGCGGGAGTAATTGCGCCAAGTCGAACAATCGCCATGGGGTTCCTCTCCTATGCCTGAGCTTCGGTCCAAGTAAGCTTTGCTGATGTTTGTGTTACGTTACCTGTTAGACGAGCTGCAGCAACAGTCATAATATCAGGTCCGTCAGGAAAGATGCTGTCTCCACCTAAGATAGAGTTTGAAAGTTCAAACAACTCTGCAATGCTTACGCTTGTTGATAAGTCAGAGCTAGACGCTCCACCAGAGGCACGGAAGTTGTAAACCTGAGTTCCACCAGAAACAGTATCGTTACCGGTATGTTGAATGATCTGGGTAAGCGACGGAGCAATTACCGGACTAAAGTTCAAGTTATTTAGACGACCGTTAATAAGAAGTTTAACGTCTACTAAGTTTGTAGTAGCTATCGAAATTTCAGACAAACGTAGCTGCATGCGGTTAATAACATCACGATCACCAAGTTTACCTGTTAAACCGCTAGATACTGATGGGCTCAAACGTAAGGATAGCAAAGGTTGATATGATGCTCCAGATGCGTTGTTGTAAGCACCTAATGGGTAAATGTAGTAGGTGTACTGAGAGTTACCCCGTGTCTGTAAATCAATGGTATTTTGACCCGCACCAACGTTAAACAAAGCATCTGTTGAGCTAGAGTGTAGAGAAATGTTGCTAGCGTCTACTGCACGAACGTAGTAGACCTGCGCGTTTTGCAAATTGTTGAACAAGTTAAACGCTGTATTGGCTGTTTGAGGGTTATTAGAGTTTGTACCAATTAAGTTTGTACGGGTACGCCCTTCAAAGACTATTGGATCTCCCGTAGAAAAACCGTGAGATGGAAGGTTAATTCTGTCAGTTGCAGTATTTATTGCTGTGGAACCAAAGGTTTTAGTAGTAGTTCCGCTGATAGCTAAAGTGTTACCTGATTGGGTAAAGAGGTAGGCCTTATCATCATCAAACTTACCATCCATCATTACCGAAGTACCCCAGTGAAATAAGAACGGGATGTAGGTTGGGTTAGCTTGTGTAGTAACTTCGTATCGAGCAGGTAGGTTACCTGAACGGAAGTAAGACTCAAGTTGAAGGTTATTGTGAATGTACTCGTGTACGTACTTAACTTCACCAGTTTGATCTTTAAAGCCGTAGCGGATCTTTCCAGCGCCGTACCAAGAGTAATCAATATAAGCCATTTGGATTTTAGCGGTGTCTAGGTTGTAACCTGTAACTCCAGTGCCATCGCATACGTCAATTGACCATTCATTTTGTGGTGTACGGGTATCTACTGTCTTAGTGACAATAATACCTGATTTTGCTGGTGTAAATGAGTGAGGAGTTCCCTCACCCACGTTAGAAAGCGTAACGTTTTGCGAAGAGTCTGGAGTAGCATACAGTTTAAAGTTGTTGTTATCTACAAGGTTTACGTAGTAAGTACGGCCGTTAATCAAACCGCCTACAGGAGTACCGTCAATTGAGTTATAAGTAACTGGCAAAAGATGACTAAATCCATGGCTAATAAGGTTAAAGATACCGTCAGCAGTTCTTACAACCCCGGTAGTTCCGTTGCCTGGATCAAATTCTTTTTCAGTTCCTGTAGAACCTTTGTACTCAGGTTTAATAGTTAAACGAGTATCGCTCAGAACACTTGAAATTTTGTAAGACTGGCCGCGCAGAACAATAAAATCGCCAGCTGCGACTTGAGTAGTAAAGGTAGTGCCGGAGCCAAATACAAACTCTGTACTTTGCATAGCCGATACTGTTCCTGCTAATTGCTGAGTTGAAGATCTACGAACAGCCCAGATCTTTTGACCATCAAATTCAAAGAACAATCCGTTTTGGAAGTCAAACATACCTGCGCGTACTGCGCCATTTGTCCAAGACTTTACATAAAACTGTGGGAAACCATAAGCTTTAGATTCAGCCCCTGTTGGAAGCACTGAGGCAGCTAACATAGTAAAGTTAGTAGAGTCAATAACTGTTACTTGAAAAATACCGTTGTATAAAGTGCTATCTTCTCCGGTAGAGGTTATTGCTTGGCTAATAGTAACAAACAAGCCGTTAATCAAACCGTGAGGTCTACGAGTTGTAGCCTGCATGGTAGTTGAAGTTAGACGACGCAAGTTTTCTACGTCGATTGTTGGTTGGAAGTTAATACCAAATGAGGTCTGTAGGCCCTTACCTGATTGATAGCGGAAATACTTACGAGTTTGACGAATAATTTGAGCAAAAGATGTACCGACACCAACAGACATTTCAACCCCACCATCAAATGGGCGGTGCAAGTTGTAGCCTTGTGGACGTGTGTAAATAAACGTTGAGTAGGAGTATGAAACACTTGTGTACGTGGTTGCATACGCACGGTCTAAAGTGATCTGGTTATCAGAGCCAATAGCCGTAACTCTACGGATAATAGGTGATGCTGGCAAAGTACGAGCTAAGCTAAAATCAATACCAGTTCCCGCAGTAGTTAAGTCTACTGCTGAAGTTCCGGCTTGAGCGTCTGAAGCACTATTGTGTAGCTTTAAAGTGTTGTTATCTAAACGACCTACAAAGTAGTACTGGTTTGTAGTTGTACCCCCAGGTGCAACACCTGTTCCTTGACTAAAGAGAACTACGTCACCGGTGATAAATGTGTGGGAAGTAATAGTAAGAACATCTGTTGTGGTATTTACGTTTGCTGCAGCAAAAGTTTTTGTAGTGGTGGTGTTAGGGGGAAAAATTCTAAAACGATCTCCAACTTTGAGGATCTTAGAGAAAGAGGTATTAGAGCCGGTTACCAAAGTTCCACCAGAAGTCGTGGTAACCGTTCCGGAACCAGTTACGTTACCATTAATTTGGTAAGTAGTTAGGTTGTGATCTACCCCAGCACCAAAAGAGGTAAAGGTAATGGCAACACCGGAAAGAGCATTATTAAGGTCACTGCCTAGACGAAGGTAGTCTTTGTTAATAGCAATTACGTAGTAATCTGTAGCGTTAGTTAAACCACCTACAGCAGTACCGCTATTTGTGTTGTATCTAACTTTAGTTCCAGTTAAGAAACCATGTGATTGAATTTTAAAGTTATTTTGTTGAATATCTACAATACCTCGAGGCGTAAAAGTTTTAACAATTGGTGGTACAAATCCACCAGCGTTTACAGTAAACGTAGTTTCATTAGGAACAGTTGCAATTGTGTAAGTTCCATCTGGAGATTTAGTAAGGGAAAGCAAGCGATGACGGCCAACTCCTGCGGTGGTTAAGTTAACCGCAACAGAAGCTACTGCATCATTAGTGTTAAGCGCTAGTTTAACGTTATCGCCATCAATTAAAATAATGTAGTAAGGAGTTCCTGAAGTTAAACCGCCAATAGCAGTTTGGCCTACAGCGTCGTATTGAACAAGCTCTCCTTGACTAAAACCGTGAGAAGGAATAGAAATTGTTTCATTTGCAAAATCAACTGAGTTAGTAGTAAAGCTGTGATTTCCAACACCAACAACAGTAAGGTTTATAATATTAACTCCGGCTTTATCTGTAGCTAGTTTAATAATGTTGTTATCTACCTTAGATACGAAGTATTGAGAACCGTTAACTAAACCACTAATACTTGTTCCGCCACCATTAGAATAAATAACTTTTTGACCCGTAACTAAATCGTGACCTGGGATATAAATGCTGTCTTCTGTAACGTTTACCACTACATATAAGAATGAATGGTTTGTTCCAGTGCCTGCACTTGTAAAGTTAATAACAGGTCCATTTAAAGACTGACTTAAAGTAACGTTATTTTGATCTACTACCGTTTTAATATAATAAGTAGCGTTATTTTGTAATGGAGTAATAGGATTTCCACCGTTAGTTTGATAGCTAACAGGCTGATTTGCTAAGAAACCGTGGCTTGGAATAGTGATGGTTTCAGTAGAGGTATTAACAACAACTTTAGCAAAAGTATCATTTGTGCTTATGCTAGGGGTTGTAATATCAAGAGTAGGTGTTAAATTAGGATTTATACTTAGTTTGTAAGAATAATCATCAATTTTATCTACGTAGTAAATAGTTCCTTGAGACATGCCGCCAACAAGAGTCCCGCTCGACGTATAGGTGACTGCACCCCCAGTAACTAAATTGTGCGCAGTAGGAAAGTTAAATGTATTTGCTACAAGATCTAAAGTAATTGGAACAATTGAGTGAAAAGAAGTTCCCGCAGGAGTTATTGCAATTGCGTTTGTTCCTGCAGCTGCATCAACAGCCGTTGGGTGCACTGTATGACCTGTAGTGAATGCGGAGAGTAGTTGAACGGCTACGGTACCATCACCAGTATTAAAAGAGTTTATATTTGTAATCGCGGTTCCTCGGAAAGAAGATAACCCTTCCCAAGTACCCGTTGAAGTTTGAATATTTGTTGCCAAAGTAGTAATGAACGAGCCGCCTCCGCCTCCAGCTTGATTAGCGATATTTGTTCTTGCGCCGCCTCCGCCTGAGTAACCTCCTGCGCCGCCGGATTGTCCTTGTTGATTTCCGTCAGATTGTCCAGCACCACCAAAACCGCCGTATCCGCCAATGCGAACGTTACTGCTATTTACTTGAAGGCCATCTTGAAACGAACCACCACCAATTTCTCCAGCAGGGCTGTTAATTCCTCGACTAAAGAAACCACCGCCTCCGGCAGAAAACCCTTGACCACTGTTTTGAGAGAGTCCACCATAACCTGTTTGGCCTCCAGAAGTTAATCCAGAAGTAGATGTTCCGGCTATACTAGTTAGTACGGCATCTCTACCAGGACCAGTGTTAGCCTCTGCAGATCCGCCTCCAGCAATAAATAACGGTTGCCCACCTGTTTTACGAACAACAAATGTTCCTCCACCAGAACCGCCCCAAACAGTTCCAGAAGAGGGCGCTGCTCCGCGTTGACCACAAGTAATGGTAATAATCTCACCTTTAGTAAGGTTTACGTTACCGCGAACTATTGCTCCGCGACCAGCCCCACCTGAACCAGAGCCATCAAAACCTGAAGCACCAGATACTAAAAATTGATACGAACCAGAAACGGGAATGGTCCAGTCTTGGTATCCTTGATAGTCACCTTGACGAAGGTAAGTGTCTTTCCAAGAATTTGCTCCAGTATAAGCTGCACGAATTTGAGAAATTGTTGGGGGAGTTTGCCCTGTAATGCCAGCAGAAGTAAAGGTATGGGTAGACCCCGTTAAAGTATAGAGAGCTTGCGCTCCAGCAAAAGAAGAAATAGACACGTTGTTTAAAAAGTAAGTAGTGCCGCTAACAAGTCCTGCAAGTGGTGTACCTTCTGTATAATACTTTACGGCTTGTATTGAAGAGGTTTGCCCATCGATATTTAACTTATTATCGTAAACAATTGGCTTATTAAACTTAATAGATCCTGCAGTTTGTCCTGTAAAGTTTACAGATGACCCACCCGAAGTAGCGCTAAATTTAAGTTGTTTTGGGTTAACAGTTGTAACATAAAGCAAATCTCCAGAGTTTACTCCCCGTAAAGACCCAACTCCCGGAGTGTAGATAAAAGTGGCTCCCGAAGAAAGGGCTGTAGGTATATTATCTCCGCCAGTATTTTTGTAATAAACATACTCGTCAACTGTATTTACAGTAGTTTTTGAAAAGGAGTGCGTGCCTGAACCACCTGCGGTTGTAACATTAATTGGCATTTATTTTCTCCTTGACCTTACTAGTAAATAATGAAGTTTTTGTTAGTGCTAAAGTGATTGTCATAGCCGCGTAACCGTAACTTGGCCTTGGCTATTACCGCCATTTGCCCCACCATAGTTATACTGATTGCTACCATTGTTTATAGAGCCACCACCTTGGGCAGCTGATGATGCGTTTCCTCCGCCGTACCCTCCACCAGAGCCACTCTGGCCACACTGGCAGCCATCAGTAGCGGCTCCGCCGCCGAAACCACCAGCACCATTGCCACAGTTACCGATTCCCCTCAATCCATTATTAAAACCGCCAGGAACGCCGTAAGAGCCGCCACTACCTCCACTAAAGAACCCTCCACCACCAGAGTTGCAACCTCCAGCGCCCGCGCCGCCGTATCCGCCGTTTATACTTCCAGTTGAGGCGTCCGACCGTGAGCTGTTCCAAGGAGAGGAAGACGCGCCACCACCCGCTATTACTAAAGGAGTATTATTGCTCTTTCTAACTACAAAGGTGCCACCGCCACCGCCGCCATAAGG
>JBBRXZ010000064.1:0-6718 GCA_038238095.1 Saccharimonadales bacterium (SeqCode)
GAACACCAGCTGAAGCTTTAGAGGACTACCGCAGGAAGCCAGACGTTGAAGCAAGAATGAAAGGTTAAGAGCAAAAATTGTCCGGCTTCAAAACCCACGCCCAAGATCCAGAGTGTCCGGCTTGAGGGCTACCAGCGGGTTCAGGACTAGTATTGATAACATAGAATAATCTTGTAGACAATTGAAGCCTTAGCATGTAAGCTTATTTAGTATAAGCGGTTTAAGAGTTTACTATGGCTAAGCCTGAATCAGGACATAAAACAGAACAGCAAACAGGTGTACGTTCTACCAGCAGCGATAGACGCCAGCCTTTGGCCTACCTGCTGTATATCATTATAATTATTGTGGCCATAGTTCTGGTTTTCGGCTTCGTAAAGTACCGAAACCATAGCAAATATGCCGCCAGAACCAGGAATGAGCAACTTGTCAGCAAAGTAGAGTATCTATCTAGACATGTTGATTGCAAGGATGCCCTTAATCAGCTTAAACCATTTAAGCTAGACAAATATACCCCTCAGACTCAGGCTAAAGTCTTAGATTATACTATGCGTTGCCAGGCTTTAATGGAGCAATACGACAAAGCTCTGAAAACGGGAGCAACGCTGGACAAAATATATATTACTCAAAAGAATGCCGACCAGCAAAAACAACTGGAACAGTTCATGCAAATTATTAAATCTGCCAAGGACAATTAGAGTGCTTAAAACTATTACTCTCAGCTGCCGTAACAGAACTATCTTCTCAATAGTGTCTTTTGTACTTTTTATGGCTGGGGGCTTACTGGTTTCGCCTGTCACTCATGCTCTGAGTGCTGTTTTTCCAGATCATAGCAATCATAGTCCTGCTAATATAAACATGCAAGCCTTAGTTGCAATACCCTACGATGATGGCCAAGGTGTTGCTACTGGACTGAATGCGCCGGTTAACATATTTAAAATCTTTATTCCCACGGGTGGGCCACAAGTCGGTAATATTAACGTTGATATGAAAGGGATCTGTGATACAGACAAGGTTACCCTGGCTCCCCCACCCCAAGGCATAGGGGGAACAGGTCAGTTTGATAACAAAGTTCAGGTTCAAGCCTTTCGAACAAAGGCAGATCGCTCCAATGGATTACCTATTTCTGGAACATTAAAGGCAAATTATGGACTAGGTAATGACTGTTCCGGGAGTGATATTACATTTAGCATACCTTTGAGCCAGTTTAATATCGCGCAGAGCGATCCTTTAAATCCGTCGTATAGACGTTATTCTAATTATCGAACCGCATTAGTGCAAGTAGATAAATACACGGGGGGGCAAAATAGTTTTAAAATTCAAGTGAGCGGCGGTGCGTTCGTAACTTTTGACGATATATCAATAATTGGCGCTGGTGGCTCCCAAACTCCTGCTCAGCCAAGCTCATCGACATACGCGTTTCACAACGCTACTCAGGGACGGATTGACGGAGCTAATAACGGAGCATATAACGGTCCGAAAGCCGACTATAGCTTTACTTTTAAACCGGACTGCACATGGTTTGACTTAGGAACACCGCCTATTTTCTTAAAATGGTACGGCGCAAACGCTTATGGCCAAACTAATCAAAGACCAGGTATCGGCTGGAAACTTACCGGCACCAATGGGTTTAGTAGTAAGTCAGAATTCAATGCTGGCAGGCTGGGGGATAACGGGTATAAAGCTTCATTCCCTATACAACTAGACAAGAATAATCAGAGTACTACATATACATGGACATGGTATAACGTGGACCGAACTAATGGTTTGCGTATATGGATGCCCTTTAGTGAAGGGGCAACTCAACAATCATGTCCAACGCAACCCACGGGTAAAATTGTAAGCGGCTATTGTACCTGGTTTTCTCTGAGAGCCACGATACCTCCTCAGAGTTCCAGTGATATTAAGTTTAAGCTTGACCGAGTGAATAGAAATGGCATTGGGACAAGTCCGGTTATAGGTACTACTTCCAGGAACAATGATTATGCTAATCACACCTATTACCCATCTACCTTTGGCGGTACCCAACCGTCTTTACCGAATCTCTATGCCAACTATTATGCGGGCAATAGGATTACGTTCATATTATCTGTATGGACAGGTAGTGCGTGGCAGGAGGTTGATAGGCAAGCGTTTACTAACAGCAATTGTAATAGCAACAACTCTGCATGTACTCCTGGCTATCCGGTTGCCGCTAAATCCCTTCTTCCTTATGGAGGCACAACGACGATCTCCACAGAGTTCACAAACAATGGCCAAGTTGATTGGCCACCGAACTATACGATGAGGGTTAGGAACAATAATAATCCCTGGACAGGTACGATGCCTCTTGGTCAGCCGGTTCAGGCAGAACAAGACGGACCGTTGAAAACTTTCCCGGTTGGGGCACGGCGTCCACTCGTCCCTCTTACCGTTACGTTTACGTTCCAAATGTACGATAACAGAGGCAACCCTTTTGGAGCGACATGTCTGGTTGATATAACTTGGCTACCAATAGGTTCGCAGCGATTTGATGCGAATGATGATGCGGATACTCAGCTATTGCGTAATGGTGTTGTAGATAATGAGAATCCTAATCAAGTCACTTGGTATGCAAGAGTGATCAATAATGGCCCTGCCACACCAGTTAGTATTCCAACCTGGGCTCTATTCTATAAAACAAATGGCCCGATCTATGACGCATATCGGGGTAATCGCTCCTATCCAGCCGGACCATGGGTAAGTGTCTTACCTAATCTTATCTCCAGTCCTATGAGTATACCGCCTGGGACAGCCAAAGCCGGCGACCAATACTGTACTGTAATAAAGATTGACTACACAACAGGCTATGTTACGCCCGGTGGCGTTGTGTACGGTGATCCTGCTAGTGCTAAAACAAAGGGTCCTATTTGTAAAACAGTAGTTAATGAGCCGTATGTTCATTTCTTTAATAGTGATGTGTCGGCGGGCGGTGGCTTTGGCAGCAGCGGTTGTAATAACCCTGGAGCTATAAAGACTTATTTGAACACTACCGGTTCTCCAGGCAATCGGCCGGCTGGTTCGGGCGCACAGCTTGGCGCCTTGTCTATCGGCGGCGTAGAAGGCTTCAGCAGCGCACTGTTGCGTAACTCATTTCCGGTTGGTTCAACTGATTTGACGTTTGCCAACACCGGTAATATTTTAGGCGGCCCTCCTAATCCCCAAACCGGAGGCCTGCTTGGCGGTACGCACTGTGCGACGGACTACTTTGCACCGGCCAAGAGTATGTCATTCCCTCTCGTATTTTCCGATGATCCGAGTGTCCCCGGTATTAGATATTTCACCGGTCCAGTTAAGATTACCGCGGGAACTTTAGGGCCGGGAATAAAAACGACTATATATGTTAAGGGCGACGTGGAGATTACTGGTAATATAAGCTATGGCAGCGTCGATGTTAGTCCATATAACTTTGGCACTATTGCTCAGATACCGTCGCTGTATATCATCGCTTATGGAGGTAAGATCAATATAGACTCCAGCGTTACCCAGCTGGACGGCGTGTATATTTCCCAACCGGATACGACCGGTGGAGGCGGGACTATTGATACATGTGATGCCGCAATCCCGGACACGTCCTTAATTACCAGTTGTAAACAACAGCTGATAGTGAATGGCGCCTTCGTAGCCAAGCAGGTGTATCTACGACGGGCGTTTGGATCGTTGCGCGATAGTCAGGCAGGCGAGCGTTATATCAACGGTTCTCCTAGGACTTGTAGTACTGATTTGGGAGCGACTCCTACCAGCAATGGTGACTGCGCCGCCGAGATCTTCAACTTCAGCCCGGAAGTGTATCTGGCGCAACCGCTGTTACCGATAGATGACGGCCCCACCACAGGCACTTACAAATATATTACCAGTCTGGGGCCGGTACTATGATATGATGAAACTAAAGATGTGAAATAGTAAAAAAGGATAAGCTGGAAGAAAATGGGTGGGAATCAAAGCAAACTACTGGCTACAGATAATGCTTATGCTATAATTCGACTGATGAAAGCGAATTATATGCCTGTCGAGGTTAGATTATGAGCTCACTCCTCGGCGGCGTAAATAACTTCTTTGGCCTGGATATTGGCACAGCCTCTATCCGGCTGGTAGAGCTGCGCGGCGACCATGGCGCCAAGACCCTGGTTAAATACGCGTACGTGCCGCTGGAAGGCAATATAGCCCTCAGCGAGGCCAAAGCCGACCAGCAAAAACTGGGCCAGACAATCGCCCAGTTGGTCAAACAGGCCGGCGTTAGTAACAAAAACGTGGCTGTCGGCATTCCTTCCAACCGGGTGTTTACAACCGTGGCGGACGTCGATCGTCTATCGAGTAGCGAACTTGCCAAAGCCATCCGTTTTCAAGCCGATGGCTTGATACCAACACCGATCGCTGAATCGAAGATCGACTGGGCCCTTATTGGCGACTCGCCGGGCGACAAGACTAAACAGGAAATCCTGCTCAGCAGCGTAGCGAATAAATTTGTCGAAAACCGCTTGGACCTGTTGGAGTCAGTCGGCCTGAACGTGATCGCCTTTGAACCTGACAACCTGGCCATGGCCCGGGCGCTGGCCGCACCGGATGCGATGCCACAGTTAATACTTGATGTGGGCCGCCGGGCCAGCGACCTGGTAGTGCTCTTAAATGGCGTGCCGCATCTGACACGCAGTATTCCGACCGGCGTTGAAGCTTTTATTAAAGCCGCCGCCCAGAACCTGAACATTGACGAAAAACAAGCCGAGCAATTCGTCTTTAAATTCGGTCTCATCAAAGATAAGCTGGAAGGCCAGATACTGCAGTCAATTAGCGGTACTGTTGACTTGCTAACCACCGAAATCGAAAAATCCATTAAGTTCTTCCACAACCGTTACAAAGACAGCAAGATTGACCGCATTATCGTCACCGGCGGCGCTGCCGTTATGCCGGAGTTCCCCTTGTACGTGGCCAATAAGTTCGGCATCAATGTTGAAATTGGCAATGCCTGGCGCAATGTCAGTTTTAGCCGCGACCGTCAGAATGAATTGTCGGCCATATCGAATCAATTCGGGGTCGCCGTGGGCCTTGCGGAGCGTTCGTCATGATTGAGTTCAATCTCTTACCGGACGTCAAACTGCAATACATACAGGCCCAGCGCTCCCGCCGGTTAGTGCTGGTAATAGCCTTCTTTGTGACAGTGATCTCTGTTGGACTGCTGGTGCTGCTTTTAGTTGTCAACGGCCTGCAAAAAAAGCACCTGGATGACCTCAGCCGCGACATCAGCCGCGAAAGCAGCAAGCTTCAGCGACAACCGCAGATCGGCAGAATTTTAACGGTCCAAAACCAGCTGGAGAGTTTAACAGCCCTGCATGTCGGCAAGCCCGCCGCTCCGCGGCTGTTTGGTTACTTGAACCAGGTAACGCCGGCGCCGGTTGCTATTACCAGTTTGGATATAGACTTTTCAAAACAAACGGCTACCATAACCGGTACGGCCGATGCCCTGAGCAGCGTTAACAAATACGTCGATACCTTAAAATTCACCACCTATAAAGCGGCTGGCGCCAGTAGCAGCAAGGCGTTTAGTAACGTGGTGCTTAGCGCTTTTGGACTGACGACCGGCGCCGGCGGCTCCAATAGTACCCAGCCGGCTACCTACACGATTACGCTAGCCTACGATAAGACTATCTTCGACATTACCCAGGACGTTATACTGGATGTGCCAAGTTTAATTACTACCCGTTCCGAACTGGATCGTCCCTCCGATTTATTTCAAGCAGCACCAGCCACGTCAACTAATAAAGGAAACCAGTAGCCATGGCTAAGACAGAAACAACTAAGCGGCTCGCAATTAGCAAGGCCAACGCCCAGACGGTAGCCATTGTAGCCGTCGCGGCTTTTATAACGGTTTTCTGTTTAGTCGCCACCAAGGCAGCCTGGGGCCAAAACCGCTACCAGGCCCGTGTTACCACCGCCAAAGAAAAAGCCCATAAACAACTGGTTCAAAATACTAAAGCTTTTAATAGTCTGGTTAGCTCTTATAAAGATTTTGACGCCTCATCGACTAATGTGCTCGGTGGTAACAGCGATGGTGGTACGGGAGACAACGATGGCAAGAACTCCAAAATCGTGCTCGATGCTTTGCCGAGTGCCTATGATTTCCCGGCTCTTACTTCCACCCTGGAGAAAATCTTGAGCGCCCAAAACTTCAAAGTCACCAACATTACCGGCATCGACGACCAACTAAGCCAGCAAACCAATGGTTCCAGTCCAACCCCGCAGCCGGTCGCCATGCCATTCTCATTTGCGCTTAGTAACGCTGATTATAACTCTGTGAACAAACTTATCGATACGCTGCAGAAATCCATTCGGCCGATCCAGATCGATTCAATTACCATGGCTGGCGGCTCATCTAACATGACGGTAACCGTCAATGCCCATACCTATTTCCAGCCGGCTAAGAGTTTGGATATTAAGAAGCAGGTAGTCAAATGAAGAAAAAAGATATAGCTTTGATCATAGTTATAGTTTTTATAAGTGCGGTTGTATCGCTGTTGCTGTCTAAAATGCTGTTTGCTTCTCCGCAAAAGCGTCAGCAGCAAGCGGAAGTCGTTCAGCCGATCACGGCAAGCTTCCCAAAGCCGGATAAGCGCTACTTCAATAAAGACGCGTTTGACCCGACAAGGCTCATTACCATTAGCCAAAACGCCAATACTAACCCCTTTAGTAGTACCGGTAACTAACAGTA
>JBBRXZ010000065.1:0-6615 GCA_038238095.1 Saccharimonadales bacterium (SeqCode)
GAGAATGGCAAACCTACCCGTAAGGCAGCGAGCTTAGCTCGTTGGAAATGCTAATGAAAGACTTTTTTGAACATATCAGTGAGCCAACAAAGCATGTAATTGATGGCCTATCGTTAATAACAGTATTAGGAACGTTAATGAGTTGGTTACCAGCCCTAGCAGCCGTATTAAGTATCGTATGGACGGTAATCCGTATCTATGAAAGCGCAACTGTTCAAGGTTGGCTAGGAAAAAAAGATGCCTAGCACATCAAAGAAACAACACAATTTTATGGCTGCAGTTGCTAATAACCCTAAGTTTGCGAAAAAGGTTGGAGTAGCTGCATCAGTAGGTAAAGATTTTGAAACTGCCGATAAAGGCAAAACATTTAAAGAGGGCGGTACAATGAAAAAAGTTGATATGGGCAAAAATCCAGGCGTAGCTAAATTACCAACCGCCGTCCGTAACAAAATGGGCTTTATGAAAAAAGGCGGCATGGCCGATGATTCTAAAGAAGATACAAAAATGGACAAGTCACAAGACAAAGCCATGATTAAGAAAGCTTTTAAACAGCACGATGCCCAAGAACACAAAGGTGGTAAGGGTACTAAGTTAGCCTTGAAAAAGGGCGGTAAAGCTACTTGTATGGCCAAAGGCGGCGGTATTGAGGCTAAAGGCAAAACTAAAGGACGGATGGTTTAATCATGACCCCAGAACAACAAAAAGCGTACTATGCTAAAAATAAAGCCTCTGCAGCTATTAAAGAAAAAGCAGCGGATTATGAAGCAGTTGGCTCACGCGGTGATGCTGCCCGTAAAGGCATGGAAGATGGCAAGATGAACCCTGCCGGAGATACGTATAAAAAAGGCGGAAAAATTATGAGTAAAAAATCTAAACGATATGACGAGGGTGGTGATGTAGAGACCGAAACTACCCAAGGCGAAAACAAAAACATTGGTGATGATACCCGTGCCCGTGCGATGGCTGCTATTGCTGCTGGTGGTGTTAAAGATGAAGAAAAGCCTAAAGCTGCTCCAGCTAAGAAGAAAGCTGCCGCAAAAACTGCGGTTGCACGGGATAGAAAATTAGCCGATCCACTAGCGCCAAAAAGACTGCCAGATGAGCCCAAGCCTAAAGCTGCTCCTAGCTTTATGATGAAAAGTATGGGCTATGATGGCGGTGTTAAAGCTGCTCCTAGCTTTATGATGAAAAGTATGGGCTATGCTGGTGGCGGCAAAGTAAAAAAAGTTGCTGGTAAACTAGCTACTCGCGGCTACGGTAAAGCAAGGGCTTAATATGGACTTTCTCAAAGACGGCGCAAAAAACTTAACCGCTCTTGGTTTTGGAGCTGCTGTTCCAGGCCTTAGAGATAGGGCAATGGAGCTTGTTACTGGGGACCAGGCTAAACAGCAAAGCGATAGAATTAATGCTTTAGAAGCCGCTTCTTTGGACAAAAAAGATAAAGAGCGTGCAACAACCCCAATGAAAAAAGGCGGTAAAGTTTCATCTGCATCTAAACGTGCTGATGGCTGCTGCGTCAAAGGAAAAACAAGGGCATGAAAGCTAGCCGCGGTATGGGTGCTATAAGCCCATCTAAAACCCCTAAAGTTTCTAAGTCAGCAGTATTGGCCAAGGGTGGTAAGGTTAATGCCGCGGGTAACTATACAAAGCCAGAAGTACGTAAACGTATCGTATCCGCAGTTAAATCTGCTGCAGTTCAAGGTACAGGCGCAGGTCAATGGTCAGCACGTAAAGCCCAGCTTGTAGCTAAGCGATATAAAGCAGCAGGTGGTGGCTATAAATGAGTGGCCTAGCTAAGTCCCAGAAAAGCCTAAAAGCTTGGGGTGAGCAGAAATGGACTACTAAGTCTGGTAAGAAGTCTTCTGAAACTGGGGAGCGTTACCTACCAGAAAAAGCAATAAAGGCGTTATCTCCAAAAGAGTACGCAGCAACAACCAAAGCTAAGCGTGAAGGCAAGGCCAAGGGTAAGCAGTTTGTAGCCCAGCCTAAAAGCATTAAAGAAAAAGTTAAGTCCTACAGGAAAGTATAATGAAACAACTAATCGTAAAAGCTTTAAAATGGTGTCTTAGTAAGTTTGACGACAACAAAGAACAACGGGCTATTGAAGCCGCTTGGCCATTACCTACATTTAGTGAAGACTTTGAACCACGCCCTAAGGCTAAAAAAGTGATAGTACCTAAAGCCACTGCTAAAAAAGTAGTCGCTAAAAAACCTGTTGCAAAAAAGACAATTAAAAAGGCTAAGTAATGGCTACTTCCGGTTCATCAGCATTTAACCTACAAGTCACGGACCTAGTTGAAGAGGCCTTTGAGCGGTGCGGTGCTGAGCTACGTTCTGGATATGACCTAAAGACTGCTATTCGTAGTCTAAACTTATTGACGGTTGAGTGGTCTAATCGCGGTATTAATATGTGGACTATTGAGCAGGGAGAGATTCCGCTTGTTAAAGGTCAAAACACCTATGACTTACCAATAGACACAATTGACCTACTAGACCAGCAAATCCGTACAAACTCTGGGCAGATTAACAACCAGACCGATATTACTATTAGCCGTATTAGTGTTTCTACCTATGCGACTATTCCAAATAAGCTAAGCCAAAGTCGTCCTATTCAAGTATGGATTCAGCGTATGACGGGGGCTACATACCCATTACCTGGCCCAAATGGCACAAAACCTACTACAGGCGTCGATAGCCCTAAGATTACAGTATGGCCTACCCCAGACCAAGGAACGCTTGAGAACCCTTATTACGTCTTTGTATACTGGCGTATGCGTCGTATCCAAGATGCTGGTGGTGGTATTAATACGCAGGATATTCCTTTCCGTTTCTTGAACTGCATGGTGGCTGGACTAGCTTATTACTTGTCTCTAAAATTGCCTAATGTGGATATCCAAAGAGTTACAGGGTTAAAGGCAGACTATGAGCAGCAGTTGCAGTTAGCTTGTGATGAAGACAGAGAGAAGGCTCCGATAAGGTTTATACCTCGTCAAATGTTTATAGGTAATAGATAATGACTACCCAGTTCGCTTCTGGTCGGTTTTCTATTGCCGAGTGCGATAGGTGTGGGTTTAGATTTAAACTTGTACAGCTCAAAAAGCTAACAATTAAGACAAAGAACGTTAACATTAAAGTATGTCCAGAGTGTTGGGAAATGGACCAGCCTCAGTTACAATTAGGGATGTACCCGGTTAATGACCCACAAGCTGTACGGGAACCAAGACGAGATAATAGTTATTACCAGTCTGGGACAGATGCAAATGGTTTTCCTAGTGGTGGTAGTCGTCAGATACAGTGGGGCTGGAACCCAGTTGGAATGAGATATGACTTTAATGAAACATCAAATACTTTAGTAGTAGCAGTACAGATTGGTACAGTAACAATAAATTAAGGAGCCACTCATGGCAAAAGGTAACGGTATTGAAAGTAAGGGTAAGACCCAAACTAAGAACTTTGGTAATGGCGGTAGTAGTGCGGCTATTCAAAAAGGTAAAAAAGGTCCTGGCGGTAAGACCAATGAAGCCATGCTTGAAAACGGTCGTAACCGTGATAAGTTAATTAACCAGTTTGGTTCTACAGGCCTAAAAGGCAAAGGACGTTAATCATGGCTATTAATAACAAACCTGCAGAAGTCTACGCAAAGCCACACACTATGAGTGGTAATGATATAAACGTAAAAGATGCCGTAGTTAAGCCTGGTAAAGAAATTGACGAACTGCGCCCATCTATTGGGAACATCTTTAAGAGCCAGCCAGAAACTAAAACTACAGGTCTAGAGACTCGTGGTAATGGCGCAGCAACTAAAGGCCGTATCGCTCGTGGACCAATGGCATAATAAGATATGAACTACTACCAGCTTAGTCAAGCAATACAGAGTTACCTAGAAACAACAGAGCCAAACTTTGTTGCGAATATCCCTGTCTTTGTTCAAGCTGCAGAAGAACGTATTTACAACACCGTACAGTTACCTGCAATTCGTAGGAATATAACGGGGTATTTAACCACTGGGAACAAGTACTTAACGCTTCCAACAGACTATCTAGCTACATTTTCATTAGCAGTTATTGACCCTGTAACCCAGGCTCAGACGTTCCTGTTAGATAAAGACGTTAACTTTATTCGCCAAGCTTACCCAGACCCAACAGCACAAGCAGTTCCACAATACTTTGGTCAGTTCGCCCCGTACACTTTAATTATGGGCCCTACCCCAGACCAAGACTACCAAGTTGAGCTACATCAATACTATTACCCGCCATCTATTGTGCAGGGTATTGTTACAAACTTAGGCAGTCTCTTTGGTGGAAGTGGTTATGCCAACGGAATATATCAAGATGTTCCTATGACTGGTGGTTCAGGAAGTAACCTAACTGCTGACATTACTGTGGTTGGTAATACTATTACAGCTGTGGCAATCCAAGATGGTGGTGTAGGCTACTTAGTTGGGGATATAGTTTCTGCTGCTCCGCTGTCTATCGGCGGTACTGGTACAAGCTTTACGATTACTGTATCTGAAATTAATAACGCAGAAGGTACAAGCTGGCTCGGTACTAACATGGAAACAGCCCTTCTTTATGGTGCTATACGTGAAGCAGTTATCTTCCAAAAGGGTGAGCAGGATATGGTTGCTTACTACGAGAAGATGTATCAAGAGTCATTAGCCCTCCTTAAAGTACTTGGTGATGGCAAAGAAAGACGCTCTGCGTACCGTGATGGCCAGGTTAGGGTACCTGTATTATGAGTATCCTACAAGGCGCAGTTACCTCCTATAAAGTCGGTCTTTTAAATGGCCAGTTTAACTTTGGTACAGGCACAACTCAGGTGTTTAAGATAGCCTTGTATACCGGGTTTGCTAACTTAGACTCCAACACAACCTCATATATAGTAGATAGCGAAGTTTCTGGCGGTGGGTACACAACAGGTGGTGAAGTATTGACTATCTCTCAGGTACCTACATCTAGTGAAACAACTGCTTATATATCGTTTGACCCAGCTATTTGGACAGGTGCCTCTTTCACTGCGCGTGGAGCTTTGGTATACTTAGCAGACGGATTAACAAATCCAGCCGTTTTTGTATTAGACTTTGGCTCAGATAAGGTACCAACAGCAGCTGGAGTATTTACAGTTACTTTCCCAACGGCGAATGCAACAAGCGCCATACTTAGATTGAATTAGGAGCAATTATGAAAGATTTAGTACAAATGGCAGATATGTGCAGTGCATCTGTTACTCGTGGTGCAAGTCATGAAGAAGTTACCAGTATTGCTGGCTACTACACAGTAGAGTGTTTTAACAATGGGGCGTTGCAATGGAAAGATGATATCCATAACGTAGTTACTACAGTCGGCAAGAACAAGACTATGGACACAATCCTTGGTAACTCTGCAGCTGGTGCGGTAGTTATGGGCTTAAAAGGTACTGGTACTGCTATTGCAGCCGATACTCAAGCTAGTCATGCAAGCTGGTTAGAAGTTGGTGGCTCTAATGCTCCTACTTACTCTGGTAGCCGTCCTACACCTGTATTTGGACCTGCGTCTGGTGGTGCTAAAGCTACTTCTTCTGCGGTTACTTTTGCTATTACAGGCTCTGGTACAGTCGCTGGTTGTTTTATTAACATCGGTGGTTCTGCTACTAAAGATGACACTACAGGTACTTTGTTCTCAGCTGGTGACTTTACCGCTGGTTCTAAAACAGTTACTTCTGGTGATACTCTTAGCGTTACATATACTGCAACCGCGGCTTAATAGGTACTAACTTATGAGTTTAGTACTCGCAGATCGTGTTAGAGAGACTACGACCACTACTGGTACGGGGACAATCACGCTTGCTGGAGCCACTACAGGCTTTCAGTCTTTTGCTGTTATTGGCAATGGAAATGTTACTTATTACACGATTGCGGGTTTAGGCACCAATGAGTGGGAAGTTGGTATTGGGACGTACACCTCTAGTGGGACTACGCTTTCCCGTACTACTGTTTTATCGTCATCTAATGGTGGCTCACTTGTTAGTTTCTCTGCTGGCTCAAAAGACGTCTTTGTAACCTATCCAGCGGGTAAGTCTGTATATCAAGATAGTGATAAAACAAATACGGCAAGCGCTCCACAGATTAGAGCTTCTAACGGCATTGTGGTTAATAGCAAGACTGTAGCAGTGAGCTATACAATTGCTTCTGGGGATTGTGCTATGTCTGCAGGCCCAATGACAATAAATAGTGGTATTACTGTGACTGTTAGCTCAGGTTCTCGTTGGGTTGTACTCTAAGTGTTTGGATTAGTTGCCTTTTCGCAATCCCCGTTTGATACATTAGGCGGTGCTGCATTTTCAGTCGATCAAACAGAATCTTTTGGCCTAACCGATGCCCAAACGGGTAACGCTACATACCCAGTATCTATTAGCGAGTTACAAACCCTCACAGATACCCAAAGTGCATTATTTGCTTTCTTGGCCTCACAAGCCGAATTGATAACGTTAAGCGATGCTCAATCAGGTAATGATACAGTCCTAGTGACTTTAAATGAATTACAAACCTTGTTAGTTGCCCAGACTGGCAATGCCACTTACCCAGTAGCGGTAAATGAATCAACAACTCTGACTGATTTACAGAATGTTTTAGCAGCA
>JBBRXZ010000066.1:0-6527 GCA_038238095.1 Saccharimonadales bacterium (SeqCode)
CTTTTCACTCATGAGTGGCTCTCTAAATTCGCCACGACCACCAGGCGGTTTTTTGGTAACCACAACGGCGTACAGGTAAAAAGGGTTAGTTCTGCCTGAGTAGTGTTGTCTTCAATTGCTGTATCTGTCGGCGGCACCTCGGAAACGCGTACTACTTTGTACAGATATTTTTGACCATCCCAAAAAACGCCGATTTCATCACCGGTTTTGAGCTTGTTCAAAAAGTAAAAGATGCCGCGCGGATTGGTATAAGTGAAGCGATGACCGATTAATACGGTGTTGCCGCCTTTGTCCGGTGTGCTACTCTTTGGCCAGCGCCAGATGCCTTGATCTAAAGTTTTGTACTGCTGGCTTACCGGTCCTTCCAGGATAGGTTGATCTAGCAGCATGCCGGGAATAATAACTTGATTAGGCTGGGGAGTGGTTTGCGGGGCGGGTTTTGGGGCATGAATTTTATGTGTCAGATGCTGCTGTTTTCCCCGGTGGCTCTCCTGCTGAAAAACAATCTCCGGCAATAACGGCGCCATAATCACATAACCATTGACGATAATAATAAGCGCAAGCAACAGGTTATTTATTTTTGATAGGTTCACGTTTTAATGATACAGGGTCGGTTACTATCACCTAACCGCTAACTCTGGGGCTCCTGGGTGAAGTAATTGATCTCGTTGACAATGTCGAGAAGCGCCTGGGCGTGGGTTTTTTCATCTTCGATCGAGTGGGCGGCTGCATAGGCTTTCTTGACTAGGGTCTGGTCGTCGCTGGCCTGGATCATCATCATAATTGTGCGGAATTTTTCTTCGGGGGATTGGTCCAGCTGGTCGAGCAGCGGCGACAGTTCATCCAGGGCTTTTTGTTTAATGTCGATCAATTCGTGGGTTGCGGAATCCGAATCAATTTCATCATCAGCGGAAATTGAGCTTACAGGACCGGCAGCAGATAGTTGGCTGCTGGTTGGCCGGGGATAGCCGCCAGCCGGTGAAACT
Source organism: Saccharimonadales bacterium (SeqCode) (assembly GCA_038238095.1). Classification (GTDB taxonomy): domain Bacteria; phylum Patescibacteriota; class Saccharimonadia; order Saccharimonadales; family UBA4665; genus JBBRXZ01. The sequence continues at coordinate 987 of JBBRXZ010000066.1, forward strand.
ACGTCCCTGATCGGCTCAGGGTCATCTTCAGCAGAGGTGGTGCCAGGAGGTTGCCAATTCGGATCATTGTCTGGTGTAAGCGGCGCTCCGGATGGCTGGTCTGCCTCGGCAACAGCGACAGATTCATTTGCGCTTGATATTTGGTCAGTCTGATCCAATCCAGGATTCAGCCCGCCGTTAGTATCGTTAGTATCTTGCTCTTTTGAGTTATCGTCTTGGTGCCCAAACATTATTCCCCCTATAAGTCCTTTTTGTACTTACGCTATACTATATACAATCCTATACTAAAAGCACAAGAAGTTTGGAGGATATATGCTTGATGACCTAAAGATGATTCATGAACGCGACGCCCAGGATGCACTTGGCGTAGTCGAAAAACAATGGCAGCAGCTACAGCATGAGTTTGGAGTAGATGTATCTCGTTTCTCTGGCATCAACAACATCGTGTTGGCCGGCATGGGCGGCTCGGCATGGCCGGCTGTTTATTTAAATACGTGGGCCGGACCAAAAGTTCCGTTTGAGATCGTACGTGACTATGACTTACCGGCTTATGTTGGCAAGCACACGCTGTTTATATCCTCCAGTTATTCCGGTAATACCGAAGAGACCCTGGCTGCATTAGATGTGGCTGAGGCGCGCGGTGCTCAGGTAGCGGTGATCGCGGCTGGCGGCCAACTGGCCAAGATTGCTAGAGACAAACAACACACTTTCTTTGAAATTCCAGGTGGTATTCAGCCTCGTATGTCGTCGTTTTACTTCTTGGTCGCGCTCGTGCAGCTGCTTGAGCCGCTTGGCTTAGTGCCAGCAGGCAAGCTCGCCGAACTGCAGGACAGCGGCGACTGGCTCAAAAGTCAGATCACTACTTGGGGAGCTGCAGTGTCGACTAAACAGAATACAGCGAAGCAGTTGGCTCTGGAATTGATTGGGAAATCGATCGTGGTCTACAGCGGGCCTAAGCTGTTTCCGGCAGCCAATAAATTTAAAATTTGCCTGAACGAAAACGCTAAGAATGTTGCCTGGGTCAATCAGTATCCGGAATTTAATCACAATGAATTTATAGGCTGGTCGAGTCATCCCGTGCAGAAGCCGTATGCCGTAGTTGAGATTCGCTCGAATCTAGAGCACGTGCGGGTACAGAAACGCTTCGTGGTCTCCGAGCGCTTACTCTCTGGTAAGCGTCCAGCTCCCGAAGTCATCGTGCCGCTCGGCGAAAGCCATCTGCAACAGCTGCTGTGGACTTCTAATTTTTGTGATTTCGTAAGCGTTTATGTAGCTTTGCTCAACGGCATCAATCCGACACCGGTAGATCTGGTCGAAAAACTCAAGGAATTACTTAATAAGTAATCAACTTTGCTCCTCAATCAAAAACCTATCCGATAATTAGTTACAGAGTGGGCCGTGGTTATATTAAGGCAGGAAGCTTGCTTCGTAGTTCGCTTTTTCAGGTATACTTGAGGGGTTATGGTTGAGTGGCGGTCACCTCGCAGTCAGTTTATATTTGCGCTTGTGATTTGCAGCGCCGTTAGTCTAGGCCTGTTCGGCTATGGGGCTTGGCGTAATCACAGCCTGGAATTCGGCTATCTTTCTTGGAATTTATTGCTGGCCTGGCTGCCACTATTGTTCGCGGTGCGGCTGGTGGCGGTACTGCGGCGCAAAGTCTGGTCCAGCTGGGAAGGACTGGCAACCAGTCTGCTGTGGCTGGTGTTTCTGCCGAATAGTTTCTACATGATTAGTGATTTTATCCACCTGCAGGAAGTACAGCGGGTGGACTTACTGTACGATGCGCTGATGTTCACCTCTTTTATTTATACCGGCGTGGTGCTGGGTTTCAGTAGTCTGTACCTGATACATTTGCAACTGAAGCGGCGGCTGTCCGTCGGGGCAACAGCTGGCTGGATCGCTGCCACATTGTTTATCTGTAGCGTGGCTGTGTACATTGGCCGTGACCTGCGCTGGAATAGCTGGGATGTCCTGATTAATCCCGGGGGCCTGTTATTTGATATATCTGACCGCTTGCAACACCCGGCTAACTATCCTCAGATGTTAATCACGATTATTACTTTCTTTATTTTGTTGGCCAGCATGTACGGCTTACTGTGGCGTGGCACCAGGCTATTTCAAAAGGCCGGGCGGGTGGCTTAAAGTTTTATCTAAGAGAACACTTACTGAGATTGTAATGAGCGGACAACTTGATCTTCACTTTTAAATTCGCGTATGGCCTTACACATCGCCTGGGCGGCCGCCAGGCTGGTAACTATAGAAACATGTCCTTCCAGCGCAGCCCTCCTGGTGTAATAACCATCTGTTAGAGCACCCACTTGGGCGCTCGGTATGTTAATCACTAGTTTTACGGCTTCATTTTTAATGAACTCAATAATATTTTCTTCGCTGTTCTCGCTGACTTTAGATATTATACGGCTGATGGTTACGCCGTTTTTCCGTAATAAAACTGCCGTACCTTTTGTAGCAACCAGCTCGAACCCTAATGAATGTAATCCTTTGGCGATTGGAAGAATAGCCTTTTTCGCGAAATCTGCCACGGTGATGACAATAATGCCGCGGCGGGGAATTTCCAGGCCAGCCGCAATCTGGGCTTTGGCGAATGCTTCGGCAAAATTAACACCTATGCCCATTACTTCTCCGGTACTTCTCATTTCCGGACCGAGGACTGTGTCTACATTACTAAAACGGCTAAATACAAAGACTGACTCTTTCACGGTTACTAATTTTTTTGGCCGGCCAGTGTGTTCCAGCAGCTTTTGCTTATTAATAGTAAAAGAATAGGTTTTAGACAGTGTTGCCAGCGATTCGCCAAGCATGATCCTGGTAGCTATTTTAGCCACGGGTACACCTATAGCTTTGGCCACAAACGGCACTGTGCGGCTAGCCCGTGGGTTGGCTTCAATCACGAATACCTGATCGCCTTGCACGGCGAATTGCATGTTTATTAAGCCAGTTACTTGCAGTTCCCGGGCTATGGCAGACGCGTAGTTTATTAAAGTGGCGATGGTCTGCTTGGAAAGATTTTGAGGTGGCAGAACGCAGGCACTGTCGCCGCTGTGTACGCCAGCCTGTTCAACGTGTTCCATAATTCCGGCGATGGCGACCTCTCCGTTGGCGTCACGCAGAGCATCGATGTCAATTTCCGTAGCGTCTTCTAAGAAGTGGTCTAGCAAAACCGGACGCTCGGCGCTTAAACCGCCTTCTTTGGCCAGAGTCCCGGCTTCCACCAGTTCCTTAAAATTCTCTGTTAGCTCCGCCTTGCTATAGACAATCCGCATCGCCCGGCCGCCGAGTACGTAACTGGGCCGCATTAATACGGGGTAACCGGCAGTCTGGGCTATTTGTAGGGCTTTTGACAGCGTGGTGGCTGTGCCGCCCGCCGGTTGGGGTATGGATAATTTGTTACAAAGCTTATTCCACTCGTCACGGTCTTCGGCCCTATCTATGTTCTTCGGGCTGGTGCCAAGTATGAGCTCTGACGGTAAGCTATTGGCCAGTTTGAGCGGCGTTTGACCGCCCAGGCTGACGATAATTCCTTCCGGTTTTTCGACGTTAACTACATTCATAACATCTTCTAGAGTAATTGGCTCAAAATATAGTTTATCGCTGGTGTCATAATCGGTACTGACAGTTTCCGGATTACAGTTGTACATAATGCTTTCAATACTCGCCTCTTTAAGCGCGAAACTGGCGTGCACACAGGAATAATCAAACTCAATGCCTTGGCCGATCCGGTTCGGGCCGCTGCCTATGATCATAATTTTCCGGCGGGGGCTGCGCAGTGCTTCGGTTTCGTCTTCCCAGGTTGAATAATAGTAGGGAGTATCGGCCGCGAACTCGGCGGCGCAGGTATCGACAGTCTTATAGGTCGGTTGGATTTTTAGAGCGCGCCGCTTGGCCGCTATAGCCTTTACTGGCCGACTAGTGATGTAGGCCAGCTGGACATCTGAAAAACCGAGCTGTTTCATGGCCTTTATTTCGTGCGATGTGAGTTTATTGAAATCCAGGGTGGCAAAGTGGTGGCGTGCGCTTGATATTCGATTGATCTGATGCAAAAACCAGGGGTCGTAGCCGCATAGTTTGGCCAGTTTTACGGGCTTTACCCCACGTCTTAATAATGATTCCACTTGAAATATTCTACGAGGTGTCGGTATGGCAATTGCCTTAAGCAAGGCAGCAGTTGATGTTTTGTCTGCGTCGGTCTCGGCTGCATCGGCATTCAGGCCAGCTCTACCCAGCTCCAGGCTTCTGATAGCTTTCTGTAAACTTTCGGAAAAAGTCCGGCCGATGGCCATGACTTCACCGACTGATTGCATTTGTGTGCCCAGGACCTCGGGCGTGGTAGGGAATTTTTCAAATGTCCAGCGCGGGATCTTAGTTACTACGTAATCGATTACCGGTTCAAAGCTGGCCGGCGTCTTCTTAGTGATATCGTTAGGTATCTCATCCAAAGAGTAGCCGACAGCTAGCAGGGCGGCAATTTTGGCTATCGGGAAACCGGTGGCTTTACTGGCGAGAGCCGAACTACGGCTGACCCGAGGGTTCATTTCAATAATTACTTGCTCACCGGTGCTTGGATTTACTGCAAACTGAACATTGCTGCCGCCAGTCTCCACGCCAACTCTGCGCAGGCAGGCAAAGGCTGCGTCGCGCATTTGCTGGTACTCTACATCTGTTAATGTCTGGATGGGGGCAACCGTAATCGAGTCACCGGTGTGAACACCCATGGCATCAACATTTTCTATGGAGCAGACAACAACACAGTTATCTTTACAGTCGCGCATTACTTCCAGCTCGAATTCTTTCCAGCCCTTTATACTTTTCTCGATTAGGATTTCATTAATCGGGCTGGCATCGATACCCTGGGCAGCAAGCTTATTAAAGTCAACCTCTGTCTCGGCAATACCGGTACCTTTACCACCCAATATATAAGCCGGTCGGATGATTACGGGCAGTCCAATATTGCGCATAATCCGGCTGGCTTCTTTTACATTGTTCGCTGTTCCGGAAATTGCGGTAGTGATGCCAATTTCTTCCATGGCATCCTTAAACTGTTGCCGGTCCTCGGCGGTAGCGATGGCTTCTGGGCTGGCGCCAATTAGCTTTACATTGTACTTTTTTAAAAGGCCTGTCTCGTGCAGTTCCATCGCCAGATTAAGCGCGGTTTGGCCGCCCAGCGTTGGTAAAATAACGTCCGGCTTTTCCTTGATAATTATTTTCTCTAAAGTCTCGACGGTCAGGGGCTCAATATACGTGCTATCTGCAAAGTCCGGGTCGGTCATGATGGTAGCGGGGTTGGAGTTAGCTAAAGTGATGCGGTAACCCTCGGCGCGTAACACCCGACAGGCCTGGACACCGGAGTAATCAAATTCACAGGCCTGGCCGATTACAATCGGACCGCTGCCGATAATAAGTATGCTTTTTATATCAGTTCTTTTTGGCATGACTTTGTTGTTCCATAAGTATTTTAAACTCGGCAAATAAGTAACTGGCATCATGCGGACCCGGTCCTGCCTCGGGATGGTACTGTACGCTAAA
>JBBRXZ010000067.1:0-6413 GCA_038238095.1 Saccharimonadales bacterium (SeqCode)
AATGCCGTAGAGGTAACCGATGCCACCACCGCTGGCAAAATCATGCGCCTGATGGAAGCCCTTGAAGCCCTAGACGACGTCACCGCCACCCACGTAAACTTCGACATTCCTGAAGAGCTACTGTCGGCCTAGGCGACATGTTAATATTCTAAGTATGCGTAAACCCTACAAAAATAAAAATTGGCGCTTTATCGCACCGCTGCTGATTCTACTTATAGTCGCAGTCGGTTTTCCAAGAGTAAAAACTATTTCCCTGCCGGTTTGTAGTATATGCGAGGATGCGTTAGCACAGCCAAACTCTGAAACCACTTATGAGTTCGGGCTACCCTACACTTGGTTAAAGGTGAGCAAAGATGGATACTCAAATGGCAAAAGCACATGGTACTCCCCGACTAGCAGGGAAACAGATATGACTACATTGAGGTTCAACCTTCTCATTTGGGGTTTGATTGTAGTTATGTCAGTATGTAGCCGAAGGGTAGTTCGTAAAAGGTTCTATGCGAATTCTCGGCATTGATCCCGGTACTGGAATACTTGGGTTTGGCGTCATCGAGGTCATCAAGGGCCAGGCCAAATTGGTTGATGGAGGGGTGATTCGGACGCCGGTGAAGGAGGATGACGCGGTGCGCCTCCAGACGATTTTTGATGAGCTGACAGATGTAATTGTCGAAACTAAACCTACGGAGATGGCGGTAGAAAAGTTATTCTTTGCCCAGAATGTGACCACAGCCATGACAGTGGCGCAGGCGAGGGGGGTTGTGCTACTTTGTGGCAGGCAGGCAGGCTTGAACATTTACGAGTACACGCCCTTACAGATCAAGCAGGCACTGACCGGCTACGGCCGGGCCGATAAAAAACAGATGCAGGAAATGGTTCGCGTCATCCTGCAACTCAAAACTATCCCCAAACCCGACGACTGCGCCGACGCTCTAGCCACCGCTATCACCCACAGCATGACTATGCGATAAAACGTGTAGTACAGCTAGACTTGGTCTGCCAGGTCATACAGCTTCTTGGCACGTTGGGGCGGTATGTTGGGCGGTAAAATCAGACGATCCCTCAGAGGCTGAGGCGTAAGCTTCTGGCCGTTCTTTCTTGCTGCCTCTCGCTCAGCTTTCCGGGCTTCCATAATGGAAAATAGGCTGGCAATCTGATCCATAACATCTTTTCGATAATGAATACCGTGCAGTCCGTGTGTTACAAGCATAAAGTCAATATCCTCTGAAGAACGAAGACTACCCATTAGGCGTTCAGGTGGGAATATACGGTCTTCCAAACCTGCTACCAAAGTAACCCCAGGAGCCTCTTCTTGTTGACGCAGACCCGTCAATATAAGACCTTGATCCGAAAGAGCTACGGTGGCGCAATCAACAAAGGTACCCTGGTGTCGACTTTGCGCATATTTCATAGCTATATCTTCAGAGCCAGTTCCGCTGTAGCCTTTAAAGCTATTTGCGGTGGCTACTCTATGACTCGGATGGTACTTGGATATCGTGTCACCTATTACACCACGATAAGCTTTACGCGGTCTGTCCTGTCTGCTGACACCAGCAGGGTATGCCAGCACAATATTACGGAATTTGTCCGGCGCCGCACGTGCTGCCAATATGCCATGCAAGGCACCCTCAGATTGAAATATAGCATCAGCTCGTTCGATGTCGTTCACTGCCATGGCGGTCAGTAGGGTCGCTGCTTTATTTATTTGATGCTTGGAAATGATTAAATCTACTGGCTGTGTCAGTAAGTTCCTGGCATCTTTCATACGCACAGTCGAACTCTCATTAATTGATGAGGTCTGGGTGATTGCTATAAATGTTCTCTCCTTCTTGCGTACACCGGTGTGCGACAGCGAGAAGGCGTTTCGGCCGTGTTCTTCGGCGAGATTGACTAAATAAGGCACATTATCAACTCCGTAGCCGCCGGTAAAGTAAACCGGCAGCTTGGTTACTACTCCGCCCATTTCTTCATCACTGGCATTAGCTTGGATGAGCTTCACTTCACCCCCGAATAACGACTTAAATGGCTCAGAAGTAACTAACGTGGCTACGTAAGAGGTGGCGGGCTGGGCTAAGAGCTCAACACGCTCTGGATCCCGCAGGTTATAGTCTAATTCTGGCGGTAATTGTCTAGCTTGGACTTGTCCGCAATTTACTTCGTATGTCATAGCAAAATGGACTCTCATCCAATATTTATATGTAAACGGAGTCTTCATCCGCTTACATAATAGACTATACGGAGGTATCCTCCACTTGTCAAGACTCTTGATTTTTTGTATTGTAAAGCTGATGACTATTGATCCATCTTCTATGCGCGCCGACGCCCGTCGTAACTATAATCGGCTGATCCAAGCGGCAGAAGCAATTTTCTCTATACAAGGCACCTTCACGCCTCTTGAGGCTATAGCTAAACGAGCTGGTGTTGGCATCGGCACTCTGTATCGCCATTTCCCCACGCGTAAGGTACTACTGGAAGCTGTTTACTCAAACGAGATCACAGATCTTACCACCAGGGCACACTCACTATTAGTTGCCAAGTCACCGGATAAAGCTCTCTCTAATTGGCTGCAAATGACTATTGAATACGCCACGAAGTATGGCGGTTTTAGCGATCTCATGTCGCTGATAGTAGAAGATAAGGACTCGGTGCTTGTTTTGGCCGGGTCAAGTTTGCTTAAAAGAGCCCAAAAAAATGGTACATTGCGTGATGATGTGACAATTTTTGATCTGTTACATCTCATTAATGGGATAGTCGCGAATGATAATCCGGCCAGTGATCTCCAGAGGATGAATAGACTATTATCGGTAATTATGGCTGGTCTTAAGCCAACAGCAGCCTAGGTTTTTATAATAATACGTTTATAGTAGAAGAATATAAAACTGATCAAGCTATCAATAGATGATCAAGCCGGAAGATGTTCCCACCAGAGTTTTTGTTTCGACTGCTGAAGAACTGGAAGTTGTCAGCTTTTTTGCGTATGCTCAACAGCTTGGTGAACTGTCACTACAAGCTGAAGTTTTTGAAAGTGATGATATTGAGACAGCTGTAAAAACTATATTTGATCGGGATATCGTTGCTATTGATACATTTGAAAACTTTGCAGAGTCAATAGGATTTACAAATAGTAGGCAAGTCTGGAATGCTTTACTAAAGTATGCAAGACCTCGTCAACCAGATCAGGAGTTTAGTAAGTTTGAGGCATCATTATATGACCACCGACGTCAACAGCGCCGTTTACATCTACAAGCTGAACATGGCTTACCAAATAAGTACGGCCGTATACTTCCGTCTCAGCTGGATTTAAGCCGATGTTTTGTTGATTTCAATACTGCTTCAGGGACTAAACCTTTCCTGGACGTCGATCGTTTTCGTGCACTACTGCAACGGCATAAAAACCCTGATAAAGAGCTTGCAACAGTTCCAAATGTCAGTACAAAATCGGTCGAGTTTATCAATCTTTTAATGTTCCAGGGATACCCCCAATAAAAGATGTAAATTGTCGAAGTTTGATACGATTATCTTTAAGGGTTTTGTTGTTGGATTTTGGCTTTTTGCTATAAAATGAGTTGAAATCGTTAACCATGAAAATTGTATTTACATCCAAGGACAAGCTTAGGAGCATAATAAGTTTAGCTATTTTGGTCATTGGTTTGCTTATTATAGGTGCAGTCTTCACGCCGCCACTTAATCCACCGCAATGTGAGGGTTATAAAACACCGCAAAATTCTACGTGTATCATAGGTGCAAACATAGGCGCCGGGTTAGTATGGCTGCTAGGTATGGCTATCGCAATAGGCGGTGGTATAGCATTAACCGCATCTGTGGTGTTTGCGCTGGTTGCTGGAAAAACAAAACGACACGGCTTAGCACTGCTAATTACAGCTCTAATAATAGGTAGCGTTGTGCTGGCGGCTTGGTATCTATTAATTGGAGCATCGTCCATAAAACATGCCAAATATCAGGCGGAGATACAAAAGAGGCAAGTAAGTTTTGTGCAATATAAAGGTATGCCAAATATAAGTTCTATATCGGGGCAGACGACCGCCATCACTACTAAATCTGGTACGGGGAATGCAAGCTCTGTAACCCTTGATCTACATAACTGTTCGCCCGGTGCGGCCAAAGTTCTATATGCTACTGGCGTCACCCATTTTGCTTTCAGCGGGGTGAGAAAAGACAAAAATCTGGAGAGTTTTAATGCTAGTGAGTGCGTATTATACGTCGGCACAGAGAATATAAACCAAAACTGGGACGGCTTATTACATGTAAAGTGCGTATGGCGAATTCTAGATACTGTAGCCGAAAACCAACAAGAGTTTCCAGTTACTAATAATGGGATTGAATTCGGCAAATTCCCAAGCAACTGCACCGACTTAAGGACTGGAATTGTGCCTAGGGAATTAATTCACGAATCCCAGTAATGTAGTAAAATGAGCCCTACGATTTTAAGCTCTAGTGATTGTGCGATAATAAAGTGATGATTGCGACACTAAACGGGGTGGTGAGTGAGAAGTTGGCGGATGTGGTAGTGCTAGATGTGCAGGGCGTGGGCTATGGGTTGCTAGTACCGGCTGAAGATTATAGCCGGCTGAACACCGGGGAACAGGTTACACTGTATATTTATGAGCATATCCGGGAACAGGCGCATGATCTGTTTGGATTTTTAAGCAGGGACACGAAAAGTTTGTTTGAGCAGCTGCTTGAAGTAAATGGAGTGGGCCCTAAGATGGCGCTTAACATGTTAAGCATTGGATCGGGGCAAGATGTCCGGCAGGCTATTGCATCCGGAGATGTTAAATTTATCCAGCAAGCTAATGGCGTAGGCAAACGTGTGGCCGAACGCATTGTCGTGGAGCTTAAAGACAAAGTGGGCCTAGTTGGTGTGGACCTGGAGTCAACCGGCCTGTTGCAAAGCGAAACCAATTTGCTAACCGATGAAGCTATTGAAGCTTTGGTAGCGCTTGGTTATTCTTCTCAGGATGCTGCCAAGGCCTTACAGCACGTAGATGCCAAACTGCCGGTAGAAGACCGCGTTAAACAAGCCTTGGGCGGGAGATAATGGCAAACATCCCTGTAATTCCGCTTCATGGTGATGAGCAGATCCCTCAAATCGGCCTTGGCCTCTGGAAGATCAAGGACTCGCGAGACTTCCGCACGGCCTTACAGGCAGCAATTCAGGCCGGCTACCGGCATTTTGACACTGCCCAGGCTTATGATAACGAACACTTACTGGGCGAAGCCTGGCAAAAGTCGGGCCTGAAGCGCGACAAGCTTTTCATTACCACTAAGGTCGCCGTAGAAAATTTTGGCTATAAGCGGGCTCAGAGAACTTTCCAGGACTCGCTGACAAAACTACAGACGGATTATGTCGATCTGTTATTATTGCATTTTCCCGTGCCGGTGCTGCGCAAGAAGTCCTGGCTAGCGCTCGAAGAAATTCAAGCCTCCGGTCAAGCTAAAAGTATAGGTGTTAGCAATTACACTATCCGACACCTGGAAGAGATGCAGGATTATGCCAAGCTTATGCCGGCTGTCAATCAAGTAGAGCTGCATGTTTTCCTGCAACAACTCGAGCTCATTAAGTACTGCCGTGACCATAACGTTGTGCTAGAGGCCTATTCACCTCTGGCACATGCTAAGGCTATGAATAACGAGGTAATAGCCGGAATTGCCAAAAAGCATGGCAAAACCTATGCGCAGATTATGCTGCGCTGGTGCTTAGATCAGGATTTGGTAGTGTTGCCAAAGTCAATTACGCCCAGCCGGATCCAGGAAAACATTGATATCTTCGATTTCCAGCTTGATGACAAAGATATGCAGTCTTTAGCTAATCAAAACCAAAACCTGCGAACCGCCTGGAGCCCTGTCCACATACCCTGATGGAAGTAGTCTGGGTTATACTGGTAAGTAATGATTGACCGGATTTTGAATACGGCGGATGAGCCGGCTGACGAACAGGAGGCGGTGCTGGAGGTAACGCTGCGGCCGCGGGATTTTGCTAATTATATCGGGCAGGAAAAGCTAAAGGAGAATCTTAAACTGGCAATTGACGCCGCGACCAAGCGGGGTGAGCCGCTTGACCATGTTTTATTACATGGGCCGCCAGGACTCGGCAAAACGACCATGGCTAGTGTGATTGCGCATGAGATGGGAGCACAAATCCGCATAACTTCCGGGCCGGCCATCGAACGGGCAGGGGACCTGGCAAGCCTACTGACCAACCTTCAAGATGGCGACATCTTATTCATCGACGAAATCCATCGCCTCAATCGCACCGTAGAGGAAGTCCTATATAGCGCCATGGAGGATTTTAAACTGGATATAATGCTGGGTAAGGGGCCTTCGGCCCGTAGTCTGCGGCTCGATCTGCCGAAGTTTACCATTATCGGTGCTACTACCCGTACGGGTGCCTTGGC
>JBBRXZ010000068.1:0-6394 GCA_038238095.1 Saccharimonadales bacterium (SeqCode)
CTTCCTCACCGGCACAACTGTTGTAGCCACCTCGGCTGATGACACAGGCAGTATCCCCCCTGCAACCTACGGCGGCTTCCCCGCAATCTATCCCGGGGGTGACCCTCATGGTCCACCGATAACCTATGGCGGTTTCCCGACGTCGTCAAGTTATACATACTCGGGTGTAGACCCTCATAGTGACGAACCCGTTACCGCTAGTTTTACGCCTGATAATGAAGAAAAAACTACCAGTGGATGGGGCGCTATTTCCGATAAACCACAGGACCCCGCTAATGCCGGTATCGCCCTTGATAAACAAAAACACACTGATCCGTTAAGTATTGAAGACAAGAAAAAAAGCGACAAGACTACTATATAACAGGCGTAATTTCTGTTTCGTTTGTCAGTAACTGGTCTAGTGATTCTTTTAGCTTTGGGAAGCCTTCAAAATGCAGTGTCTGTATACCAAAGCCGGTTGCAAACTGCTGATATTGAACATTGCCGGTTACGATAAGACATGACTGAGGCGGTTCGCCGATAGCCTGCAGAGCCTTTACTAACGCTTCATGACTGAGCAGCGGAACACCGAGCACTATAGGTCCTGTGATTACTTCAAAAAATTGGTACTGGGCGTTTAGAGATATCAGCAGATCGTACTCTTGTGTGCCGAGGTTTGCTAATACGCCAAGTTTAATGAAGTGGCTGTGTAAATTACGCATGAAATCAATCAAAGACGGAGAAATTTCCGATTTATCCAACTTAAATTCGTGTGGATCAATGTCGGTACGATTCAGCTTGAACTTGAACTTATTAGCTATGTATTCCGTATTAACTAAGCCTAAGTAGTACTTATTGATAGTTTCTCGAAATTCTCTTGCCAGCTCAGGACTGTTTTGTTCAGCAATTGCTATATATTTAGAAAACTTTTCCGGAGCCCACACATTATAAAAGTCAAACAATATGGCTCTAATCATCTGTTAAGGATATCATATGAAGTGTCTGCTACTCTATTGCATCTTCCAATGCCAGGGCTCCCATATCATGTCTACCTGTGTCTTAGGGTATGATTCAACGAAGCCGTACTTATATGCATATTTCTTCAGCCAAGGGTAGGTGAGCGTCATAAACTCTCTATTTTGAAGGTCCAGGTTATCATGACCAATATCTATGGCGGGTAAAAGCGGGTCTTGATGTCCTGAATAACCCGGGGGCAGTATTGCGCGCAATGTTTTAAGCATATCAAACCCGTCACGATATAGTTGACCACACAGCAACAGGGCTTGATAAGTAGGTGATCGGTAGCCCGACAATATTTTAAGTCTTAGGCCAGTGTCTTCGAGCAAATGACTGGCCATTTTGTCAAAGTTTTGCTGCACGGTTAAAGTAACCCGGACGAATTTTTCCTGGCCACGTGCAGTATTCGTAGGACACATTAGATCCGACTCTTTAATGTTAAAAGGATACTTCTTTAGCCCGGACTGCTGAGGACGTAACTGATAAATAACTTTATGAAGTTCTTGCTTTTCGTCCGCGGTAAGTAATAATGCGAAGTCATCATAACTGATCGTAGGTATTACGAACTGATCCAGATTCTCCTGAAAGATGTTTAAAATATTGATGATCAGCTGCGGACTGAATAGAGTAGAAAGCTTGTCCATGCGCTTAATTATTATGGAATCCCGGTCGATTGGGAAGCAGAGCTCATAAAAACAAAACCGCGGGCGCTATAGGAACGGAAACGCATGATATACTTAACCCATGATTGCTTTGACCGCTAATGAGCAAGCTACCCTCGAGAAAATCGTCAAAAACCACGCTACCGACCAAGACTACCGGGTAGTGATTTTTGGTTCCCGGGCAACGGGTAAATCCAAGAAATACAGTGATGTAGACCTAGCGCTTATCGGGCAGAGTCCTGTGCCGAACCAAACCATAGCCTATTTGAACGAAGCCTTCGACGACAGTACTTTGCCCTACAGCGTCGATATCGTTGATTTTGCCAAGGCCAGCCCAAACCTCCAGGCGCAGATTAAACAACAGGGTTTGGAAATTATGGTCTTATGAGCTCAAAGTCCTCCCTGATTTTTGCCGATTTAGAAAAATCCGTCACCTTTTTGGCTGACGTTCTGCAGCAACCACAAAATGATTATATGCGGGCAGCTGCCATCCAAGCATTTGAAATCTGCTTTGAGCTAGCATGGAAATATTTACAAACTCGCTTGAACGAGGCTGGTCTTGAGGCTAATTCACCCAGGAGCGCAATCCGCGAAAGCGGCAAGGCCGGACTACTCGAAAATGTCGAAGCGTGGTTAGTCTTTGCCGAGCAGCGCAACCTGACAGTCCATACTTATCAACCACAGCTGGCTGACGAGGTATACGCAATCATAAAAGATGACTTCCTGCCCGCCATCCAAAAACTCTTAGCTACAGGTTCGCCAAGTAAAGAAATCTAAAATAATAGGCGTGATAGGAATGAATTGGAGCCATGTCAAATAAGAACCGAACTGACAAGCATACAGATATTAAGTGCTATGAAACTTATTATTAGGTTTCAAGTGCTTTTGTAGATCTGCAGTAATTCTTTCAATGCCTTGCTCAGTTAACACTCTATTATTATCCCTACGTATTCCCCGTATTCCCGCTGTAGCAACAGAGAATCCAATATCATGAACTTCCTGTGGCCGTAATAGTCGTGTGTCATCTTTAGGAAATGAGTAATCATTAACAACTATTAGGCCAGTAGTTCTATCGTAGTTGTAAAATGCCATTAAGCGGTCAGCAGTCCGAGTCCTAATATGCGCTGATGGATTGCCATAAGTTTCAAGGACAGACGTATCAGCCTTTGCAAAATATCTTAGTTGTTCCTCCTCATCTCTGTAAGTTAGTTCTACCACAATCATGCCAAGACTGAGATTAAGATCGTCTACTTGCGCAGTTCTTCCGGTGTTACCTTCAGGGTCATGGGAGAATCGAGCTATGAATTGTTCGCAAACGCTATCCAAATGATCTGCAGGTGTCAAAACATCACTCATGGCCTATTAGAATACCATCAATATGTAGAAAATCAAACGAGAACTGATAACCATGGGGCGGATAGTAAATGCAGTGAGGGCGGAGGTATCTGTTGCGGACTAAGCGGATAGTGTTGAACCAGCAGAGTTAGATAACTAAGTATAGCGCCGCAACCACGACGACTAGGACTTCAGAAATAAGTAAAAACCTGTTGCTGGTATAAAACTTTATATATTCCTTGGCGCCTTGCATGTTAAATTTAAATACTTCTTTATTGCGGTGGAGAGGAAATAGGCTGTACCTTTTCTTCGTCAATGGATAAAAAACTCTTAGACCAGCTACTCTACCGGCATACCAATCAAGGAATAGATGTGAGGCTATTCCAATAAATCCACTCGTTAAGTAGAGTTGAATATTCCAGTTGGCAGAGTAGTTTACGCCGGAGAGAACTATGAAGACGGCGACCCAAAACACGGGCGTATGCAGCGGCGTGTCATGGTGGTCCCGCAAGTGGCCGATATAGAAAAGGCCGTCAATGTCTGAAATCATGCCCGCCAACACAGCAGTAATTACCAGAGAGGACCTGCCTAAACCCAAACTTGGGTCAAGATAATCTGCAAGACGGATAGCTAAATAAGCACCGGCAGCATGAGACGGGAAGGTAATCATAATGCCTCAGTAGTATACCAGCCAAAATTTCATAAATTATGGTAGGCGTGATAGGAACGAAATTAGAACCAGCTGAAGCGAGAACTGATAACCATGTGGGAGATAGTGAGGCAGGTGAGGGCAGAAACTATTATTGCGAGCCTAAACTATAGGCTTTGAACTTAGTAGTTCGACTGTTCTAGCCTAGCTGCTAGCATCGCTCTTATTGAGCCGCTTGATATACCGCTCCAGCAACGGCACCGCGAATGAGTAAGAACCTCGTCTATCCCTATAAAGCAGCCCGCTGTCTATGAGCCGGCCAAACATCTGACTAAGCTGTTGTTTACTAAAGGACTTTACATTGCTAACTTCTGAAAGTGCAGCGACTTGACCAATGCCGAATTCGGCCAAGCCAGCTTCAGCGATTAAGTTCAATAGTTCTTTTTCGCGTTCCGTGGTTCTAGCCCATCTACCGGCAAAAAAGTCATTATCTAACTTTTGGAGCAATGCATCGAGAGGTATAAAAAACTTTTCCTTCTTAGCTTGCCGTTGTTCAAGTATGTCGTAAATTTCTCGGCATAAGAACTGTATGAAGTATGGATAACCACCTGATTGTTCAATGATCATTTTAATACCAATGTTCGTAAAGATAAGCGGGTGAGAGCTTTCCTCGATAGGTTTAATAATCGCATCTTTGCTCTCGGACGGAGTGAGCTGTCTCATTATGATAACTTTAAACAGTCGCTCAGTGTATGTGCGCGTTTCAACAAGCCTGACTAGCAGTGTAGGCAGCCCCGTTAAAATTAGCATGAAAGGAATCTCTCGCTTCTGAAGATATTGGAAGACATCTAGAAGTACAGATAACGGATATTGCTTCTCGGCAGCATGGTCATTAAGGGTCTGGGCTTCGTCGTAGGCGAAGATTATCCCTCTTACTCCGCTATTCTGCATGCAACTCCATACAAACGTTAAAGTCGCCTTAAGCTTGTCACTTGGCAAGCCCGGGGTAGCATTATAAAAAGCGGTAAGGAATTCGAAATTTAAGTACGTGCCGCTCATTATTGGTTGGCTCATAAATCCTATCCTGGATTTCGCGGAGGTTCCAATCTTGATACCTGAGGTTATCAGCGCCACGTCCGTCAAAAGTCTCAGAGCCATCATGTCTTCATTGACGCTTGCTGACTCAGAGTAGTCTGTACCTGCCCAAAGCCATCCCTGCTCTTGAGCCATCGGTTTAAAGCTTTCAAGGAGAACGGTTTTGCCGATGCCCCTTAGTCCGGCAATAACTAGATTCTGTAATACAACTGACTGTCCAAGGAGCTTGAAAAATTCTTGAGTTTCCTCTACTCGGCCGGCAAGATATGGCGGCATGTGGCCTGCGCCAGGCTTAAAGGGGTTAGCAAATCTACCGGGGATGTTAGACATAAAATGAAGTATAATCGTATCAAATTGTAAAGTCAATTGACTTTACAACACCAAGTAACTTTACGGCAACTTATTCTAATCCTCGGCTCCTCATGAAGCCAGTCGACTTCACGTACCGCTACACTCAGGTTGGTAAAGTGTCGTAAAGCCGGTCGACTTTACAATACTTTACGACACCGCCGACTGCTACGCACAACAAGTGCCAATGCTGTGCTTCCGACCAAGTAAGGAACAAGAAATGCCGATGCTTCAAAATGATGATTGGTAGGTGTGGTAGGAACGAATTGGAACCAAATCAAACGAGAACTGATAGCTATGTGTCAGATAGTAAAGCAGGTAAGGGAAGAAACCACTGTTGCAGTCTAAAGTGGGTGTTATTGAACCGGGCTTGATATTATTAGTTTATACATGGAACATAATCGAGAAAATCAGGAACACGTAATAACGGTGTCATTGGTCTACGGGAGAGATTTAAGTGTTGAGGATTTGAATATAATAAATACTCAGAGAAGTCTTGAGTTTGATGCGGAATTACAAATAAGGCCCGAACCTGAAAATGAAGATTGGAATAAACCATATTTTTTGGTAAGACATACCGGAAAGCTTGTAGCATTTGGTCGGTTGCATTCGATCCAAGTTGAATTTCAAGGCGTAGCCAGTACAATTTTAGGAATTGCCACGATTATTGCTGTTCAAAAAGGCGAGGGTTATGGAAAAATGTTAATGGGACGAATGAAGGAGTACATTCAAGAAAAAGGCATGACCGCAATCGGGTTTTGCAAGCCGACCGTAGCAGGATTTTACGAAAAGTGTGGTTACTCAATTCTGCCGAAGGGAGCTCGACGGTTTACATTTCTAGGTGCCAATCAACAGCCTATTGAAATCTCAGGCCAGGATAAGGACATGGTAGACATGTTATATATAAGCGGAAGGGAAGGGTTAATCGAGACCCTACAGGCTAGCGAGAGACAACGCATTGTCGCGTACAGAGCAAAATGGTAGGCGTGGTGGGAACGAATTGGAACCAAGTTAAGCGAGAACTGATAGCCCTGTGGCAGATAGTGAAACAACTCAGGGAAGAGACCGCTGTTGCAGTCTAGGCGAGTGTTTTTAAACCACAGGCTTATTAGCGATTACAAATAACCAGCCGTTATTGTTGACACCTGTTTGCCCCTTTTTTAGGTAGCTTATTTCAAATCCCGCATCAGTAAGCAACTGCCTAAGACCTGACTTTCCCAACCCCCTCGCTTTTTGACCCCCACAACAGAGATGAAGTAGAAGATTTCGGGACACTAATGCCCTACACTAAGGGGTATGGCTTTTATTC
>JBBRXZ010000069.1:0-6146 GCA_038238095.1 Saccharimonadales bacterium (SeqCode)
CAATCAGCCGATAAACTTAATCCTACAAAAGTAGATAATAAATAGTTAAACTACAGCTAGTATTTATCGGCTAAAAATTAACATATGGCGCTTGTACTGCCATTAGTCTGGTTATAACAGCGATACATTGAGCCCCTCCACTAGGTTCGGACTTCAATACCCTTGCATGTCCCCCTATGCCTCCGTGAAAGAGTAGTCAATTGTAAGTTCGGCTATGTTCATCAAATAGCCTCTTAACCGGTCCAGGCTGTCTTCGATCAATGCCCCCTCGTAAGACTTTTTCATTTGCTTTGAGCCGTATATTAAGCGTTCGAGGACGGTGTTGGTATCAAGAATTTTGTGGGCGTGAATTTTATCTAAGCTGTTTACAATCTCTTCTGTTTCGTCTAACAACCGATGTACTGTTGCCTGGATAGTGGAGAAGTCACCGGATGCCGAGAGTGACTTTGAATGATTCAAGTAGGCCAGATTGGCAATTTTTACAGCGTGGTCAGCGATTCTTTCCAGCTGGATAGCCACGCTCTGGTAATAACTTAAATTAGCCAGGTTGCCGTCAGTCTTCCCGGACATCAACGAATAAAATTGCCGCTTTATGGCGTACAGTAGTTTGTTAACCTCATTATCACGGAGTTCAATATCGGCAGCGAGATTTTTGTCCCCTTTCTGTATTGCTTTCAGCGCATCTTCAAACATACTCTTGGTTATAAGAAAAATTTTCTGGGTGCTTTGGGGCACGGAAAGTTTATAATCATCGAAGATATTTTTGATGTATATTTTCTGGGAAGTTTCTTCAAGAATCTCGAAGCCAAATAATAGCTGGACGGCTTTTCGTATAATCCGGTTCTGATCTGGCGATATCTTTTTACTCCTGAAGTTAATTTTATCTGCTCCGGCAATATAAGCTGCAATTGACTCTCTGACCAGCCAGGATTCTGTCATCTCATCAACGCTTAAGTTAAATGTAGTTTCATCGCGGTTCTTTGTTACCGGCGTAACAATAAGCGTATGGCCATTTTGGGTTACAAAGACTTCGTCTTTACCTTTCAGTTTCCATTTGTTGACCCAAAGCTTAGGCAGAGTTAAGGTTAGGCTGGCTCCGCCGGTAGATTGTAGTTTTCGTATCTCCATACAATATATATATACCAATCTGTGAAATAATACTAGATCTTTTTAATTTTAACACCTTTGAATAAAATCTTGTTGACAGCCACGACAAATAAATATACTTTAATATATATAAATGGTGATTAATATATTGGCCATAGCCAAACAGGGAGTAAAGGTATGAAAAAAGTATTACTGGCAATAATCGCCATAGGATTATTAGGGGTGATAATCTACGGGGTTACAAAGAATGATAATCCTCCTAAAAAGTCCGCAGCAGTCCAGGCACCTGTCAAAAAACAGCACGAGGTAATCACGGGTGCGGGGTCGACGTTCGCCGCCCCGCTATATGGGCAACTGGGTAGCGAATACAAGAGCGCGTCAGGTAATACGATTAACTATCAAGCTGTGGGCTCCGGAGCTGGCATCGCGCAGTTTATCGCCAACACTGTCAATTATGGTGCCACCGATGTTGCCCTAAAAGACACTGATATCGCCCAGGCTACTAAGGGTACGTCGCTCAACATCCCAGTGGCATTCGGTGCAGTTACCGTCTCTTACAATATCCCAGGTGTTAAAGGCGGGATGAAGCTCGACGGGCCAACGATTGCCAATATTTATCTTGGCAAAATCACCAACTGGAACGACCCGGCTATTGCCAGCCTCAATCCAGGTTTTAAGCTGCCCGACCTTCAGATTGCTCCAGTCTATCGCTCCGACGGGTCAGGCACGACGGCCCAGTTCACAAAGTTCCTTTCAGACACAAGTCCGGCATGGGCTCAGCAGGTGGGATCAGATAAGACCGTCCAATGGCCGACAGGTACCGGTTCTAAGGGTAATGATGGCGTTGCAGCCACAACCAGTCAAACTAAAGGTTCAGTTGGTTATGTAGAGCTGGCCTATGCTCTTAAGAGTAGCTTTACCACTGCAGCAGTTAAGGACAAGGCGGGTCAATACGTGACCCCATCGCTGCAGAGTACATCCAAAGCTGGCGATAAACTACCCAACTTGCCTAATGACCTTCGTTTCAGCGCCATCAACTCTCCCAACTCCGGTGCCTACCCCATCGCCTCGGCAACGTTTGCCATAGTCTACCAAGATACCTGCAAAGCCCAAGAGGTTACCACTCCTGAGCAGGCCCAGGCGTTGAAAGGTTGGTTCAACTATCTGCTCGGTCCTGGCCAGCAGAGTATGAAGCGCCTGCAGTATGCGCCGCTGCCAAGTGAGCTGTTGACTAAAGCAAAAGCCCAGGTAAGCTCTATGACCTGCGACGGTAGGACGATCACGGCTCAATAGGAAAATGAGATTACAGACAGACCAGGTCGTGCGGATAGGCTTACGTGCTACGGCAGTGCTTGTACTAGCTGTCCTCGGTTACTTCTTTGTGCGGCTAGCTATCGCCGCCGAGCCAGCGTTCTCTCACTTCGGAATAGTCGGCTTTGTTTTCAGAAACAACTGGGATATAGCCCATAACATCTTCAGTGCCTGGCCGTTAGTGGCGGGGACGCTGATAACCTCTGCTGTCGCGCTGGTGCTAGGTATTCCGGTTGCGGTGACTGCTGCATTGTATGTCACCGAGCTCGCACCTGCGCGGCTGCGGGGCGTCTTGGCCTTAATGCTTGATTTACTGGCAGCTATACCGTCTGTGGTTTATGGACTCTGGGGAGTGTTTATTCTCATCCCCACGCTTAAGCCTGTCGAGCAGTGGTTCTCCGACACATTCTCTTTTCTACCGTTTGTCGGCGGGCCGGTCAGAGGACCAAACTATTTCATTGCCGGGTTGATACTGGCAATCATGATAATTCCAATTGTATCAGCGGTATCACGCGAGGTACTGGCTACCGTACCGCTTCAGGAAAAGGAGGGGGCGCTGGCGCTGGGTGCGACCCGGTGGGAGATGATGCGCCTAGCCGTGTTGCCGCATGCCCGGGCTGGGATCACCAGTGCCGCAATGCTGGGGCTGGGCCGCGCTATAGGCGAGACGATCGCAGTTACGTTGGTGATCGGTAGTGCCCCGACAATCGGCCATCACATCTTCGACCAGGGCTATACCTTGGCCGCCGTGATTGCTAACGAGTTCGGAGAGGCCAGCCCAGGCAGTCTGCATATTTCCGCATTAATTGCCGCCGGGCTGGTACTCTTCTTGCTCACCTTGCTGGTTAACGGCGTGGCACGCGGAATTGTATTCCGTGCCTACCGGGATCGCGGTACCACCGCAGGGCGGGTGGTGGTATGAACGCTCTGGCTGTTACTTCGGTGTCTCGTCGTCGCACCGACATGCTCGCACGCGGGGCGCTGCTCGCCGGGCTGTTGCTGGCGTTGGTTCCGCTGGCGCTTGTCCTGCTCTACGTCATCGCGCGCGGAGCGGGCGCGATGAGTCTTCACTTCTTCACTACCGATCCGACTGGCGCGTTCTTTGGCGACCAAGGCGGGATCAAAAGTGCCATCCTCGGCACGATCGAGATTGTGGCATTGGCTACTGCAATCGCCGTTCCGATCGGGATCACTCTTGCTGTCTATCTAAGCGAGGTGGGAGAACAAACAAGGCTCGCTACCGTGGTACGTTATTTCATCGATGTGCTCACCGGCGTACCGTCAATCATTTTCGGTCTGTTTATCTATATAGTACTCGTCTTAGGCGGTGTGTTAGGCGGCTTTGCCGCCTGGAAAGGCGGGGTAGCGCTGGCGTTACTGATGCTGCCTGTAGTGACCCGAGCGTCCGAGGTCACGCTGGCCGTGGTACCCAACAGTCTGCGCGAGGCGGCGCTCGCACTCGGCGCGCCGCGCTGGCGGATGATTACTAAAGTAGTGTTGCCCACAGCCCTGCCCGGATTGCTCACCGGCGCATTGCTGGCGGTTGCCAGGGCCGCGGGGGAGACGGCCCCTTTGCTGTTCACGGTGCTAGGCGCTCAGGCCACCACTTTCTCTCTAAACGCGCAGATGAACTCGCTGCCGCTTCAGATCTTCAATGATGTACGCCAGCCTAATCCGGAACTAGTTACCCGTGCCTGGGGCGGCGCGCTGACCCTCATTATGATGATCCTCCTTGCCAACATTGCGGCTCGCCTGATCGCCCGAAAGAGTCGTCTGCGATGAAGCGCCCAACTACAGCTAAAGGTCTAGGTGTGCGAGTACGGGCTCTACGCGCTTTCTACGATGATGTCGAGGCGGTCAAAAGTGTTGATCTCGACTTCTCTGCCAACCAGATCACGGCCATTATCGGTCCCTCTGGTTGCGGTAAGTCGACGCTCGTGCGCTGCATTAATCGCATGCACGAAGAAATACCCGGTACAAGTACCCAGGGTCAAGTACTGCTCGATGACCTCAATATTTATGGTTCGGAAGTCGACCCGGTTGCGGTACGACGCACGGTCGGCATGGTCTTCCAGAAGCCGAACCCGTTTCCGGCCATGTCGATCCTTGATAACGTTATCGCCGGACCGCGGCTGGCCGGGGTAAAGCGCGAGGGCTTACGCGAACGCGCTGAACGGGCGCTCCGTGACGCCGGACTCTGGGACGAAGTCAAAGACAGGCTGGGCCAGCATGCCAGCGGACTCTCAGGGGGGCAGCAGCAGCGTCTTTGCATCGCACGGATGATTGCCCTGGAACCCGAAGTTCTGCTTATGGACGAACCCTGCTCGGCCCTGGATCCGCAATCTACGCAGCGCATCGAAGAACTCATCGTCAAGCTGAAAAAACGCTTCACAGTCATACTTGTTACGCATAATCTCCAACAAGCCGCCAGGGTCGCTGACCGCACCGTGTTCATGCTCGACGGGGAACTGGTCGAGTCGGGTCCGACCAATCGCATCTTCACTACACCTGACGATGTCCGCACCAAGCAATACGTCACCGGGAAGTTCGGCTGAATACTGAAGCGGTAAAAAGTAATGACTCGTCGGAGCAAGCTGTAGTTAAATGCGTTGGACTCCCTTGCAATAATCGCGCTGGCGGTTGGCGTAAGCTACAAAGTAAAAGTTAATATTTATATTAGACCATCTCAATCGTTAAGAGAGCCTAACTAATTTGGTAAATGTCATGCCTATGAAGTGCCAATCTGGTTGCAGTAGCTTCCGCATAGTCTCTCCATAATTATATTGGCTTAACTTTTGTGAATACCCGGTTTCGTTATGTATCCCAAGTAGTAGGTTAGTAGCAATACACCGGCTGCGAATATAGGTACACCGGTTAGTAAGTCGCCTAGCCATTCCCAATTGCGGCCGGCAGAAAGGTTTCCAAGTGCAATTATCATAATTACACTTCCGATTGCGGTATATACCGACGCAGCCAGCAATAAAAGTGTTTTACGGGGCAGTACGTTTACCCAGTTTTTCTGGACAGCTAGCCAGAAGAGCACAAGGCATATAAGACCGAAAGCGATTAACAGCACACGTCCGTCGGTTAGCTCATAGTAGTGGTGAAGCATAGCAGCTTCACGGCAGTCATGAGCCGCAGGCACGAGCTGATGATACTGCGCGCAACGTTCGGCAGTGTATGGAAGTACTAAAGGGTCGCCACTGATTGCGTTCATACCGCCAATTCTACTCCCTAACGGCATGAGTAACGCCGACAGACCGAACAAAAGCCCTAAACCTATCGCTATCAATACGCCACTTGCTACAATTTTATTAAGTGGGTAGGTCGCCTTACCGTCGGCTTTTAGAATCTTTCTAATTACTTGTTCTGGTTCGCTAAGTTCAATAATTATTTCTCTTGGCTTAACATTATTTTCAATTGCTTCATCGATATGTTGCTCTAACTCCTGATATGCGGCTCTACCTGCTTTACCGTATTCAGCGGCAGCTTCAAAGAGCTGTTGCTTGTAGTTTTCAATTTGATTGGTCATATCAGGAAGCTCCTAGCAATACATTCATCGTTTTAACAATAACTTGCCATGATCTAATTTCTTGCCCAAGCACTTCAGTGCCCTTAACTGTTAAGGCATAGGTTAGTCGTTTACGTCCACTCGCATTATCAATGCTGCTACTTATAAGTCCAGCTCTCTCTAATTTGTGTAGTGCAGGATATAAGCTGCCAGCAGG
>JBBRXZ010000070.1:0-6142 GCA_038238095.1 Saccharimonadales bacterium (SeqCode)
ACAATACTGAAAGGATACACACTGAACTTAAAACAAACCCCAAACAGCATAGACAAAACTACAACAAGCACAAATTCATAGGTCACACCACATTAACAGAGGTCAGAGACAAAGTGCTGCAAATTTCGGGGACTTGACATTTTATCTTGCATCGTCCATACGTCCATTACTTCCGGCGCTGCATCTAATGATTCGTCAGCATGCACTAAGCGATCACCCGGCGACAGTAGCAGGGCTACATTTATTTGTCTCTCGGCCAGTTCTTCGATGTCAGGCTTAATATCTGATCTGGCGATCGATACGCCTTCTGCGACCGTACGAAATGGGTTAGATGCACCATACATTAAGCCATTGATTGCATGGCGTGCTGCT
The DNA here is from genome assembly GCA_038238095.1 of Saccharimonadales bacterium (SeqCode). Taxonomy (GTDB): domain Bacteria; phylum Patescibacteriota; class Saccharimonadia; order Saccharimonadales; family UBA4665; genus JBBRXZ01. Next base: position 373 of record JBBRXZ010000070.1, read on the forward strand.
TGGCGAGGGGCTATATCGCCGTTCCAGACCGCAGATACAACTTCGCTGCCGCTAAATTCGGCAATCCGGAGCACTAATGATCCTAAGCTATGATTTGCTACTCCCGCTGGATCAACTAAAACAACTCCATCTACAACATCAGGATGCAGTAGGGCGTTTTTGACGGCAGTTCGGCCGCCCATTGAATGGCCAGCAATCGTGAATTTTGAGGTAGGCGCACCATCGATGTCTGGCCGTTTTCGGATGTCCCTAATTGCTCCCCATGCCGCCTGACAAACTAAACGCTCAGGACGCATGAGATGTTTGGGGTGCCAGCCCGCCCCCCGTCCTTGATTACGAACAGCATTATATGTTGCCACGGCTAACCCTTGACCGGCCAAAAAATCAGCCACATCGTCATAAATACCTTCTTTTGCAAAGTAGCCAGGCGCTAGTAGAACGGATTTCGACGCATTGATTGGTACAAGGTATTGCCATTCGACTTCAGCCCGAGCAATTTCCGCCGTGCCATTAAAAGTTTGAAATGGAACTGCTTCACCTATCAGTACGTCATCATCAAAAACACCCTCTTCACATTGAGAGGGTGGTGAGGGTAATACAACGTCAACTGGCGTGGGTTGTGCTCGGAGACCCCGAAGCTCAGCACTGCAGGGCGGTTGTATATGGAATGCGGTTAACATTTTATAACTTCTAGTTTGTGAGGAATTTCACTATGCAACTTAATCGTATGCCTATGCTTATGATTTGTAAAGGAGATTTTTTGTGGTCAAATTAACAGAGGATAATCGATGGCAAAGACCTTTTGGTCTGCTACAATTATCAGTAACTATGGCGAAGCTTACCCGAGAAGATGTTTTGAAATTGGCTCGACTGGCGCGGTTAGACGTGACTGATGATGAGGTGGAGGAATATAGGCGGGAGCTTTCGGAAATATTGCAATATGTGGAGCAACTGGGCTCAGTGGACGTAAAAGGACTCCCGCCGACCAATCAAGTGACGGGGCTTACTAATGTAATGCGTGAGGATGATGTGAAAGACTATGGGTATGACTCGGCTGAGCTCCTCAAAAATGTACCGCACATACAAGACGGCCTGATTAAAGTTAAACGGATGATTAGCTAATGGCAGAGTCGTGGCTACCGATTGGAGAGTTGGCTGCCAAAGTGCAGGCTGGTGAGCTCAAGGCCGTTGATTTAGTAGAGAAGTCTCTTAAAATTATGGCCGATAAGCAAGACTATGATGCTATTATTGCTACGACCGAAGTGCGGGCAAGGGAAAGGGCCAAAGATGTTGATCAGCGGGTTGCGAAAGGTGAGCCAATCGGCCGGTTGGCAGGTGTGCCATTCATTGCTAAAGACAACTTTCTGGTGTTCGGGGCGGAAACCACGGCTGCCAGTAATATGCTCAAAGGCTTCACTGCTCCCTATCAGGCGACCGCTATAAACAAGCTGGAAGCGGAAGGCGCTATTTGCGTCGCCAAAGCCAACCTTGATGCCTTTGCTCATGGCTCCTCGACTGAAAACAGTGATTTTATGACCACCAAAAACCCCTATGATAAAACCCGTGTACCTGGTGGCTCATCCGGCGGATCAGCTACAGCTGTAGCCCTGCAAATGGCGCCATTTGCCACGGGTACGGATACCGGTAGCTCAATACGTTTGCCGGCCGCATTTTGCGGAGTAGTGGGTTTAAAGCCTACTTACGGCTCAGTCAGCCGCAGTGGTGTGGTGGCTATGGCTTCAAGTTTAGACGTCATTGGCCCGTTGGCGCGGACGGTGGAAGATGTCGCCTTGGTATTTGATGTCATGGCCGGAATAGACGAGCTTGACAGCACTACCATCGAACGTGACCCGTCTGGCTACGAACTTCATAACCAAGCCTCTAACCCTGATTTAAGGGGCCAGAAAATAGCTTTTATCAAAGAATATATGGATGACAATGTTGACGAAAATGTCCGGAAGCCAATCCAGTCAGCTATAGATAAGCTAAAAAAAGCCGGAGCCGAAATTGGTGAAGTCAGCCTGCCGTCTATGCCGTTGTCGCTGGCGATTTATTATATTCTCTGTCCGGCCGAGCTTAGCAGTAATCTCAGCCGTTATGACGGCCAACGCTACCCCTATAGTTACGCTGAAGCCAAGGACCTGGATGGAAGCTATATGCTTAGCCGGTCGCGGGGGTTTGGTAAGGAAGCAAAGCGGCGGATTATGATCGGCACCCATGTCTTATCCAGTGGCTACTATGATGCTTACTATAAAAAGGCCCAGATAGTACGGACGAAGCTCATTCAGGAGTTTGACGAAGTGTTTAAGCAATACGACTTCTTAGTTGGGCCGGTTTCACCGACGCTACCGTTTAAGATTGGTGAAAAAAGTAGCGATCCATTAGAAATGTATCTGGCAGACCTGCTAGTAGCTGGATCTAACCTGGCCGGCATATGCTCGATTAGCGTACCGGCCGGGCTGAGTGAAGGCTTGCCGGTTGGCTTACAGATTATGGCTCCGCAAAAGGCCGACCGTCAACTCTTGCTATTGGCTAAGCAGGCTGAGGAGTTGTTATCGTGAGGCTTTTCCCGCGCCGCCGTAAGCTTAACGTAGCGCATTACACTAACCGCTGGCAGCAGCTCCAGAAGCACTGCGCATCGCGGCAGACCTGGCCGCTCGCCATTATAGATGCCGATAAATTGCTCGCAGATGCCTTAAAACGCCGCCACTACAAAGGTAAAACTACCGGTGAACGTTTGGTCGCTGCCCAGCACATGCTGACAAGCAATGTTTCTGTCTGGTTCGGCCATAAGTTACGCAACCGGATTGTCCAGGACGACCTTCGCAAACTAAAAAAGAAGGACGTAAAAGAAGCGCTAACCGGTTTTCGCCAGGCCCTCCGGGATTTGGGGGCATTGAAGCATGATTGAAGCAGCCCAGCGGGCCAAATATACTGCCACGATTGGTATTGAGTGCCACGTTCAGCTCAAGACTAAAACCAAACTATTTGCCGCCGTCTCTAACGACGCCCGCGAAGCACCGCCGAATACATTGGTTAGCCATATTTGTTTCGGTTTGCCGGGAGCATTACCGGTGCTTAATAAGGAAGCCATTCACCTGGCCAGCCTGGCTGCTTTTGCCCTGAATTCGTTGCCCCAGAAGTTCAGCAAGTTTGACCGCAAACATTATTTTTACCCTGACCTGCCGATGGGCTACCAAATCACCCAGTATGATGAGCCGATTGTCGTAGGTGGTTCCGTTGGAATAGAAGTAGATGGCCAATCGAAGGTTATTGGTATTACCCGGGCTCATTTAGAAGCCGATGCCGGTAAAAGCACTCACCCGGCCAATGCCGATTATAGCTTGGTAGACCTGAACCGGGCCGGTACGCCGCTGCTGGAAATTGTCAGCGAGCCGGATATGCACAGCAGCGCCGAGGCCAAAGCCTATGCCCGCGAGCTATATCTGCGCATGCGCTACGCCGACGTGTCCGACGCCAATCTTTATTACGGCAATATGCGCTTCGATGTCAACGTTAGCGTCAGCCAAACAAAGGAACTAGGCACCCGCTCCGAAACCAAAAACCTCAATAGTTTCCGCAGTGTCGAAAAAGCCGTTGATTACGAAATCACCCGGCAAATAGAACGACTAGAAAAAGGCGAGACAATCGTCCAGGAGACACGCGGCTGGGACGATGCCAAGCAAAAAACTATCAGCCAGCGTTCCAAAGAAAACGCCGACGACTACCGCTACATGCCCGACCCCGACTTGCCGCCCGTAGTGCTTGACGATGACTACATAAACAAGATCAAAGCCGAAATGCCCGACCTTCCCGAGGATTATCGTCAAAAATTCCAAGCCATCAACATCGACGCCAAAGTCATCGAAGACATCATTGCCGTGCCGGAAACCGCTAAATTAGTCTCCCGGATTTTGGCAGGTAGTAGCGGGGAACATGCTCGCCGGGTGGCTTTCTGGATGATGCAGCCTTTCAATGATGAAGCCCCGGAAGTAGTCACCGAGCAGACTATTGCCGATGATCAACTTATTAAATTGTCGCAACTCGTCTCAGACAATAAGTTAAGCTCAACAGCTGCCAAGGAAGTCCTGGCCGAACTACTACAGAAAGGCGGAGACCCGGAGAAAATCGCCGCCGACAAAAACTTACTACAGGTCTCCGACGAAGGTGAAATCGCCAAAATCGTCGTACAAGTCCTGACCGAAAACCCCAAAGCTGCCGCCGACGTCAAAAATGGCGAAACAAAAGCCACCCAATTTCTGGTAGGCCAGGTCATGAAACTCTCCAAAGGCCAAGCCAACCCTGAGATTGCCCAAAGCTTGATAAAAAAACAGCTCAGCGTATAATTGAAGTATAAACGAAGGAGAAAAGTCATGCTTGGAGTAGTAATTCCCAAAAGTTCAATCCGTCAGCCTAAGTCCACGAACCCTAGCCCCTCAAAGGGTCTGATCAAGGCCACCAGCTAGACAGGCATTGGGCGGTATGAGTGCCAAGAAATTGTTGTTGGTCGACGCCAACATAATTTCGCATGCCCTGACGCCAAATCAAACGTCTGCTTATGTGAAGTTGTTTACTGAGCTTGAGAGGGATTACCAGTTTATCGTGACAGGCTACACGAAGTATGAGGTAACATGTAGCTCAGACAAGGAACACCGAGAAAAAATTGAAGCGTTCATTGAACAAACTATGCTGTATGTGAACCTATCTGAGTCTTTGATGGATTTCGCTGCCCGACTTCACTATTTGTACTCCAAACACGCCAGCACCAAAGGTCACCACATAGGCATGGGTGATATCGTGAACGCGGCTTTTGCAATCGCTAAACCATGCGAAGTCCTAACCATCGATAACAACGATTATCCAACTCTATTTTTTGCAGAGCTTAAACGCAAGAGAGTTAAGTATACATCTAAAAAGGGCAACTCAATGACCGACACCGTGTGCATTCTAGCTCCAGATATAGAGAATACCAAGGAGTGTTTTGATAAATACGAAGTATAGTAGATGCTAAACTGGCAGAAACTCGACCAAATCCACGAGGCGATTAGCTTCCTCGTGGTCTAGGTCATGAAAGCCTTTTCAAAGGCCAAGCCAACCCCGAGCTGGCCCGGAAATTGCTTCACCGAATACTGACCAGCAGTTAAGGCTAGTTTACCGGAGTTTCTTCTGGCGGAAGAGCCGTGTCCATGAAATTGACGGTGTCAACGGTGTCAAGAAAGAGTTCACTTGTGACATCCAGAGCTTCGTCAGGAGCATCTGAAGAGACTACTCCAATGCCTTTATGAATTATGCGCCGCTCGCCCTCCTCAAACTTCTCATCAATGTAGGTAGCGAGAGCGTTTAATATCACTTTCTGCTCTTCCATAGCTATTAACCGGTCAGGTTCTAGGGGGTTTGGCCGACTTACCCTGACGGCTAACTGAATCTCCCCAACCCCACCATCTTCAATTCTCACCGCGGCACTAACTCTAGTGCCTTTAAGCCGGTAGTCAGTTTTTTTATTCCCTTCAGCAAGCTTGGGGTTTTCGACCCAGGGGCTTAATACACGACTGCCTACATATTCTCTCCCCGATCTTCCCAGAATACCTAAGGCTGTTTGGCTGACAGAGCTATGCTGTGTCTCCTGCTCTTCCATCAACCTAGAAACTTCATTAGCGCGATGGTGGAACAGATCAACCTCATGATGTATAGTTCTACTTCCTTCGAGTGGCGGCATATATAAATCTCCCGTTTATGGTTCAACTTCAAAATAACACAGTGCGATAAATCT
>JBBRXZ010000071.1:0-6080 GCA_038238095.1 Saccharimonadales bacterium (SeqCode)
CCAGCTCACAACAAAACGTCGACATGGATAGGCGCCATAGGTGGTATATCTTATTGTTCCACCTCCAGGAGGATATAAATCCATCCATGGCCCACCAATACTATTTATCGGATCAGAAGCACTTGGGAATGCCGCAGGAATCGGCCATTGACAATATCCACCAGCATAGGCTGTGTTAAAAGATAAAATACAATTCGAACCAATTACAATATTATTATAAGCAGTTCCATAAAAACAAAAAGTGAATGGAAGTGGAATTACTCCAGACCATTGATCATCCCCTAGTACAATTGCAGTTCCTGTAGTAAACGGATCTGGAGTATATGGAACTGTGCTCAGTGCGTAAGTGTTTGTAGCATTCGTTGGTACAAAAGTTCCTGTAAGTGTCGCGCAGTTTGGAGTACAAATCGTTTGGTCAGGTCCAGCATTAATTGGACAAACGGTCGGAGACTGTGATCTTCCAATAGTTGAAAGAAGAAGACAAGCCGAGATGCTTAGGATTCGTAAAGTGTGTTTCATGAGCTATAATTTAATTGAGGTTAGACGTGGTTTGCCGCCACTGTTGACCTTAAATCAAATTTACCACAAATAATTTCAACTGCAATACGTTATTTCATTAGGGAAATCTATGTATCTCCTGCTAAAAAGGCTTTATTATTGATTTTCCATTGGTAAATAACGCAAAGAGGGACAATCTTTATAGACTGTCCCTCTTGCTTAATTAGTGTTAATTAGCTAGTCTACAATGAACTTTGATTTTCCAATTACGTTTTCACCTTGCAATACGGTTATGAAATATAAGCCTTCAGTTAATCCTGAAACGTTTAAAGTCATAACGCTTTTGGAGCCAATAGATTCTGTTAAATCTCCTTTGTAGTTTCCAATATTCTGACCTAAAGAATTTGTTATAGTATAATTCATTTGCTGGTTTGTTCCTTGTGTTGAAGGCACAACAATTTGAATTTCGTCATGCGAAGGATTTGGAAAAATTTCCAACGAAGTCTGAGAAATTTCATTTTCATTTATTCCAACTGCCGAGTAGCTATAACGCAGCGTTACATAATCGTCATTTGTTAGATTTGAACTTCTACCTGCAATATAAATGTCTGAATTTTTAACAACCATTGCGTTGCCAGCATCATCTTTGTGAGCTGTTGCATTGTCAAACCTTAATACATACAATTGGTTTCCTGAGGGATCATACTTTACGGTAGCAATGTCAAACATTGTTCCTGTTCCTTTGCTTGTTCCTGTTACAAAAATATTTAATGAATCATCCATTGCAACTGCATAGGCGTAATCATTATTGGTACCTGGACCATCGTATCTTGAAGCCCATTGAAATGTTCCTGCTGAATTGTATTTTACAGTTACATAATCGTTTGTTGCGGTTGTTGTCGAAGTTATTCCTTGGCCAGTTACAATAACATTGTTTAAAGAGTCCGCAACAATTCCCCACGGCTGTTCATAGGTGTTCAGCGCGTAATTATAAGAACGAAACCATTGAAGGCTTCCAGCAGGATTGTATTTTAATGTATAAAAATTGTTTCCTTCATTTACTAATCCACCGTATCCGCAAATAAGAATGTTGCCATTTCTGTCAAGGCACATTTTTCGCGCAATATCGTAACTGTAAGTTGGACTTGCGTATACTCTTCTCCATTGAACTGTTCCAGTGTTGTTGTATTTAAATACTACAATGTCATTATTCGGAGCGGACATGTATGTCGTGTCTGATGTTCCTACTACATAAGTATTTCCGTTTCCGTCATTAACGATATCTACGCCTTGGTCAACTGCGGCACCTGGTCCATCATATACGTGAACCCATTGTTGTACTCCTGCTGAGTTATACATCAATGTAACCAAGTCGTAATAAAAATTGTTAGCAGAGGTCTCAAATCCAGTAACAAAAACATTACCTGTTCCATCAACGGCTACAGAAGCACCTTGATCAGAACTATTAAAAGAACCGTTATATGTAGTTGCCCATTGTTGCGCTCCAGATGAATTGTATTTAATTGTTGTAATGTCATTTCCTGATGAAATTCCTTTACTATAACCTGTTACATACACATTAGCAGAGCCATCCAGAACAACCTTTACGGCCTGGTCGTTGTCGTTGGCGGTACCATTATAACTCTGTAGCCAAAGTTGTTGACCTGATGGACTGTATTTAATTGTTACCATGTCCAATGTTCCGTTTGCTGCAAAGGCAGATCCTGTTACATATGAATTTCCTGATACATCTACAGCAATTGAAACAGCCTCATCCCCATAATCTGGTGGGCCATTATAATGTTGATCCCAAGCAAGTGCAGGTTGTGCAATAGAAAGGGCTGAAATAAATAGACCTGTAATTCCTGTAATAAAATATTTTGTCATGGATGGCGATTATTTGTTTTTGAGAAATTCAAAGATAAGATCCTTCTTTCATTTATCCTCTCGATATATATTAATTCTAATAAAAAAGCCATCTCAGTTTTGAGATGGCTTTTTTAATTTAGTACTAATTAGTTTTTACTTTATCAAGCTTACCTTACCTAGGAGGTTGTGTTTATTTCCTGATAGATCAGTTGCTTTAATTTTCCAGACGTATGTATCGATTTGGGATATTTCTTCGTGTCCCTGTACTCTTCCGTCCCATCCTTTGTTTATGTCATCAGTGTAGAAGATCATATTTCCCCAACGATCGAAGATCCACATTTCGAACTTATCAGGATCCATTCCGATTGTTACAGGGAAGAATGTTTCGTTCACACCGTTTCCATCGGGAGTAAATGCGTTAGGAACATAAATTGAAGCATCTGGTCCGATACAAACAGGGTGAGATACAGTATCAATACAACCATCAATGCTAGTGACAGTGAGTAATACCATAAAGCAATCGGCACTTCCGTATTCGAAGGATGGATTCTGCAGGGCAGAAGATGAGTTTTGTATGTCACCAAAACTCCAGTTCCAAGTCGAAGCGTTTGTAGAAGAGTCGCTAAAGTAAATCACCGGATCAAGCAAGGTTGTAGGCTGAGGTGAAGCGCCAAAGGCAGCGATTGGATTTGCAAAGACGGTAATGTAGGCGTTCATTACCAAAGTGTTTGTACATCCGTCTGCCGTTTTTACGGTGAGCGTAACGGTATACACACCAGGGTTACTGTAGCAATGTAAGCCAGGAGTCTGTAAGCTTGAAGTTGTATTGTCACCAAAATCCCATGTCCATGCCGTGATTACTCCAGGAGCTGACACGCTAGAAAGATCAGAGAAGTTTACACAAACAGGAGCACAACCCGAAGTTATATCGGCTACAAATAGTGCGCTCGGCACAGGGAACACCGTTACAAGTGTGCTATCATTTGCACTACAACCATTCGCATCGGTTACAGTTGCGGTATAGGTTGTGGTAGCGCTAGGGATAACGTTCTGTGTGTTTCCCGATAAGTTACCTGGCGTCCAAACCACATTCAGAGCAGGAGTTCCTCCAGCAGGATTTGAGCTGAGTACTACACCAGAACCGGCGCAAACCGAGTTAGGCGAAGCGCTCGCGCTGATGGTAACAAGGGTTGGTTCAGTAACGATTGCAGTAGTTGTAGAAGTACATCCACTGGCATCGGCAACGGTCATGGTATAGCTTCCAGCTGATAATCCATTGGCCGTATTTGTAACACTGATCGCAGGAGCACTCCACACATAAGTATAAGGAGTTACTCCTCCTGTTACGTTTGTTACTATCGCTCCATTTGCACTCTGGAAGCAGCTAAGGTTTGTAACCGAAGTAAGCGAAGAGACTACCCCGTTAAGGTTGTTGATTACGATCGAAGTAGTGTCTGTACAACCATTGATATCTGTGGCGATAACGGTATAGGTAGCTGCAAGTACGTTATTGATTGAGTCACCAATGAAGGGTAAGGACCATGCAAAAGTATAAGTACCTGTTCCGCCCGTAGCTGTGGCATAGGCATCACCGTCTGCCTGAGAACAGTGCGCATCCACACCCGTTGCAGAGACCACTACCGCAGTCGGTTCAAGGATTGTGAATGATTGTGTTATAAAGCAACCGTTCGCATCGGTAATGGTACAGGTGTATGTTCCGGCAAAGAGCGAAGAAGCAGTAGCCGCATTTCCACCCGAAGGTAACCATGCATAAGTATAGAGACCTGTTCCACCAGCAGGAGTTACGCTCGCCGAACCATTGTTTGCTCCAAAGCAAAGTTCATCTACTTGAGAAGAAGTGGTAGTAACCTGAGTTGGTTCAGTAACCGTTGTAGAAGCACTTGTTGTACATCCATTAGCATCGGTAACTGTACAGGTATAGCTTCCTGCAACAAGCGCGTTTTCAGTTGCCGCACTTCCCCCCGAAGGAGCCCATGCATAAGCATATGCGCTTACTCCACCTACAGCCACTACAGTAGCACTTCCAGTATTTCCTGCATTACAAAGAACAGGAGTATAAGAAGCGCTTGCAGTTAATAACGGTGGTTCAGTGATAAGGACAGAAGCAGTAGCAGAACATCCATTCACATCAGCAACGGTGACCGTATAAGAACCAGCAATCAATCCTGTTCCTATAGCACCTGTTCCACCCGAAGGCGTCCATGCGTAGGTATAAGGCGGAGTTCCAGCTCCTGTTACAGTAACAGTAGCATCACCATTGTTTCCACCAAAGCAGAGTACGTTAGTTGAAGCGGTAATGGTTGCAATCGGAGTTCCTGCGTTTGGTACGTTAGTAGAAGCTGTTGCAATACAACCGTTGATATCGGTTACCGTTACAGTGTATCCAGCGGCAAGTAATCCTGTTGCTGTTGCAGCGTTTCCGCCTGAAGGCGCCCATGCATAAGTGTAAGTAGGAGTTCCACCGCTTGCAACTACAGAAGCCTGTCCATTAGCATTGCCGCAGGTAGATTGAACAAATGATGTTACTAGAACAATCGCACTCGGCTCTGTAATGGTGAGTGAAGAAGTTGTCGTGCAACCATTCGCATCGGTTACAGTACAGGTGTAAGTTCCTGCAAGTAATCCGCTTGCTGTAGCACCTGTTCCACCCGAAGGAGCCCATGAATATGTGTAACCCGAAGTACCTCCAGCAGCTGTAACGCTTGCCGAAGCATTGTTACCCGCATTACAAAGCTCATCGATTTGAGTAGTAGTAGAAGTGAGTAGAGTAGGCTCAGTAACCGTAGTTGAAGCAGTAGTCGTACAACCGTTCGCATCTGTTACCGTGCACGTATAGGTTCCTGCAATTAAAGATGAAGCAGTCGTTGCTGTTCCTCCCGAAGGAGCCCATAGATAAGTATAAGGAGTTACACCACCTGCGCCCACCACTGTTGCACTTCCTGTGTTTCCGCCAAAGCAAAGAACGGCACTTGAAGATGCTGTGGCAGTAAGTAGTGTAGGTTGTGTTATAATAACACTCGCCGTTGCGGTACATCCGTTAGCGTCTGTTAAGGTTACGGTGTAAGATCCGGCAATCAATCCTGTTCCAGTAGCACCTGTTCCACCTGAAGGTGACCATGCATAAGTATAAGGAGGTGTTCCGCCTGATCCTGTAACAGTAGCATCGCCATTGTTTCCAGCAAAGCAGGAAACGTTTGTTGAAGCCGTAATGGCTGCTGTTGGAGATCCTGCATTAGGGACATTTACCGAAGCTGTCGAAACGCATCCGTTAGCATCTGTTACTGTTACAGTATATCCAGCTGCAAGTAATCCTGTTGCAGTTGCGCCTGTTCCACCCGAAGGAGCCCATGCATAAGTGTAGCTTGGTGTTCCTCCACTTGCAACAACAGAAGCCTGTCCGTTAGGATTTCCACAAGTAGATTGAACAAATGAAGTGACTAAGACAACTGCAGTGGGCTGCGTTACTGTAATAGAAGCAGTAATCACACAACCATTTGCATCGGTAATGGTACAGGTATAAGTTGCGGCGATTAGTCCGCTTGCAGTGGCAGCACTTCCACCTGAAGGAGACCATGAGTAAGTATAACCTGGCGTTCCGTTAGAAGCAACTACACTTGCAGTTCCTGTATTTCCTGCATTACAAAGAACAGGAGTAGTACTTATGGTTGCAGTAGTTTGTGTAGGCTGAGTAA
>JBBRXZ010000072.1:0-6064 GCA_038238095.1 Saccharimonadales bacterium (SeqCode)
AATTTCTTGCCCAAGCACTTCAGTGCCCTTAACTGTTAAGGCATAGGTTAGTCGTTTACGTCCACTCGCATTATCAATGCTGCTACTTATAAGTCCAGCTCTCTCTAATTTGTGTAGTGCAGGATATAAGCTGCCAGCAGGTAGGTTCAGGTTGCCGTCCGAACATGTACGCATCTTAGCCGACATGGCATAACCATGTAATTCACCAGCTTCAAGCATTTGTAAAATGGCCAGTTCTATATAGGAAAATCTATTCATATATAGAATTCTATATGTAGATAGCTACATATGTCAAGTATTTATTTTCGAGCAAGTGTAAAGCACGTTGACTTGGCACGGAAATCCTAAGATCTACTAGTGTGGCAGGCCTGAAGTAACCGGGATACAATGCTGCATTGTCCTGAAGTTGAGTTGTAGTAACAAATGCTGCTGACTACACATAAGTACTCTAGAGTAGCACAGTCTGATTAGATTGTTTGGGTCTGGGAGGCCAGTAAACTCCTAGCACTACGGGACTGTTAAACCGAAGCACGGTACCGATGTACAGGTAAGAATCCCGGCTGTCGTCCCACATGGTGTGTAACCACTTTTCCTCCACAGCTTCCATTACTTTATCCATGGCAAACCCGTGAAGCTTCAGCATCTTTTTATATAATTCAAAAATCTCCCAATCTAAAATTGCCAGAGTATGACCCTTACAGCCCGTATCGTTACATACGAACTGATAGCTGAATTTCCAGGGAACTTTTTCAAGAGCAACCCTCTGTTTGCCAAATAACCGTTGTTGCTTCATTGTGGCTTCTTTTTTCTCACCCCAATCCTCATTATCTTTTTCAGACAAAAATTTTATGATCCTTTTCGGCTTTATCAAGGCTAGCGAACGGTTACTGGCACACATCTTTTCTATCGACTTTGTGACCATGGGCAGGATGATTTCGTTTCTGGCTCGCCAACCCTGCCTGCTACTCAGTTGAGGGCCAAGTTTCATAGCTGCTAATTCGGGTTTATAACTTTCAAATCGATGGTCTTGGGGCGAACGCCGCAAGACCGGCACACGGATCCATTGATACTTTTGCGGTCGCTTGTCCTCGGGCAAACTGAACCATTCAAAAGGATAAATTCTAATCCATTCGCCATCAGCCGTAATGCCCGCTCCGCAAACGCTTTCATCGTATTTTTGGGAAGGCTGAGGCTGGGTCTTGACCGTTAACAGTACATCTTTAACTATATATTCTGAACTTGAAGATTGGGTATTAGCTTTTGGAGTTCGTCGACCAGGATTGAGCGGTGGCATTGTTCAGTTGACTCCTCATAGCACATTAGACAGATGTCTCGTCGTTCCAACAGTTTAGCTATTTTGAATATAGCATCTTTGTTTTCTAGTATATGCTTTCGGTAGCTAAAGAAGAAATCAGGATAGCTTATTTCCTTATTTCTTAATTTGTGTCTAATATCTTTCGGGCTCCCCAGCACGCGATAATGAACGTATTCAATTTTTTTATTTTCTACCATAGATGTTAAACCAGTCTTCGAGAAATATTTTTTTCGACTTATGGGCAGTTCTCGGATATCAATCAAAAACTTGACACGGTTTTTTTTGAGTTTTTTAACAAAAGAATCAATGTCATCATATTCGTAGCCTGTCAGTACCAGTTTGTGCGTGGTTTTCATATGCCTCTCCCCTAAGCCTACCATGCCCTTTTTAAACAGCATAACCTTTTTCTGCAGTTTGATCTATCAAAAATCAAACACACGACTTCATATTCTGTAACTACCTTTTAATTTCGGCCAGTACCCTAGCTGCTCAAAGCTTAGGCTTTCGGAGCTTCTTTATTAATGTACGGGCATTGCCAACAGCTACCGCATCGTGGTCATTGTTAAAATAAATAAACACTTTTTCGCATCGGGCGCATTCGTTTTTGATGAATTTTGCCCATTGCTCAAGTTCTTCGTCGCTATAACTTGACCTGTATAATCGCTTGTTACCGTGAAAACGAATATAAGCTACTTTGCCTACCACATCTGTGCTTGCCGGCCAGCGGCCGGGCGAATCGTTAATCACGTGGGCAATATTGAAATTGTGTAGAAGCTTAAAAGTATCGGGCATAAACCAGCTCTTGTGACGGAATTCTATAGCCAATGGAAAGGCTATGCCATATGTTTCTTCAGCCTGCTGCGTCAGATTTGCCAGATTAATAATCCGGTCATAGTTAACCTGCATGCTAGGCGGCAGCTGCACTAATATAATCCCAAGTTTTTCTTTTAGGTGCTTAAGTAAGGCATAGAAGTCATTTAAGGCCTGGCTGAAATCTTCATCCGGTAATAGGCGCTTTGTGTGGGTAAGGTAGCGGTTTAGTTTAATAGCAAATGTGAAGTCGCTTGGGGCTAGTTCATACCAGCGCTTAACGCTTGTTCCCCGGGGCGGGTGATAGAATGTGCTATTAATCTCAACCGTGGAAAATTGGCTGGAAAAGTAGCTGAGTTTATCGGCATCTTTCATGCCTTTAGGGTAAAAGTGGCCTGCCCAGTCTTTATATATCCACCCGGAAGTGCCTACAAACAGTTGTGTATCGGCTGCCATTAATAAATAGTACTCTTTAGTATATGATGTAGCTATGATAACCTGCGCTTTTGAGGATGGTAACAAAGCATCACTGCGCCACGTTGTGGTTGATACGTTAGTCTTACAAGATAACAAAATCTTGCTTGTCAAACGCACAGCCAAGCTCCTGGAAGGCGGCAAATGGGGAGTGATTGGCGGATTTATGGAGCGTGATGAAACCATTTCCCAGGCTGCGGAACGGGAAATACATGAGGAAACAGGCTGGAAGGTCAAAGACATGACCCTCCTGACCATCGTGGACAGACCTGAGCGGCCCCAAGAAGACCGCCAGAACATTTCATTTGTTTATTTTTGTACGGCTACAGAAAAAACCGGCGAACCCGACTGGGAGTCCGATGATCAACAATGGTTTCCGCTGGATGAATTACCACCCGCAGAACAGCTTGCCTTTGACCACGGCTCTCATATAAAGGTTTATCAAAAATACTTAAAAGAATCTCTGTCGCTACCTTACTTGTAAACTTATTCTTTAGGTAAGGCAGAGCTGTGGTTAGAATTGTATGACCTCAAGACCCAAGACGTTGCTAAAACCTTTATCATCGGTCACCAGGGCGTAATTGTGTTGTTTGCACAAGGCGGCGATCCAGATGTCGTTTTGCTGCATTGGACTGCCTGATTGCCTTAATTGTGTGGAAATTTCCCCAAATAGTTTGGCAGTTGCTTCGTCAGTGTGAAGAATATCGACTCGGCTACTGCTCAAAAAATTGGCCAGCACTGTCTCGTTAGCCGCCGGACGATTACCGTTATACGTACCAAAATATACTTCACCCAGCACAGTAATAGGTAAGCCTATACTGGGGGCTTTGGCTAGCAGTTGTGACAGTGTTTTATTGCCTCGGCCTAACGCCGTGTAGGTGTTAGTGTCGAGTGCCAGACTGCGCATTAGTCGAGGTCTTTTGGTAGCGAGTTAAGCCAGTCCATAGCCTCGTCGAGACTTTTGTCAACCTGGAGCGAACCGACGAACCAATCAAGATCATGATAGGTTTGGTCATATATGTTGATGCCGCTACCACGAGCTAGCGATTCGATCAGGACTTTGTTGAGACTTTTACCGGTTTTCTGGGCACGTTTGCGAAGAGCTTTATCTAGTTTGGTCGGAACTGCTCTGATTGTATATTGCGTGTTATTCATGCCTACATTGTATATAAAATTGCAGGCATTGTCAATAATATATTAAATAAATCTTAACTTATAAGAACTTGAGCATTTTGCTTTGTTAAAATGCTGGCATATGCGTGGAATTTTGAGCTATTGTTTTCGTCGGAGCACGTTATATCTGATTTTGTTTATCAGTATCTTGGCAGGTGTAGGCTTGGCTCATGCCATTAATTCACCGGGTAGTATATGGTGTTGGCTAATCCTGCCCTTTTTAGTAATTACACTGAGGCGTCAACAATTTATAACCCTCATGTTAGTTGTATTATTTGGGTTGAGCCTGGGCTGGTGGCGAGGATCGATTTATATGCAGAAACTGGCGGAGTATAAGCCGTTTTATTATCAGAAGATTACAATTACGGCGCGGGCCACCGAGGATGCCCTTTACGGCAAAACCAAACAGTTGGCATTCACCGCCAATAATATCACGCTATATGATGGCCAAAAGCTGACCGGCAAAATTCAACTAAGCGGTTTTGGCGTAAATGCTGTGTTTCAGGGTGATGAGGTGACAGCGACAGGCAAGTTATATCCGGGATTTGGCGCCTACCAGGGCCGGATGAGTTTTGCCTTACTTAACGTAACAGCCCACCATCCATCATTGGTATCGGAGATACGGCGTAAATTCGCGGCGGGTATGCAGACAGCTCTGCCCGAACCATTAGCACCATTTGCCATGGGTTTACTGGTAGGCCAGAGGGCAAACTTGCCAGCAGAGGTTAAGCAGGATTTACTGATGGTAGGTTTGACCCACATTATTGCCGTATCCGGCTATAATCTAACTATTATCCTGCATGCCAGTAAGCAGTTGCTGGGTAAGCGCTCCAAACGTATATCAACATTTCTATCACTAGCTCTGATCGCCGTCTTTTTGCTACTGGCCGGCGCCAGCGCTTCCATCGTCCGTGCGGCAATAGTTAGCGTGTTAAGTATTGCCGCCAGCTACTATGGCCGGGCCTTTAAACCGCTTAACCTGTTGGCCTTTGCGGCAGCAATTACGGCCTGGGCTAATCCGTTTTACGTATGGAGTGACTTGAGTTGGTATCTGAGCTTCCTGGCTTTTTACGGTGTAATGATCCTGGCGCCGCTTATCCAAAGCCGTTGGCCGGGTCGCTGGCACGACTCGTTAATTGCGGGCGTGGCACTGGAAAGCATTTGTGCCGAAATAATGAGCCTGCCGTTTGTGCTATATATATTTGGCCAGATGTCGCTTATCGGCTTGCCGGCCAATGTATTGGTTGTGACGCTGGTACCGCTGGCAATGCTGCTCGGCGTAGTAGCGGGTCTGGCCGGTATGCTGGCGGGAGCTATTGCCGGCTGGTTTGCCTGGCCGGCTTCGCTGTTGCTCAGCTATATGCTGGACATTGCCCACCTTATGGCGCACATACCGCATATTTTCATAGAAAACAGAAGCTTATCGCTAGCCGGGATGCTGGGGTTGTATGTATTGATAACCCTCTTCACGATCATCTTACAGCACAAGACAAAACGTCTGAAGCCTGCTACAATAACAGATATGAATGAAGTAAAAGTACGGGGATTATTAGCGTGAGCGGCCATAGTAAATGGTCAACTATCAAACGGGAAAAAGGCGCTAAAGATGCGGCTCGCGGCGCGGCCTTCACTAAACTGGGTAATGCTATTGCTATCGCTGCCCGCAGCGGCACCGATCCGGAGACCAACTTTGCCTTGCGTCTGGCGATCGATAGGGCCAAAACGGCTAACATGCCGCTTAATAACATCCAACGCTCCATCGATCGGGTAAAAGATAAACAAGCCGCTCAGCTTCAGGAGATCCTATACGAAGGTTACGGTCCGGGCGGCGTGGCTATTCTGGCTGAGTGCGCAACTGACAATATCAACCGTACATATCCTGAGGTTAAACTGGCTTTTAGTAAACATGGCGGCAACATCGCCGAAAAGGGCGCCGTGGCTTTTCAGTTTGACCATAAAGGCATGGTCCGGGTACGTGGTACAGGCGACGATGTGCTCATGCAAGCCCTGGAAGCCGGTGCCGAGGATGTGCAGGAAGAAGACGGTGAGTCAGTTATTTACACTGATCCCAAAGAGCTTGCCAAAGTCCGCGAAGCGCTGCAGGGAGCTGGCCTGGAAATTACCGAAGCTGAACTAACCTACGTTCCAAACAATGCCGTAGAGGTAACCGATGCCACCACCGCTGGCAAAATCATGCGCCTGATGGAAGCCCTTGAAGCCCTAGACGACGTCACCGCCACCCACGTAAACTTCGACATTCCTGAAGAGCTACTGTCGGCCTAGGCGACATGT
>JBBRXZ010000073.1:0-5886 GCA_038238095.1 Saccharimonadales bacterium (SeqCode)
CGACAATCATACATTTAATAGTACCAAACACCCAATTAAAACGATCATCGGTTACAATGGTTAGGAACCAAATAAGGAGGGTGAATGTCGTTCGGATCAATCTTTAAGGCCTACGATGTCCGCGGTAAAGTCGGCAGCGAGCTGACGCCGCAAGTTAGCAGAAAAATCGGGCGGGCTTTTGCCGATTGGTTGCCCGAGAGTGGTCCGGTGGCTGTCGGACGCGACATGCGACCGGACTCCCGGGAACTGGCTAAAGCATTGATTGATGGCTTACGCACCCAAGGCAGGGATGTCTGGGACATAGGTGAAGTTACCAGTGATATGATTTACTTTGCGGTTGGGAAATATGAGCTAACCGGAGGTGTTGTAATTACAGCCAGCCATAATCCGGGAGCCGATAATGGCATTAAATTCTGCCGCGAAGAGGCTAAGCCGGTTGGCGAAGAATCCGGACTAATGGAAGTGCGCGACTTAGCCCTGGGCAATAGTTTTGCATCGACAGACACACCAGGCGAGTTGATCCAAAAAGATCTGGTCGAAGCTTGGGTAACGCATGTCTTATCATTCATAGATACCTCAAGATTGAAACCGTTAAAAATCGCCGTTGATGCCGGTAACGGCATGGCTGGCAAAATTGTTCCGGAGCTGGAGCCATACGTACCTTTTAAGATAGAGGAACTTTATTTTGAACTCGACGGTACATTTCCCAATCATATAGCCAACCCGCTAGTGCCGGAGAACCTGGTTGATGTACAGACAGCTATCAAGAAACATGGCCATGATGCCGGTGTGGCCTTTGATGGTGACGGCGACCGAGCCGTATTGCTAGACGAGCAGGGCATACCATTGACCGGCACGGTGCTGACTGCCCTGCTGGCTGAATACTTTCTCAGCCTTAACCCGGGCAGCACGGTTTTGCACAATGCCATTTGCGGGCAGGCCGCTGTCGAAGCTATTGAAAAGGCAGGCGGCAAGGCAGTGCGCACACGCGTCGGCCACTCCTTTATAAAGAGTGAGATGCGCAACCACCATGCCATATTTGCCGGGGAGCACAGCGGACATTACTATTTCAAGGATAATTTTATGGCTGACAGTGGATTGATTGCTACAGTCGTCGGTTTGTACATACTCTCCTTAAGTAACAAGAGCCTATCGGAACTTGTCAAACCCTACCGCAAAGCCTTCGTCCAAATACCCGAAACCAATTTTGAAGTCGCTGACAAAGAGGCCATGCTGCAAAAACTGGCCGAGGCATTTAAAGACTCCGAGACTGACAATCTAGATGGCCTGACGGTGCAGTTTAAAAACGCCTGGTTCAATGTTCGCCCCAGCAACACTGAATCGCTCCTGCGCCTCAATGCCGAAGGTAAAAACCAGGCCGAACTTGACCAGCTTGTCGCCAAAGTTACTAGCCTTATAACTTCTTAAAATTTTGACTTTTGCTCTTACTTTTGCTATCATAAATATACATTTGGGATTACCCACCGATCCGGATGGCAACATCCGGTGATCATAGGAAGAACTATAGGCCATAGAACTCTTTTATGGCCTTTTTAAGTGACCGCAGCTGAGAATCATAAAGAGTAGACTCCCTATTGTGCAATCTTCTGCTGGAGATAAAACGGATTTGATGCATCATGGCCCAGCGCCTCAAATTGTTAACCTCAAACGGAAAATACCAGGAGCCGTGTTTTGATTGCGTGGTAGTCGGGATAACGACGCATGAGCCGTGAGTTGTCTTGCGCAGCACAATGGCTGGCCGCAAATACATTGGACCTTTGCCCAGCACTTCTTCCCCGATATTTACTCCCAAAGCACACCACCATATCTGACCTTCTTTAAATAAAATTTTTGGTCGTGCCTCATGGAGTCGCTTTTTCTTATCATTCCAGTCATCAAAAGTATGAAGGTTTGCCATCACCCCCTTACTATAGACAACGATTGTTAAATAAGGATTAAATATCGAAACTTCTGCAGGCAGAGAGGGCTGGTATACTAAAAGGCATATGAAAGTTCTTGTCACCGGCGGCGCGGGGTTTATTGGTTCTAATTTTGTCCACTATCTCAGGCAAAACTATCCCGAGTACAAAATAGTCGTCGTCGATAAACTGAACCAACAGAGCAATATCGAGAATCTCGCGCCAATTCGCGGCGACATAGAATTCCACGATTTTGACCTGGTAGACGAATCAAAGCTAACGCCGATCTTTGAGAGCGGTATAGATTATGTGGTGCACTTCGCGGCCGAAACCAATGTAGACCGCTCCATCGAGGATCCCGACAATTTCGTAAGCAGCAATGTGCTGGCCACCAATATACTGCTGCGCTTAAGCCGCGACCACGGCGTGGAGCGCTTCCACCACGTTTCAACCGATGAAGTTTTTGGCAGCTTGGATCTAGACTCGCAGGATAAATTCAACGAAGCCACACCCTACGATCCGCGCAGCCCGTACTCGGCCACCAAGGCCGGCAGTGATCATCTGGTACGATCCTATTTCCACACCTACGGGCTCGATGTTACCATTAGTAATTGCTCCAACAATTACGGGCCCTATCAAGTTCCGGAAAATATCGTGCCGGTATTCGTGCTTATGGCCATAAACGACAAACCGCTTACTATCTATGGAGACGGCAAGAGCGTACGCGATTACCTATTCGTTTTGGACCACTGCCGGGCGATTGACCTCATTCTGCACAAGAGCAAAGCCGGTGAGACATATTGTGTAGGCGGCGGACAGGAACAAAATGGTATACAAATAGCCGATGCGGTGCTGTCTATTCTTGGTAAGCCGGCCGAGCTCAAGCAGTTTGTAACAGATAGGCCCGGCCACGACCGCCGTTACGCGATTGATTACTCCAAACTAAGCCGGGAGCTTGGCTACCAGCCGAGCGTGACGTTCGAGGAAGGTTTGCGCCAAACTATTAGTTGGTACCAGGATAACCCTGCCTGGTGGCAGCCCTATATGGATAAGTTTTACGTGCCAAAATTCATGCAAGAGGATGTTAAGCCGGAGAGTATTAAATAATGACCCGGGACTTAGCCGTTCGCGAAACTGTCATTCCGGGGTTTTATGAGATTGATCTGGCGGTGCACGGCGACAACCGCGGCTGGTTCAAAGAAAACTACCAGAAAGTCAAGATGGAAGCCCTGGGGTTACCGGCGTTTGAAATAGTCCAGAATAATTTCTCATTCAATGCCGCCAAGGGAGTAACTCGGGGCTTGCACGCCGAACCCTGGGAAAAGTTCATTTCTGTTGCCGGCGGGCGAATTTTTGGCGTCTGGGTAGACCTGCGTAAAGGCGCCAGCTTCGGGCAGGTCCTGACCACAGAAATTACCCCTGATAAAGCCTTCTTCGTGCCGCGCGGCGTTGCCAATGGCTACCAAACGCTGGAGCAAAATATCACCTATACTTATCTGGTAAATGCCCACTGGTTCCCGGAAGCCAAATACGCAGCGATCAATTTATTTGATCCGGACTTAGGTATAGAGTGGCCCTTGCCCCAGGACCAGGCGATTATTTCTGAAAAAGATCGCAATAATCCATTACTTAAAGACGTAATACCAATGGAGGTTTAGCATGGACAACTCGTCAATCTTCATCGTGGGTGCCAACGGCCAGCTTGGGTTAGCGCTGCAGGCTAAATATCCGGGCGCCAGGAGTGCCGACATCGACGAAATGGACATCACGAACAAAGAATCAGTAAATAACTTTGACTGGAGCAGTATCAAAATTATCCTAAACGCGGCCGCCTTCACCGACGTCGATGGTGCCGAGACGCCGGAAGGGCGCATTGCCGCCTGGAGCGTTAACGCCTCAGCCGTGGCCAATCTGGTGCGTGTTGCTGCGAAGAATGACATTACGCTGGTTCATATATCCACCGACTACGTGTTTGACGGCGTGCAAGACCCGCACCCGGAAGACGAGCCGCTGTCACCGCTCGGCGTTTATGGCCAGACTAAGGCCGCCGGCGACATTGTGGTCAGTCTGGCTTCCAAACACTATCTACTGCGAACATCGTGGGTAATTGGCGACGGTAAAAACTTCGTGCGAACCATGTTAGAGCTCGGCCAGAAAGGCGTTGAGCCAACCGTTGTAGGCGACCAGATCGGCCGCCTGACCTTCACAAGCGTATTGGTACGGGCTATCGACCATTTACTCAGCACACAGGCTCCCTACGGCGTTTACAACGTCAGTAACAGCGGCGACCCGGCCAGCTGGGCAGACATTACCCGCGAGATTTTCAAACTGACCCGTTACGACCTGACCGTCACCGACACTACAACTGCGGATTACTACAAAGATAAGCCCGGCATCGCGCCACGGCCGCTCAAAAGCACGCTACAACTCGATAAAATCCAAGCCACCGGCTTCACCCCCCGAGACTGGCGCGAAGATTTAGGAACCTACCTGGAGAAAGAGTCGGGTCTATGAAAGCTATGACTATTGACTTTGGAGCATGCGCGCAGTATAATTACAAGTATAAACGCCTCACCCTGTGCGCAAGCCCGGTGAGGTTTTTTTATGGGGTTCGCAAGTGTCACAAGTAATTCTATTCATTGATGGAGAAAACTTTCTTCATAAAATTGAAGAGATTATTTCGCGTGAGAAAACTGTCCCTCGTACAGCAGAAACCGTAGACATTAACGTGAGAAGGCTAGTAGATAATGTACTTCCGACACTTAATATTAACCAGGTTAAATTTTACGCAGCAAAGCTTCATTACAATGAGCAGACAGCCAGGAAGTCTAAACAGCTGATTGCTACTCAACGCAAGCTGCGGAACAGGCTGGTGAACCAAGGTATAGAGTTTATTCTGGCCGGGAACGTTCGCGCTCAAACGATTAACGCGGGTCCAGAGACTCGCATTCTGTTTCGAGAAAAGGGTGTTGATGTACGGCTGGCAGTTGATATGGTCGCACTGGCCTGTGATAAGAAGATCAAAACAGCCATTCTATGCAGCTCCGATTCGGACCTACAGCCAGCAGTAAGCGAGTTAAAACGTCGGGGGGTAGAAGTTGTATATCTAGGCTTTGAGGCCAAACCCAACAAAGGCCTAGTCTTTACTTGCGACCGTACTATTTTGTTACGCAATTCGGAAATCATGGAGGCCCTGTTAACAAAAAAGCCCCCTGCGAAGACGAAACATCGCAAGGGTCTTAGTCGTGGTGATCTATCATGATACTAGTAAATATAGAGCATAATGTCAATATAGCAACAGTAGGGAGGACTTCATGAAAGGTATCATCTTAGCCGGCGGTTCGGGCACCCGCCTCTACCCCATCACCAGGGGCATTTCCAAACAGATTATGCCCATTTACGACAAGCCGATGATCTATTACCCGCTCAGCACGCTCATGCAATCCGGCATCCGCGACATCTTGGTCATAACCACGCCGGAAGACCAGGCGCAATTCCAAAAACTGCTCGGTGACGGTTCCGAGCTGGGCATAAACTTGCAATACGCCGCCCAGCCCTCGCCCGACGGCCTGGCCCAGGCCTTCATAATCGGCGAAGAGTTCATAGGCAGCGACAAAGTCGCCCTGGTCCTGGGCGATAACATCTTTTACGGCGAAGCCTTTGGCAAGAGCCTGGCAGCTTGTGCCGACCCGGATGGCGGCATAGTCTTCGCCTACAAAGTATCCGACCCGGAGCGCTACGGCGTAGTAGAATTTGACGAAAACCATCACGCGGTATCAATAGAAGAAAAGCCAGCTCAGCCTAAGTCGGACTACGCCGTCGTAGGCCTGTATTTTTACGATAACGACGTGATAGAAATCGCCAAAAACATCCAGCCCAGTGACCGTGGCGAGCTGGAAATCACCACCGTCAATGAAGAATATTTAAAGCGCGGCAAACTAAAGGTCCAGACCATGAGCCGCGGCTC
>JBBRXZ010000074.1:0-5844 GCA_038238095.1 Saccharimonadales bacterium (SeqCode)
GCGCTCGTAAGGCGGCCAGAGCGGCCCGGGATAATATCCTGCGTAAAGGCGTTCTGGATGGGGCCAGTATGCCCGGGAAGCTGGCCGATTGTTCCAACAAAGACCCTAAAGACTCTGAACTATATCTGGTAGAGGGTGATTCGGCCGGCGGATCGGCCAAATCGGGCCGCGACAGTAAAAGCCAGGCTATTTTGCCGCTGCGCGGTAAGGTCCTGAACGTGGAGCGCGCCCGGCTTGATAGGATGCTGGCCAATAATGAGATTGTCAGTCTGATTAAAGCCATGGGTGTCGGTATAGAAGAATCATTTGACGTGGCCGGTTTGCGCTATGATCGCATTATAATTATGACTGATGCCGACGTTGACGGCAGCCACATCTCAACGCTCTTAATGACCTTTTTCTTCCGCTACATGCTACCGGTGGTCGACGGCGGGCACTTGTACCTGGCTAAGCCGCCGCTGTTCGAGCTGGTTAAGCCCGGCCGCAAACCCAGCTCCAGCGTCTTTATTTACGATGAAGACCAGCTTGAAAAAGTACTGGATGAAACGATAGCCAAGCGTAAAAAAGAAGGCTCTAAGCTGGATAGTAACGACGATCGGCTGAAGCAGGCTGGTTTTATCGAGCAAAAACGTTACAAAGGCCTCGGCGAAATGGACGCCGAACAGCTGTTTGAAACGACCATGAACCCCGAAAAGCGGGTGTTGGTGCAAGTTAAAGTTTCCGATGCCGAAAAAGCCGATGCCATTTTCAACAAGCTGATGGGCACAGAGGTAGAGCTGCGAAAAAGCTTCATTCAGGCCAATGCCAAGTTTGTAAAGGATTTGGATATATGAGCCTCATTAACAGTGATAAATTGGTAGGAATTCGCTGATGGAGGAAGATCAGATTACACCGGATGACAATGCTGACGAACCAATTAATGAGGCTATGAATGAGCCGCGACTCGAAAACCAGGCAGCTGGTGAAGCCTCTATGGAAGAACGCCGCAAAGATGATATACAAGCCGCCGACGTAATGGATTCCGGACACTCGCGAAGCGTTGAACTTCGTAGTGTAGAGAACGTCATGGAAGATAGCTATTTACGCTATTCTATGAGCGTAATCATTGACCGAGCCCTTCCTGACGTCAGAGATGGTCTAAAACCTGTCCACCGGCGCATCCTTTACAGCATGAATGAAGATGGCCTGCGCAGCGGCGCCCGCCATCGCAAAAGCGCCAACGTTATCGGCGCCGTTATGGCCCGTTATCATCCGCATGGCGACTCCAGTATCTATGATGCCATGGTGCGCATGGCACAGCCTTGGGCGATGCGCTATATGTTGGTCAACGGGCAGGGTAACTTTGGTTCGATGGACGGCGACCCGCCAGCTGCTTACCGCTACACCGAGGCTAAAATGGCCCGTCTGGCCGATGAATTGCTAGCCGATATAGACAAAGAGACTGTCGATTACCGGGATAACTATGACGGCACTACTCAGGAACCATCCGTCCTGCCAGCCAAATTACCAAACCTGTTGTTAAACGGACAACTCGGTATCGCCGTTGGTATGGCTACTAATATCCCGCCGCATAACCTCACGGAGTTAGTAGACGCCGAAATTGTACTCATAGATAACCCGCAGGCTACGCTTGATGATTTGCTGGAACATGTTAAGGGTCCCGATTTTCCTACCGGCGGTGTCATCTATGGCAAAGAGTCTATCCGAACTGCCTATGCCACCGGCCGGGGCGGGGTGGTAACGCGCGGCGTGGCCGAAATCATCGAGAATAAAAAGGGCCGCAACCAGATTGTTATTTCTGAAATCCCTTATGCCTTGAACAAAGAAAACCTGGTTATCAAAATAGCCGATCTGGTCCGGGAAAAGAAGTTAACCGGCATCAGCGACTTGCGCGACGAGACGGCTCGCGGTGAAGTCAAAATCGTTATCGACCTCAAGAAAGACGCTTACCCCAAAAAATTACTAAACCAGCTCTACAAGCTGACGCCTTTGCAAACCAGTTTCCATTTCAACATGATGGCCCTGGTTGATGGCATCCAGCCGCGTGTCCTCGGGTTGCAGGATATTCTCCAGGAGCATATTAAACATCGCCGCACAGTGGTAAGGCGCCGCACTGAGTTTGAACTGAAGAAAGCCCGTGAGCGCGCCCACATTCTGGAAGGTCTGAAGATCGCCCTTGACCACATAGATGAAGTCATCGCCACTATCCGTGCTTCTGATACCACCGAGGAAGCCCACGTAAATCTGGTCAAGAAGTTTAACTTAAGCGATATCCAGGCCAAGGCTATTCTGGCCATGCAGCTGCGCACTCTAGCCGGTTTGGAGCGTCAAAAGATCGAGAATGAACTGGCGGAGCTAATTAAGTTAATCTCCAGCTTGGAAGCCATACTCGCTGACGAGAAGAAAATCCTTAAAATTGTTAAAGATGAGCTGCTGGAACTCAAAAAGCAGTATGGTGATGAACGCCGCACCAAAGTCGTTTCAAATGAACTTGGTAGGATGAGCGACGAAGACCTGATCGCCGATGAGCAAGTCGCCGTGACCCTCACGGCGGCCAACTACATCAAGCGCAGCCCGCTTGGCGAGTATAAAAAGCAGGGCCGCGGCGGCAAGGGCCGCCGGGGTATGTCTACGCGTGAAGAGGATGTAATAGAGCATGTGGTCAATGCTTCCACACACGACTTCCTGTTATTCTTTACCAATAAGGGGCGGGTCTTCCGCCTGAAGACTTATGAAGTGCCGGCTGTTGGCCTCAACGCTAAAGGCGTAGCTATTGTTAATTTGTTACAATTACAGCCTGAAGAAAATGTCACAAGTGTAATCAACGTCAGTAAGACCCATGACGCCAAAAACCTGATCATGTGTACCGTGCGCGGCGTGGTCAAGAAAACGCCGTTTGAGCAGTACCAGAACGTTCGTAACAGCGGCCTGATTGCCATTAACCTCGATGCTGGCGATGAGCTTAAGTGGATACGAATGACCACCGGTGACAACGAAGTCGTCATCTCCACTTCGCTCGGGCAGGCCATCCGCTTCCACGAAAGCGGCGCCCGGCCAATGGGACGTGTCAGCCGCGGTGTCCGTGGCATTAGACTGCGTCCTGGCGATCACGTTATTGGTATGGATATCGTCGAAGAGGGCTCCAGTATTTTTGTTATTAGTAAATATGGTTATGGCAAACGCACTAAGGTTGCTCAGTTCACCCCGCACGCCCGCGGCGGTGTCGGCATCCGTTCGGCGGTAGTGAACTCCAAGACCGGTAATCTGGTCGGCGTCAAGACACTCGGCGAAGACGCCAGTCAGGAAGTCATCATTATAAGCCAGCAGGGCCAGACTATCCGCCTGGGCCTTAAAGACACCCCGGCGCTTGGCCGGGCCACCCAAGGCGTCCGCATCATGCGCCTCAACGCCGGCGACCAAGTGGTTTCTCTGGCTCTCGTCGACAAAGCCGATGAAATCGAAGTCGACACTGAATCTGAATCAACTGAAACTTTACTCCCGGAGCCTGCATCGGAAACTAAGTCGCAATCCAGTTTGGAGTAATTGACTACATTTAATAGTGCATAGTATCCATGTATTTTGTAAACAGAAGTTTACAATAGCGTCTTTCAGCCGTAAGATCTGAGTTACTTTCATTTAGATCTGCAATGGCCAGGTTGTACAGCCCATTCAGTTTGTAGCTCGGGTTTACTCTGGTCACAACAGCGAACAATAACGTGTAATGATCGTGTAACATGGCATAAATGATACTGTTGCTAGAGAGATGATGGCGATTGGCCTCACCCCGCCTGTATGTGAAATCTGTAAATAAATTTGGATAATTAGCTCTGATCGGGAAGTCAGGGTTATGATCTTGAACTTCTTCGGTCAAGCTGGCAAGTTTATGTGCCATTCTGTCTAGCCCTATTGCATCATTTAGCTCTAGGCCGGCAATCTCAAGATTATTCGCTTCGAGATATAATTCTGCAGCTTTTCCTTTTAGCAATGCAGCTTTTATATAAAAACCTTGGGCTTCGTAGGCTTCTGCTGTGATTACGTAACCATCTGCAGCTGCTTGCTTGTCGCAATCTCTTTCTAATTCGGCAGCTGATCGCTCCAAACTGTCCTCGATTTGTATAAATGTGGCCATGTCTTTCATGCCTACTGGTAGGATAGCA
Organism: Saccharimonadales bacterium (SeqCode); assembly: GCA_038238095.1. Classification (GTDB taxonomy): domain Bacteria; phylum Patescibacteriota; class Saccharimonadia; order Saccharimonadales; family UBA4665; genus JBBRXZ01. The sequence goes on from JBBRXZ010000074.1 coordinate 4,158, forward strand.
AGGTCATCCGGCGATGGAGCATGATTAGACCATTCAATGCCCGGTAAGGCTGACTGATTAATATCCACAATGGGGCCCTGTTCTATGTCACTTGTGGGTAAGGGCCGGGTTTCAAGTCTTTGCATATTACAATAATATGGTATTGCAAGCTTTTAACCAAAATCAGTTAAAATAGGATATATATGGAAGCTCCGGCAACCCTGGCAGCCGCCAAAGTGTTAAAATAATCATATGGCTTTGCGACAACAGCGCTATTCTATGCCCGACTATTAGCAAAACGATTACATCGGCTGGATAACTCGTGCCAAACGCCCTGAAACCCGCCAGAAACCCCTCCAGCAAATACTGTATGAGCTTGTGAACGGCGATACTTAACATGAAAATGACTTGGAAACCTAAATCAAGCTAGTTTTTTGTTTATTGCGTTGAAGTAGGTGTACGCTTAAGTGTACACCTACTTAATAGGAGGATGAAAATGCAGGTAAATTCTAAACAGCTACGAGCCCGGTTAAGCTATTACCTGGATAAATTGGAAAGCGGCCAGGAGATTACTATTATTCGGCGCTCTTATGTTATCGGTAAACTCATCCCGGCGGGTTATCAGAAACAGGATAATCCGGAGAAATCGATTGACCCGGCACCGAAAGGGGTGGTATTTCGGCAGTATCGACTAGCCGATCTGGAACCGGTTAAGCATCTTCACGAACAGGCACTGCGGGCCGCCGATACTTACATAGAAACCGAAGAAGCAAAAAGTCGTGAGCGTGATCTTGATAATATCGAGGGTTACTACTTAAATACCGGCGGCGAATTTCTGGTGGGCGAACTGGACGGCACTATTGTGGCAATGGGTGGTTTTCGCATGAGCGAGAAGCCTGACCAGGCTGAACTCAAGCGTATGCGGGTTCACCCCGATTTACAGGGACGTGGAATCGGTAGCCAGCTAATATCTCTACTTGAAGATAAAGCTCGGCAACTAAATTATCAGACACTCGTACTAGATACCACCACTAAGCTGACGACTGCCCGCAAATTCTATGAGTCACATGGCTACCAAGAAACACATCGCGGAAAAGACGGCCCTTTCACTTTCATATTTTATCGTAAAGAGTTGTAAGAAATACGGCGAAGAAGGTTTGTTTACCACTTGACGTAAGCGCTCATGGCGGGGTATGATTATACGAATGGCTTGACTGTGGGTCTCTTTGAGTCTCCCTTTGGAAGGGCCATTTGAACGTTAAAAATTGAATAGTGCAAATCAACGTCAGTTCATTAGCGCCAACTATATTTAGGTATAGTACGGCGCACTTGAATTGTTTTAAAATAAGTCAGTTTGATCTGTTTCGACAGATTGAATGTTCGACTGCAGTTAAGGCAAATTCTTTTTTTGGAGAGTTTGATCCTGGCTCAGGATGAACGCTGGCGGCGTGCCTAATACATGCAAGTCGAGCGGTAAGGCTCCTGCAGGTTATTTGATTGAGTCAGGTCGTGGAAATTTCAAAGAAATTTCCGCATCACAAAAGGGAGGAACGCAAATTCCAACCATTGTGAGGCCAAGTAAAACTTTCTTGAATCAGGAAAGCGAGATCGAATGACGTGCTGGAGTACACGAGCGGCGGACGGCTGAGTAACACGTAGGAACGTACCCTTTAGTGAGGCATAAGCACCTGAAATGGTGTCTAATACC
>JBBRXZ010000075.1:0-5679 GCA_038238095.1 Saccharimonadales bacterium (SeqCode)
GTTACGTTGAGCGGCGTATTAACCAGAAACTGCCCATACATCTGAGCGGTTACTCGCATTGTTTTTATTTCTCCTCGTTAGTTTTGTAAAAGTTGGGGCACTTTTACGCTAGCAAGGTTTGGGGTTTTACGAAAGTCCTATATCTCTTAAACTTAGTGACTACCAGGAAATACATGTGAACAGGGATACTTTTATCGTTAAACTAAAACATCAAGTTGACCCCATTGAAAAAGTTATCACAACCGCTTCTGACTATAACGTAGTTATGAAAAATAACTCTACTCCAGAGCCAGGGAAAGAATTAAACGAGACTGCTATAAACAATACTTAGATTTGTAAGTAAAATTTCGATATGGTTTTCGACTTGGGAGTTGTGAAGCTCGTCTAGTAGGGGGAGCCAAATCGGACACCTATAATGGGTGACCGTGTTCCATGATCGTTCGCTCTTTGGGTCTCTGATGGAAAATAGAGAGCCGATAGAATTGTAAAAGTTCCTGATAGGCATCCGAACCGTCATAAGTGACGGTTTTTTGATTTTCACCTCTGTTATTCGGTTCTCTAACTGACCGCAAGCCATATGGCAACTGGACAGCGCGAAAGCCGACCGGGTTCCGTGACCGAGAATGTGTTTGACTTATACCCCCTGGGGGTATTATGATAGATATATGATTGCAGACATTAAGCAACGAGCTTTGCACCGTTCCAAAATCCTTCAGGGACAATTGAAGGGCATCGAGAAAATGATCGAGAACGAAGAGTACTGTATGGACATTATCACTCAAACGCTGGCTATTCAGAAATCTTTAGGCTCACTCAATAAACTAATTCTCGAAAATCACTTACGTACCCATATGAGGGAAAAGCTGTCCTCAACCGACGAGAAAAAGCAAGAGGAAGCTATCAGCGAGCTGCTTGGTTTGTACGAGTTAACGCACGTGCGAGGCAAGCAGTAGTAAGTTAAGTAAAGGAGGCAATATGAATAAAGAATCAATCCTGTACGGAGTGATAGGACTGTTAGCTGGCGGTATAATTGCTGGTTTCGGCGCGGCCTACGCCGTCAATAATGACCACCAAAGCATGATGCGCACGATGGGCATGCATACAAACTCAACCAGCCAGGGCATGGTGAATGATGCTGATATGTCTATGAGCGATATGACAAGTTCGCTTAAGGGCAAAACCGGCGATGACTTTGACAAAGCCTTCATCAGCGGAATGATTGCCCACCACCAGGGCGCAATCGATATGGCTAATCTGGCTAAACAAAACGCCAAACACGATGAAGTAAAAAACTTAGCGGACGACATTGTTGCTGCCCAGACTAAGGAAATTAAAGAAATGAAGTCGTGGCAGACTCAATGGGGCTACAGTGTTTCAACCGGATCCCAAAGCCATAACATGGAAATGATGGGCCACTAGAAGGAGGTTTACTATGAAAGCACACAACACAATAATGGTAATACTGGCAGGACTAGCGATTCTCCTAATCTTTTTAGCACCAGGTTGGAACGTGGGTAGAGGCTTCGGGCTTCTCCTACTCATATGCCCTCTCATAATGTTAGGCATGATGTGGATGATGAGGAATGATCGTAAAAACTAAACAGCATAGTCATCATCACGCATCGGCAGTTGGTGACCCGGATGAGGTGGCTATATGCCCGGTCATGCATATTACCGTCAACAAAAAAGAAGCCGAAAGCAAAGGCCTGGTGCGTGCTTACAAAGATAAAACTTATTACCTATGCTGCAATACATGTACCACGCAATTTGATGCTAACCCAGAACAGTATTCGGGAACGTAGCAGATATGGGATTATTTGAAGCTATTTGGGATTCGCTATCAACGGCGTTTGCCATGGGCTGGGAAATCCTTTGGGCACTGATTTTAGGGTTTCTACTGTCTGGAGCTATACAGGCTGTGGTTTCAAAAAAGCAAATGACCAAGCTGTTGCCCGATGATAGCCCTAAGGCATTAGCAGTAGCCACAGGACTGGGCGCGGCATCTTCGTCTTGTTCCTATGCAGCCGTCGCTTTAGCCCGTTCTTTATTCACGAAAGGTGCCAACTTCGCATCGGCTATTGCGTTTGAGATAGCCTCGACAAATCTTGTTATTGAGCTGGGTATTATCATGGCTCTATTACTTGGTTGGCAATTCACCTTGGCTGAGTTTATCGGCGGCCCGATTATGATAATTCTGTTTGCCCTCCTGGCCCGCATATTTATTAGCCCTAAGCTGGTTGAAGCTGCTAGAAAGGTGGCTGAAAGAGGCGCACAGGGCAAGATGGAAGCCCACGCCCAGATGGACATGGCCGTAACCCAAAAAGGCTCCCTCTTTAGCAATCTGAGATCAGACGCTGGCAGAACAGCCACCTCGCATTACTTTGTTATGGACTGGCAGGCAGTTTGGAAAGATATTGCCCTGGGACTGCTAATTGCCGGCGCAGCAGCCGCCTTAATTCCTGAATCATTCTGGGGAGCCTTATTTTTAACCGATCGTCCGCTACTGTCGGCCGTCTGGGGCCCGATCGTGGGCCCGTTAGTGGCCGTACTTAGTTTTGTCTGTTCGATTGGTAACGTACCTTTAGCGGCGGTGCTGTGGAATGGTGGTATATCATTTGGCGGTGTTATTAGTTTTATATTTGCCGATCTAATAGTGCTGCCTATAATCAACATTTATCGTAAATACTATGGCTGGAAAATGGCATTACGCTTAACCGGAGTGTTGTACGTAGCTATGGTACTCGCAGGCTTCATCATTGAAGGGTTGTTCCAGCTATTAAGCTTAGTGCCTGATGAGCGTAACGCTAAAGTGCTTGAGGCATCAGTTTCGTGGAACTATACTACTATCCTTAATATTATTTTCCTGATCATCACTGCTATAGTACTCGTGCGTTTCTTTAAGACTGGCGGTAAGGATATGCTAAAAATGATGCGCGAAAAGCCAAACAAAAAAGCAGCTCATGTTCACAACCATTAAATTATGATAAAAACTACTGCTATCTTGCTTTTAATCGCGATCGGGGTATCTTTTTATGCAGTTAATCAGCAGAGTAGACAAGACAAATCATCCATGCCCTTTGATAAGAACCAGCATTCCATAACTGACCCTGCAAGCCTTTGGGTAATCGTTAATAAACAGCGTCCGCTTAAACCTATAAATTATGTGCCTGTCCAGCTGCATAAAGTCGGTAACAGCCAGTTGATGGCATCTGTAGCGGCTAAAGATTTAGTGGCCATGATGATCAATGCCAAAAAGAGCGGGCTTCTGTTAAATCTTGAGAGTGGCTATAGATCTTACCCTATACAAGAGAAGGCCTATAACAGCTTAGTAAGTGGCTTCGGCCAGGAGGCTGCCGACCAGGAAAGTGCCAGACCTGGCTACAGCGAGCATCAAACTGGCTTGGCCATGGACTTTGGCAATGAGCGCTGCAAAGTACAGGATTGCTTCGCATCAACCAAGGACGGCCAGTGGCTGGCCGCGAATAGCTATAAATACGGCTTTATTTTGCGATACCCTGAAACCAAAACAGCCATTACAGGGTACAAACAGGAACCGTGGCATTTCCGTTACGTTGGCAAATCACTTGCAGCACATTTAAACTCAAAAGGCAGCACGACTTTTGAAGAATTTTTCGGGGTAAAGGGCGGCAGTATCTATAAGTAACCTGAAATGTCTTCGAGGGGTAAGTTATAATGGTAAGGATGAGAGGGAGATCATTATTGCGTCTAGTTGCTAACATACCCGCTTTCTTTATATTGTTATTTGGTATTGGCGCTGGGCATGCTCTACTGACAGCCTCGGCTGCGTCCCCTATGGACAAGGAAATGAACCGCAGTCAGTGCCAGGCTTCCTGCGTATCCCAGTTTAACTCTGCCGCACCAGAGCAAAAGCTTGTTATAGAGGACAGAGACACTGAGCCTGAGCCGCCGGAGCCTTACTATTTAGCGTTTATGGGCGTAGGCTGGTCATTATTTATATTCTTGACAGCGTCCTTGCTGCGCCACCTGCATTGGCGACCACCTGACATAATAAAATTACAAGTAGCTTACAGATTCTAGATAAGACATACCTTCCATTTACTAACTAATTATCGGGGGAAGAATGTCTAACAGATCGTTTGCAATATTAATTTTAGTCATAGCTATAGTTTTCAGCGTGCCTTTGTTTAAGAGTCTCAGCAGCTCCAAACCTAAAGAGACCGAAGTGGGTAAAAGCCAGGCAAAACAGGGCGAAAACCATATTCCGCGCGGGAAAACCCATGAACCATATAAAACTGATCTACCCAGCTCCGGTCCTCACTATGCTGATGCCGATGCACCGACTCAATGGGGTGTCTACATACAAGAAGTTCCTGATGAAGTATTTCTGCATAATGAGGAACACGGCGGCGTTATCGTTGCATATAAACCCGATTTATCGGCAGATCAATTAAAGAAATTACAAGCGTTATTCGCGCCACCATACAGCAACAAAGAGTTTAGCCCGGTTAAGGCCATAGTTACACCTCGCACCACAAATACTAAAGCAATCCAAATGGCCGCCTGGACTGTTACGCTTAATCTAGACAAGTACGACGAAGCCAAGATTAAGAAGTTCTATTTACAGAATGTGGTTAAAAGGGGTCCTGAAGGCACGGCCGGTCCTAATAATACACCTATAAACCAAGCGGCACAGTAGTTTGTCCTATAGATTTGAAACAAGGAAAAAGTATAAGCGTCTGATATGAATCTGAAAGTAACCCTGAATTTAATACGAGCGATGCTAGAGGTTCCCGGTTATAGGCTCAGATTACTGGTAGTATGGTTAGTAATCCTCTTCCTGTTTCTATGGTTACCACGCATTAACTTGCTGGCATACATTTTTACACAAGCACCGTTGAATGCTACTGATAAGGCAAGTTATATATTTAAAGATTTTGGTCAACAGGTAGGTTCTTTGACAAATCCGATTGTATTGTCGACGTTCGTGTTCTCATTATTGGCGGCACTTAGCGTAGTGCTACTTATATTCATGGTGCGTACTGGCAAGCGACTTAACACAAAGTCTGCCATCAACAAAAAAGCCTACGCCGGGATAGCAACCGCGGCAATTGGCTCACATGTTTTAAGCTGTGGTGGCACGTTGCTACTAGCACCTTTGCTGCCAGCCCTAGCAGGTACAGGTGTGGTTTTAGGCGGTCCAGGGGTAACAATAAATCTATGGTTAGCTACGGCGGCGAATTTAGCAGGCAGTGCCTTGGTATTAGTTGCGATTGTTCGAACCAGTAGACATTTATCTAATATGCTGCTGACCAGCGACGTTAATATTTCAAGATGAGATAGCGAATGAAAGCTTATCTTTGCTGAAGCTTAGTTGACTATCCTTAAACGCTAGTTTTTGGATGATACCTTGGGCGAAATCATTAATGCTCATAGACACCTCTGTTATAAGATTCTATAGGCGACCAGCCCCTCCCGAAGAACCAAGCAGCTTGAAAGCCGACCAGGTTCCATGACCTGTCCACAGAATTTACCAGATAAGTATTCAGCAGTACACTATAACGCTTTGTGCTAGTTAAAAAGCCTGCCTAAAAGTAAAAACACCGGGACTTGTACCCGGTGTTTTTTGTTGAGAACCAGTAGTACTCTATATCTGTAAGTTTGAAAAACAAATAAGGAGAAAACTACGATGTACTCTCA
>JBBRXZ010000076.1:0-5654 GCA_038238095.1 Saccharimonadales bacterium (SeqCode)
CACAGCACCCGATGACGTTGGGCCAATTCGCAGTGCCCGGCCTTATTATATCCAGTGGGCATTAGGCTTTGATGCCGGTTACGCTCACGTCGGCGGCAGCCCGGAAGCTTTGGCCGATATCAAAAGCTGGGGAGTACATGACCTTGATCAATTCGCTAACGGCGGTTCGTATCACCGCATAAACAGCCGGGCCGCGCCACACAATGTCTATACCTCGCTAGGCGCTCTCAACCAGCTGGAAACCGCCAAAGGCTATACCGGCAGTACTTTTACCGGTTTCGCCCGTAAGGCAGCCGCGCCGAGCAAGCAACCTACCGCTAAAAGTATCAATTTAGCATTCTCCGGACCTCAATATAACGTCCACTATGACTATAACGCCGCGACCAATAGCTACAACCGCAGTGAGGGCGGCGCGGCACATATGGACGCTAACGGCAATAAACAGATTAGTCCCAATGTAGTAGTTGCCCTGGTGATGTCCTATGGCCTGGAGGCTGATGATCACCACTCGCAGTACAGTACCATCGGCAATGGCCAAGCCTACATCTTCCAGGACGGCACCGTCACAATCGGCCAATGGTCAAAAACCAGTGATAAAAGCCAGTTTGTCTTCACTGATCCCGCCGGCAAGCCATTGACTCTCAACCCGGGCCAGACATGGTTGAGCGCCATAGCTGGCGCCGGCAAGGTCAGCTATACGCCCTAAAAGCACATGAACTATCTCGACCAACTTCGTAATCGCATCGGTATATATCTATTGGCGATCATCGTCATCGAGAACAGTATAGTCATTGCTTTCTACTGGGCACTTCAATACTACACAAGCATAGACACTTTTATAATTTTAGCTGGCAGCCTTACACTTGGTGTTTTACTGGCTTGCCTGATTATGTGGTTCTTCAGTAGCTACGTAGTTCAGCCCCTCCGGGCCGTCTGGCAGGCTATCGTACATCTCAGCCCCACAGAGCATGGCATAACTGCTCCCAAAGTCGAAAATCTGCGTCTCGGACGCGAGTTGGTGGCCAGCCTGACGGCACAGGTCTATCAGTTGGCAAATATCGCCAGCCAGGTTACGGCTGAAAGCCATCGGCAAAGGAGTGACTTACACCATAATTTTATCGCCCAGAATTTGCCCCTACCGCTGATAGTACTCGATAGTACCCAAACGATTAGATTTACCAACGTTGCCGCTTCTCAGTACGTAGGTATTGCCTCATCCGATATGCTTGGCAAAAACGTTTATATGGTGCTCGACATGTCATTTCCGACCGAAGCCACGTTCGATACCTGGCTCAAATCAGTAAGAACTAACAGCGCTACCGCCGTAACAAACTGGGAGCGTGTACGACTCAATGTCCGGGACGATCATCCCTCACGGTTATTTGATCTGGCCGCCTACTACAACCGCGACAATGCCGACAACAACGAAACTATAATGGTGCTATTTGACCATACCAAGCAGTACAGCCAGGACGAGCAAGCGGTCAGTTTTATGGCGCTCAGCGTCCATGAGCTACGCACACCCCTGACTTTACTGCGCGGTTATATAGAGGTATTTGAAGATGAATTCGGGCAAAGCCTCGACCCGGAATTGCAGGGTTTCCTGCTCAAAATGCGCGCCCAGGCCGAGCAGTTAACGAGCTATGTGAACAATACCCTCAATGTAGCCCGTGTTGATAATGACCAGCTTGAACTCATGCTTCAGTCTGAAGATTGGAGCACTATATTAAAGAGCGCCGTCGAAATAATCAGTCTGCGGGCAAAAGTCCGCGGCATCACCTTACAGTGCCGCTTCGCACTTAACTTACCGCCGGTGGGTGTCGACCGGCTGAGCATCCGCGAAGTCATCAACAACCTAATAGACAACGCTATCAAATACAGCAGCACCAGTAAAACAATCAAAATTGAGACATTTCTCAACCAGGAAGGATTAATTGAAACTAGCGTCCAAGACTTCGGCCAGGGCATTCCGAGCAGTGTCCTACCGAATTTATTTACTAAATTTTATCGAGATCACCGCAACCGTGCTCAAATAGGCGGCACCGGGCTAGGTCTTTACCTGAGCAAAGCCATTATCGCCGCTCACGGCGGGAACATATGGGTCCGAAGCCGCGAAGGTGAAGGCAGTACCTTTAGCTTTACGGTTTTACCGTATGCTCAGCTTACTGAAAGCCTGAAGCAAACCGGTGACCAAGCAATCACCCGTGGTGCCCATGGCTGGATCAAGAACCACTCACTGTACCGGCGCTAGTTAAAGTTTTTGACTACTTCGGCATGCTACAATGAAAATGAATCATGGAACCGCCCTCAACCAGCCCCATTAAGCCCACGGCGCAAAAAGCCGGCCGTAAGGTCCTATGCATCGAAGATGAACGCTTCATAACCGAACTGTACGTTCGGGCTCTAAGCAAAGGTGGCTACCAGGTGGAAGCCGCCACCGATGGCAAAGTCGCCCTGGCGGCTGCTCAAACCAACCAGTATGACATCATTCTGCTTGATCTTATGATACCCAGTCTGACAGGTATTGAAATTTTACGCATCCTCCGGGATCCAGCCCGAGTACCACCGATACGCGCCAAGATTATCATTACCACAAACCTGGAACAGCGCGAAGACGTCCGCGCCGATATCGAGAAACAGGCCGACGGCTACCTGGTCAAGGCCGAATTCACCCCCCACGAACTTGTCGATTTCCTTAACACCATTAAATAGCCGGTAACAGCGGGGCTATGGCCGAGACTTTAACGTAAACTTTTAGCGGATTGACAGCAGGGAGTATAATTAATGGTAGCCATGTGAGGACTTGCGTAGCATTTACCGCACAGACTTATAACCAAGAAGACATACTTCGGTCCCTGTTTTCTTCCACAGTTCAAAGCATTAGTTTCCAGCGGTAAGAGGTTCGCTCCGAACGGTAGCAACATCTCGCTGTAAGCTCCAAACCCTAAACCCGTTTGCTGGCCTCTGCCAGTTAGTCTTTTATTACTTGAATTTAGGAGCTTGAACTATGGAAATCCCAACACTAGCCACGCAGGACGTGCAGATCACTTCGGTCTTCTTTGATAACAATCCGGCTCAGCGGCGCTTCGAAAGCTATCCGCGGCGGATCGTTTATCGCGGACGCGAATACACTCTAAAAACAATATGAAACAGCAGGAGACAAAACTATGCACGACGATCTACAAACTCTGGCCGACAGCGACGGCGTGTCGGTCCACAGCGGTTTTCCCAATCCGGCACTCGACCGCCGCGGCGAGAGCGCCCCATTAGCCCTGGATCTCAACCAGCTACTGATCCAACGTCCCAGTAGCACATATTTGTTCCGGATAGCCGGCCATAACTGGGCCGACCAGGGTATATATGATGGCGATATCGCCGTCATCGACCGGGCGTTGCAGGCCGGAGCGGCAGATTTAATAATCGCTTGGCGGACTGGCGGCTTGAGTATTTGCCGCCAACACCAGCTGGCGCCCGATGACCAGCCATGGGGCGTAGTGACTGCCGTCATTCATAAGTACCGGCCGTAAAATCGATGAAACCGGTTTTTGCGCTCATCGATTGCAACAACTTCTTTGTCAGCTGCGAACGTCTGTTCCGGCCCGACCTGGAAGGGCAGCCGGTAGTCGTACTCAGCAGTAATGACGGCTGCGCCATATCAAGATCCAGTGAAGCCAAGGCTCTGGGTATCCCGATGGGCGCTCCGGCTTTCAAATACAAGTCATTGTTTAAAGACTGGGGAGTAGTTCAGTTTAGCGCCAATTTTGAACTGTACGGGGATATTTCGGAGCGTATCACCCGTGTGCTGACAAGTATTACGCCCCGCACCGAGGTCTACTCAGTCGATGAGTCCTTTCTGGATCTAAGCCGACTCGAAATTAGCGACTATAGGCAATGGGGCGGGGCCATACGAGACCGTTTATTAAAAGAGGTCGGCGTGCCGGTATCCATCGGCATAGCCTCCAGCAAAACCCTGGCCAAACTAGCCAGTGACCATGCCAAAAAAGACCTAGCCCTGGGTGGAGTACTGGACCTTATGGAAATGCTCCAGGCCAGACGGGACTCTCATTTGCTGAAGACGCCTGTCAATGACATCTGGGGTATCGGCTGGCGTTTGAGCCCACGGCTCAGAGCCGAGGGTATCTACAACGCACTCGACCTGGCCCGGATGCGGCCGCGGCACGCCCAGCAATTAATGGGCGTCCACGGCCGACAGCTGGTAGCCGAGCTGAGTGGCCAATCCTGCCATCCTTTGGAAACCTTCGGCCGGGTACGGCAGAGTGTCATGCACGGCCGGATGTTCGGCCAGGATACCAACCAGTTCTCGGTTGTCGAGTCAGCCATAGCCAGCCTGACGGCCCGGGCAGCCTGGCGCCTACGCCGTGAAGAATTACTGGCTAAAAGCGCGGTCATAGCTCTCAGTACGAACCACCACAAGCCTGGTTACCAGCGCTCCGGCCGGACCGTCAGCTTCCAGACCCCCACAGCCGACACGGGCAGCATTGCTTCGGCACTCGTAGACGCTACCGAGCTCATTTTCAACCCTAACGCTTCTTATCACCGGGTTAATATTTTGCTCCATGAGCTAGTCAGCCAGAAAAGTCTACAGGCCGATTTGTTTAGCGATGTCGACCTAGCCGACAGCCAGGCAGCTCTGGACCGGTTAAAGGCTCTGGACACCATCAACCGCCGTTACGGCAAGCGCACAATGCATTATGCAGCTGAAGACCTCAGCCAGGCTTGGGAGCCCAAACACCGCCTCCGCAGCCCCCGCTACACCACCAACTGGCAAGAACTCCCGGTAGCCCGCATATCAAAGCTATGAGTAACAAAAACTCTGGCAGTTTCAGTAGTTATTTATCCTTGATGTTTTTACTACGATCCTGGGACTTTTGAATGATTTTTTTAATCTCGGCCTTAGAACGCTCCAGATGCGGCTCTGCCCAATCAAACTCTAAAGAAATAATAAAAAGTGCCACGAAGCAAACCAACAGGCCAGGCCCAGGCAACGGAATAAGGATAAGCCCCACAATAAATAACGGCACTCCTATTATCAGTGCCGCAACCTTCCGCAAATACGAAACAGTCTTCCTCATGAAGTTAACTTTAACATGACGGGTAGTGACTCCGACAGGTTCTACAAGCAATTCGGCTTCCAGGCAACCGGCAAGCAGATAGAGGACTTACCAGTAAAAAGACGTGGTGATAAGCCTATACCAGAAATCGAAATGGTCTTGAAAAGATTAAATAAGTATTAACTATTCCAAATTACTGGTTGCTTATGCTTGAGTGCTAGGTGTGGCAACAATAACATATAGCTACTCTGTGTTTAACGCAGAGTTCGCCGGTGGGGTGGCAGAGCGGTCTAATGCACCGATGCCAGGAATCGGCGAGTGTTACATGCATTCCACGTATTCGAATCCCGTCCCCACCGCCATGTAACAATAAAATAAACCCCTCCTTTACGGTTGGGGTTTATTTGTTGCACCGACGCCAGACTAACAAACTAACATGCGTGGCTTATTGCTGTCAAGCCACTGGTGACCTCACGGGGAATCGAACCCCGGTTGCCAGGATGAGAACCTGGTGTCCTAGCCGCTAGACGATGAGGCCATAAATTCGTCGTCGGATTATCTTATCATATCTGTTAGAGAGCG
>JBBRXZ010000077.1:0-5628 GCA_038238095.1 Saccharimonadales bacterium (SeqCode)
AGCACTAAGAATACGCCCGTCTCATCTCCCACAATTGAAAAGGCATGGAGAGAATTAGTAGACACAACCAACAAGGGCGAAGCGTTGGCAATTGCTGCAACCTTAAACCTTGCCCGCGAAATGAAAAAATCCACTCTCACCGTTCGACAGGTGCAAGCGGCGATTAGGGACACAGGGTTGGAGTCGCCATTCGTAAAAGTGAGCCATGTCGAAGGTATCCCGACTATGCTCGCCATGCAGAAAGTGACGGGGTTTTCTGCCCTAACTTTAGCCAAGCAACTTAGCACCGCCGTCGCTTCGTACAAATTGCTTGGGGCAGGTAATGGCGAGAAATTGCTCACACTTGCAGCCGTAGAAAAGGCAAATGCTGGGGCGCGAAAGGTAAAGCACGATGACGCGAAAGGTGAGAAATCACCAACCAACAAGCCAGAAAAAGCGAAAGCAACAGACGCCGATACTCTTCGCGCCATGCTTGGCTATCTTGAAAAGTTAGACTTCCAATCTATCTCCGAAGATAATCGGGACATCATTACGGAGATGTATAACCTCATCGATTCGAAATTACATCAGATGGCATAAATCTATCAAGCGAGAAAGACCTCCGAGAAATCGGAGGTTTTTTTCTGCCCCAAAGCTTTCAATCCTGAGAGTTACCTGAGAAATTTCTGAGAAATTCGGCCGACACAAACCAACACAAACTTTTTATTCGCGGTCGGACGGCGTTTCATTAACGGATAGACGCCATTCGATTAGTGGTCAGCCGTCGGGCTAACCCGACAGGCAATCAAAGGTTTTACCATGCTTGACCAAATGTTTTCCCTAGGCTATACTTAAGTTATTGGAAGGGCATTAGGGCTTTGCCAATAAACCTAGTGTCGGGCTAACCCGACAGAATGTGAGTAGAAATGAACCAAGAAGAGTTAGTCGCTCACCTTGAAGTTGAGATTAACAAACTTGATGAAAAGATTAATGAGCGCAATCGGTACGAGCAAGGTGTTCGCGCTATGGCATTAGCAACAAATGTGGAAGGTAACTAAGATGATTACCCTGATTTGACCCAATCTTTTCCCAATGCTATACTTAAGTTATTAGGGGATAGCCTGCGCCTGAATTTGGGCAGCGTGTAGGCTGGTGGCTCACGATAGGTAGTTACGCTGGTGCAAGTCCAGCGGTGAGCGCGTGATAACAAATCGTTATCTTGTCGGGTTAGCCCGACAGCACAAAGGAGTTAAAATGGAACTATTCAGTATCAGCGTGAGTAAGTGGAGCATCAATGTAGAGAGTTACTTCGGTGACATCTACTTAAACCACCGAACATGGATTAGCGTACTAGCCATTGTGGTAGTACTTCGTATCGCCAAGAAAATCCGCAAGTATAAGGTTGGTAAGTAAATGTTGTATCCAAGCGCAGACGAACTGGTGGCGGAAATGTCCGACACAAACACACTATGGGAATCCAAACTCGACTATGATTTAGCCCAAGAAATCTTAGGGCATGATTTATCTCTTTCCGAATGGGAAGAACTTATTAACGCACTTGATGATGGCGTATTTGAGATAGTTATGAGTTTTAGACGATGATTAGAATAGAGTTTACTGATGCTCAAATTAGCATGGTAAGGCAGGCTTTGCGAGCCGAGTTTGACCGTATGGTCAAGCAAGGTTATCCAGGGTTGGCAAAGGTAGTTCAAGAAACACGAATTGTGGTTGCCGATGCCACGATTGACAGTAAGTTATCGGTGTAGTATGATTAATGTATTCGTTGCAGAAAGCAACGGGTTAACCCGACAAGAAAGGCAAGGCTATGGAAAATAACGAGCAAGAAGCACCAATAGATTGCGCAGTATGTCTTATCAGTATAGATACTGATGATGTAATAACCGCAGACTATGGTGACCCACTATGTGAAAACTGCGCAGTTATTTGTGAAAGATGTGACATCGTAGGTTCTATCAATGACGAATTTCATACAGTTGACAATAATAATTGGTGTGGTAGTTGCACTGGTAACAACGCATACTGGTGTGAGTATTGCGAAGAATACAACAGTAGAGGCACTTCATACATTGTCGACCGACGAGAGTCATGGTGCATTGATTGCACCAGTAATGCTTACTATTGTGACTTATGTGATGAATACAATGCAGACGGTTGTGATAATTGCATAGATAATTGCGACGATGATGGTAACCGTATCATTCATGATTACAGTTATCGCCCTGATGCTATCTTTCACTCTACCGACAAGAATGAACGCTTATTCTTTGGGATAGAGATAGAAGTGGAGAGTGGTAGGACTTACACAGTACAAGAGTCAGCCGCTTTTGCTCATGGATTGGAAGCATTAGACCTTGCCTATCTAAAGAGTGACGGCTCACTAGATGATGGGTTTGAGATAGTAACGCACCCAATGTCGCATGATTTCTTTAAGAATGAAGCGACAGAGTTATGGGATACCTTAGAGAAGTTGCGTAGTTGGTACAAGGTCAAGGCGTGGGATACCCGTACTTGTGGCTTGCACATTCACATTTCTCGTACTGGATTTACCAATGGTGTACACATGCACAATTTCCTTAATCTTATTTACAGTAATCAAACTTTTTATGAAACTATGGCTGGTCGTTCGTCTAGTCAGTGGGCTAAGTTTGATGATGTAGAAATCAGAAATTACGACAGACGAAATGACGGCACACCTATCAGAGATGAGTACGATAATCTAGTCATCAAAACTACACGCTCATTCAAGAATAAGTTGCAATCATTTCACGGTGACCGCTATTCGGCGGTCAATACCAACAATCGTGAAACACTAGAGATTCGCATCTTTAGAGGTAGCGTCAATGGCGAAACAATCAAGTCCCAAATAGACTTAGCGCACGCCAGCGTTGAGTACACCCGAACTCTTAATTCCAATGCGGTCATCGCTGGTGCGTTGCTCGTAGAGAACTTCATTACATACATAGAACTTAATCAAGAGTTGTACCCTGAACTATGCACACGCATAGCCAAACTAATACCTAGTGTCGGGTTAACCCGACAGAATGTGAGTATCTAACCATGTGCCTACTCGTTGTAGCGTCACCTAATAGCACGCCAAAGCGCAAAGATTTAGAGTGCGCTTCATGTAACAACCCGCATGGCTTTGGCTTTGCGGTCATCACTCCGAACGGTATCGTTACTGGTCGTGGTATGTCATCTAAGAAAATCATTAAGCGATTCTTAGAAGTACGCAAGGAGTTTCCAAATAGTTACGCTATGTTCCATGCTCGTTTTGCTACGCATGGTGTAAAAAATGAGGATAACTGTCACCCATTCGCAGTGCCTAATGTTAATGCTGATACATACCTTGCACACAATGGTATCTTAGACATTAACATCGGTGCTGGTGACCGCCGTAGTGATACGCGTATCTTCGCAGAAGATACCCTACCTGCCATGGGTGGTGTCGTAGCCTTAGATGATGACCATGTGTGGGCTATGGTAAGTAAGTGGGCATTTGGTAGCAAGATTGTAGTGTTCACGCTAGACCCTGCTGCTAAATCACAATGCTACATCATTAACGAGACGGCTGGTCATTGGGACAATGACGGCATGTGGTGGTCTAATCACACCTACATTCCCGACACTTGGTCATCTAACTTGTTTAGTGCGCCTAGTGTTTTAGCCACTAACTCTCTTAATGATAGTGGTGGCGATTGGGATACATACGCTTGTGCGCATTGTCTATCGGTCAATATGGAAGAATCTAATCCGTACTACTGTGAGATGTGCATGACATGCTATGATTGCGACGGGCAGTATCTAGATACATGCCTATGCTGGACACCGGAAAAAGACCGTTACTCATACAAAGGAAAGGTTGCTGGTTACTATGACGATTCATTCAACTTCTAGTGTCGGGTTAGCCCGACAGATAGAAATTACTACACCTCTGTTTGGTCAGCAGGTGTCGGGTTGGATAACTTCGACACAAACTTCTACCGACGAGAAAATATTCTATGGGTTCTTTGCAACGCAAGAACAGGCGTTGGAATGGGCTATGAATCTAGTAAACGCAACGATAGAACCTGTCTATCACCCAGCGTTCAATGCAGGATAGGAGAGCCATGACAACCGAACAAAAAGAAAAACTAAGGGAAGTCTTGATTGACTACTTGGAAGTATTGACAGCCACGATTGGACAAACAGATAACAAGTATGATAAGATACATAACCAAAGAATAGCAGATGTCCGATTACTATTAAGAGAGGTAGCATGATGAGTTACGAGCCACCATTAGATGATGACTTCGCATTGGATAAGTATGACGACGAAGAAGATGATACGGGACTACCAGATAGGATGTGGGGCGATGATTAACGGCAACTGTACAGGAGATGTAAATCCTGATGCTTGGTATCCCGACCAACCTAATGGCGGTAATCCAAGGACAGTCATACAACAGATAGTTCCAGAAACTAAACGTGCAATTGCTTTATGTAATTCATGCCCTGAGAAAGATGCCTGTATGGACGAGGGGTTGAAGTCAATGAACCTTGCATTTGGTATCTGGGGTGGCTTGCTTCCTGGGCAACGCATCCTTATTGCAGAGCAACGCGGTGACGATGTGATGGCGGTTGTTGGTGCTAGAAAATTAGTTTCTGGACCACAAGATAGTAAGCACGATTATGAGGATAGGCAAAAACTAAGAAAGGATGAAAGAGAAAACGCTCTTTCTTTTTATAGCAGAATAAGACCTTATTTGGAGGTGTAGTATGTACAAGAAACTTATAGTAATTGGAGTGATAGGTTTAGTAATACTAACATTTAGTTATCGGGTTAACCCGACAGAAGAAAAGGTTGTGAAAAGAGAATGGGTAGTTGCAGATAGCAGGGCTTATGCAAGAGATGTAGTACTATCGTGGTCACAAAATCAGTATCGTTGTTTAGATAAACTATGGACAAAAGAATCTAACTGGAGGCACAATGCATACAACAAGGTAAAGGTTATGGGCAAAAACGCTGGTGGTATACCGCAGGTACTAGGATTAAACCCTAAACTCCCTGCACCATTACAGATTGACAGAGGCTTTAATTACATCATGCACAGGTACGGTACACCATGCATGGCGTGGAAGTTTCATCAAAAAAAGGGTTGGTACTAATGCCTAATTATGACTTCTCGTGCAAAAAGTGTGAAAGAGAACAAGAAATATTTATGGGCATTCACGGAGTGCAAGAACCAAAGTGTGCATCCTGTGGCAAAAAAATGATAAAAATATACAAGACACCACCGCCAGTTAAGTTCAATGCCACTGGCTTTTATAGTACGGGAGGGTAAATGACAGACGATGACATGCAAGAATTACGCAATACAATTGTTAATAACATAGAAGAACATCTTAAAGAAAGTGATTGGGATGCCGCGTTTATTAAATTCTTTGGAGGATACTAATGAAAAATAGTAATTGGGATTTGGACTTTAGGGCAGGATTAAAAGGTGAAAGCAATGTTGCAGACATGCTTCATTTAGATACGGTAGAGGTTAAAACAGATAGGCGTTGGAAAGATACGGGCAATCTATACATAGAAACAAAATGTTATAATGTGACCGAAGGTCGCATGATTGATTCAGGTCTTATGACTAC
>JBBRXZ010000078.1:0-5610 GCA_038238095.1 Saccharimonadales bacterium (SeqCode)
ATCATCAAAAAAACTACCATCAAAAAAAACTACCATCAAAAAAACTACCATCAAAAAAACTAC
Organism: Saccharimonadales bacterium (SeqCode); assembly: GCA_038238095.1. Lineage (GTDB taxonomy): Bacteria > Patescibacteriota > Saccharimonadia > Saccharimonadales > UBA4665 > JBBRXZ01. Next base: position 64 of record JBBRXZ010000078.1, read on the forward strand.
CATCAAAAAAACTACCATCAAAAAAACTACCATCAAAAAAACCCAACAAAGGGCCAAAGAAAAAACCCCCGAAGGGGTTAGTGAAACTTGTAGGAAATGTTTTTAATCTTAGGATCCCAACAGGCTCGGCATTCGCCACATTCGTTATTATTCTCCGCAGCCTTACATGCAAACCCGATAGGCTTTTTATGCTCATGAATTGTTGAGGTATTCTTATAATCGCCAGCCTTTTCATCCCGCATTGTTGCAGAGACTCGAACAATTAAATTCTTGGGAAATTTGCCGAATGCATTTAAGAACTGATTAACAAACTTTTTTTCTCTCGTTGGCATCCAAAAAACAGTGTTGGGGCAATTCTCGGCAATCTGAACAATACTTAAAAGGTGTTGAAAGCTTTGTAGATCTCCCGCATCATGCCAGCGAAAATAAGCCATCTCCTTGCGGTTTACTAAGAAGGACATAGCAGACACCCAATCAGGCTTTGAAATGCTCTCCAGGCGTCTTTGCTGGGCTGGTTTAATAGTATAGGCATAGGCATGGTAGAACCCGCGCCCGGCATAACAGAATTCACACGATGAGCCCTTGATGTTGACTAGCTTAGATCCGGTAATGCAGTGCGATATAGGTAGGCCGTACGAGTAACACGGCATTTTACTAGGCTCCGACAAACCGCCAACAAATTGAGTTGCTTCTTTGATTGTTTTAAACTGTTTCATTTTATTTTCTCCATGTAAAGATTAATTGTAAGACATTGTAGTACGCTGTATATAGGGATTTACCCTAGGGCAACAAAAATAATTTGGGGCCCTTACTCGCCGGCGATCCTCTCCGGACGCATTCAAAAACTATCATCAAAAAAAAACTACAACCAAAAAAACCCCGGGTTTTTCACCGGGGTTATAAATCATTTCCTTTTCTTTGGGGTGTACTGACCGATTATGAAAGCTCCGGGAACTTGTGGGGCGTATATACGGATATCATAGGGGCTAGCATCAGCCACTGGAATATACCAAAGGGTGTAAAAAAGTCCCTCCTTTTCCATCTGGTACATGAGGTCCCGTAGGTCTTCGCTTGTCTTCCAGCTGCCACTAGAGGTGGCGTAGAAGTGATGGGGTGCATCCCAGTAGCGGTCAGGGTTGGTAGTAGGCATGGTTAATTCTCGCATTTTGTAGCTCCTTTTAGTAGTGGGTTTTATTACGGACAGGGCTGTCGTGGTCGGTGTATTGCTCATTAAAACTAAAACTAATGTTGTTCTCCTGGCAGGCATTGATAAATAAGGCTAGGTCGCAGTCTTCTTCTAGGTAGGCGTTCGCCTGGTCCCGGTATGAGTAAGCACTGATCTTAGATCCAATGCCCAGGGACGTTATAACAGTGTGGGGGACTTGTGCCCAGGCATGGCCTGGATCCGCATAAATAGTAATGGTTAAGCTTTGCATTTTGTATCTCCCTGGTATGAATGGCACAACGCCATGTAAAGACTATAGCACATTGTATTACTCGTATTACATTTATTTACTAGGGGCTTTCCCTTACGTTACCAAGCAGCAACATTTACCCGGCAGTCGTTTAACTGGTAGCAGCATCAAATCCAGGACAAGGACCAGGACTATTAGGGTTTACTAGTAAGGGTTTACCAGTAAGGGTAAATACTATTAGGGTTTACCAGTAGAATGACCCCCACACCCAAAATCTACATTTGGGACTCCTACCTTGATCTATATACTGTGTTTTGCACAGCCAGGCAGTAATTATTTAGCGTTGGCCCCCCACCCCCTACTAAAAGTTAGTCTGAGCTAACTAATATCCTGCATAGAAATAGGGCCCCTTGCATTTCTAGATTCAACACCCCCGGGGGGTATATAAAAAATATACACATATCGGACAAAAACGCTTGTAACTATTTGATTTTAAAAAGAAAACTCATATGCTTAAAAAATAGGCAGAAAGACGGAAATGTGCCCGAACGGGAAAGATGTTGCAACGCAGCAAATTGTGTACTATACTACACGTACTTTATCAACTAAACCCTTAAGGAGAACTATATGTTCGATATCAAAGCCCAGTGCAAGCAAGTAGAAGATGCCATGAAGCAAGTTTTTGACTACTGGCTCAGCGTAGCAGAAGACACCATCAAGATGTATAAAAAGAAGTAAACTGTAAGTGTCCTTCACGTGGACACGGGGGGAACGTAGATTTTTTTGTAGCTTCACATTCTTAAAACGCCTACTAGTACCCTACCCCCTACCCTAAATAGTTGTGATACAATAATTACATCGCCTTACATAGATTTATATTTAGGTTGCCATGACAATGATTGTTGTACCCTCTAATGAGAATGTTCCGCTTATTGCGGACGTACAAGGAACACCCCAAGAACTAGCTGAAAAAGCTAAGATCTTCTTTGACACTCTTGACGTGCTCAAGAATGCTGGCGTTGAAGTAGAAGTCACGGAAGAAGACCGGGAAGAATCTAGAAATCACTTCACTGGTTCAGTTGATGCCCCCAAAAACCCTTCTTCGTCTGCTGTTGTAGAACATCTTCGTGCATTAATTACGGAGTATGACCACCAAGTCTTGGAATCTAATATCCAGGCTAGGAACTACATCATGAATCGCCTCATAGAACTCTCTTCCCCTATGAACAAACCGATGGAACAGCTACGCGCCCTTGAATTAATGGGTAAAGTTTCCGAAGTGGGTATGTTTACAGAGCGTATTGAGCTAAGTATTAACACTAAGACTTCAGAAGAGCTTGAAAACGAGCTAGTACAGACCCTAAGTAAGTACATGGGCAACGTAAAAGAGGCGTCTAGGGGTAGCGACCCAATTCTAGGGGTAGATTTAGACGAAGAACTAGGCCGAAAGCCTAAAAAACCACTGCCTGTACTAGATGATGAAGAGAATACCCAGTAATGGCCCAAATTAAAACGAAGTTATCTGACTTTACGACCGAAGAACTAGAGAGAATCCTCAAAAATGCTCCTGGAACGGTCAAATTACACATAGCAGCACTACAAAAAGAACTCGATTTACGAGAATCAAGAGCAGTAGTTCGTAATGATTTTATGAGTTTTGTACAAGAAGTATGGCCCAATTTTATACACGGGAGACACCATGAAGGTATGGCTAAGGCGTTCGAAGAAGTCGCTAATGGTACTTGCAAAAGACTTATTATCAATATGCCTCCCCGGCACACAAAGTCTGAGTTCGCCTCTTACCTACTCCCCGCTTGGTTCTTGGGTCGTTCTCCAGAAAAGAAAGTTATCCAGACTTCTCATACGGCAGAGCTCGCGGTTGGCTTCGGACGTAAGGTACGAAATCTTGTTGATAACCCAGCATATAAAAGGGTGTTCCCTGAAATTGAACTACAGTCTGATTCTAAAGCTGCGGGACGTTGGAATACTAATTTCGGTGGTGATTATTTTGCTATTGGTGTTGGCGGGGCCGTAACCGGTAAGGGCGCGGACCTTTTAATCATTGACGACCCACACTCAGAGCAGGAAGCAGCCCTGGCATCATTTAACCCTGAAATTTACGATAAGGTCTATGAGTGGTATACCTCAGGACCACGTCAACGTCTACAACCAGGTGGAGCTATCGTTATTGTGATGTGCATGGTGGGGGGGACTCGTGTTCGCATGGCAAATGGCGAAGATAAGTGTCTTAGGGATATTCGGCCCGGTGATATGGTAGCTACCTTTGATAAGGGGACGCTAGCAACAAGTAAAGTCAACAATTGGCAGTCAAGTGGTGTTGATTCCATATACAAGATACAAACACAATCTGGTATAATACTTCAAGCCAACGAGAGACATCCGTTTCTTGTAATGAACGAAGGAGTACTGGAATGGACTCGACTAAATCAGTTGCGCACGGGGGATTTACTTGTATCACTGAAGGGTGCAGTAGGATTTCAAGAGCCACAACAAAGCCCGGAAAATGCGGACCTTGCCAAGCAGGCGACAGCTACCACCGCAAAAATCCCGATGCCCCAAGACACGCGCCCGGACACCACGGTAGGTGGAAAGGGGTTCTTTGCAGCGCTGAAACTTGCACTAAACCTGTGGCCAGTCGCGGACTATGCAGTACACACTACCAACAAAAATATACCCCTAAAAAGTCTCCAGAGGATGCCCGCAAGCACCGTATTAAACACCGGTATGGCATCACTGCTGACCAGTATGAAGCAATGGTTAGAGAGCGTAACAACTTATGCGATGTCTGTGGGCAACTGCCAACAACTACTAACACAAGGGCACATTGGAATGGGAAGCTCTGTATCGACCACTGCCACGATACAGGGAAAGTTCGAGGGCTATTGTGCAATGACTGCAACCTTGCCGTTGGGTATGGAAAGACACCAAACATACTTGAACGAGCTGCATCGTATCTCAGACTTCACAGTAGACCCAATAGTCTCAATCACCCCTGATGGAGAACAAGAGGTTTTTGACGTTGAGATTGACCGCACCGAAAACTTTATTGCAAACGGGGTGGTTAGCCACAATACGCGCTGGTCAAAAAGAGACCTCACTGCGCAAGTTATAAAGTCAGCCGCCCAACGTGGAGGGGATGAGTGGAAAGTTATTGAGTATCCTGCGATATTACCTAGTGGGGCACCCCTCTGGCCAGAGTTTTGGAGTCTTGAAGAATTAGAAGCGCTACACGAGGAACTTCCAAACGGGAAGTGGATGGCGCAGTATATGCAGGACCCGACCTCGGATACAAACGCTATTGTCAAACGGGAATGGTGGAAAGTTTGGGAGCACGACCAGCCACCCCCTTGCGAGTATATAATCCAGTCATGGGATACGGCACACGAGAAAAAGACAGTCAATGACTTCTCTACCTGCACAACGTGGGGGGTCTTCTATAACGAGGAAGATCACGACTTACCAAACATTATCTTGCTAGACTCCTTTAAAGAGCGCATGGAGTTTCCGGAACTCAAAGCAAAAGCGCTCGAGAAATATCAAGAATACGAACCAGATTCACTTATTGTTGAGAAAAAGGCGGCCGGGGCTCCACTCATACAAGAGCTTAGACGCATGGGTATTCCGGTTGGTGAGTTTAGCCCAGGCAAGGGCCAAGACAAGATTTCTAGATTAAATTCAGTTGCGGATTTCTTCGCATCTGGTAAAGTATGGGCTCCAGCTACCCGCTGGGCAGAAGAATTGATAGATGAGGTTGCCGCATTCCCTTCGGGCGAACATGACGACTTGGTGGACTCGATGACTCTTGCGTTAATGCGTTTTAGAAGTGGTGGGTTTTTACGGCTACCAAGTGATGAGCCAGAAGATATCCGGTACTTTAAATCTAATCGCGGCGCAGGATATTATAACGTTTAAGGAACGATTATGGCAATTGAAAAAGGTTTATACGCAGCTCCCCAAGGAATAGCAAATACGCAAGAAGTCCCTATTGAGATTGAGATTGTTGATCCAGAACAATTAAACATCATAGCTGGGGATATGGAACTTGATATCGAGAAGGAAGACGATACGTTTAGCGAGAACCTTGCAGAGAGTATGGATGAGCGGGACCTAG
>JBBRXZ010000079.1:0-5572 GCA_038238095.1 Saccharimonadales bacterium (SeqCode)
AGTCGATAAGGCATCTACGCCTTGGACTTGCTCGTTTACGCTAGATATTACACTTACTCGCGCTGCGCTTGAATCTGCGGCTACCGACCCATCAACTACAGCCGTAAAGAAAAAAGCCCCACCTATTGCGGCAAAAGCTACAGTAGCAAATGGGGCGCTAGAAAACACACAATAGCTTAGACGGCATCAAGCGAGAATTGATACGTGACATTCAACGTATCGCCATTGACAACGGCGCGATCACCAGGGGTTGTAAAATCCCCTGCGGAAAACAGAATTCCCGTAGTTCCGTTTTTAGTGCTGTTGTTCGTCAAAAACGCCCCGCCAACAGTAGAAGTTCCATTAACGCTAAATACAGCAAATGAAGCAGAGTTACTGATTACAGATGGGTCTGCCGTTGTAGATGTGCTAAAAACACATGCGGGTCGTGTACTCTGGCTATATGCAATAACTTCAGTCCATCCTGCGTGTGAAGGCATCGTATCTCCGGCAGCAGGATTGTTAGTTGCACCTGCACCATACAGACCCAAGAACCATGTTGCGGTGTAAGCAGAGCCCGTGAAATACTTCTCGTTCATGTCTTTAAGGCCAACATTGACAACGAGGTTGTGTTTCTCGGCAGTCCACTTCAAAGAACCATCTTTATCAAAACATTGCACGGTAAAAACGCCACCAGCGCTTACTTTTTCGATAGTCATAGTAATTCCTTAATTTATACGGATGATTGCTGACGCATTAGTAGCTGCGGGAAACTGTACGGTGAATGTGGTCGTAGAAGTCTTATCTGCACCGAAGTCCAAAACACACATCGCTGGGTTAGTTGTTCCGTTGGCCAAGTATATCAGAGCGCCTCGGGCTGTCAAAGTCGAAGTCCATGCCAAATTGGCAAAGGAGAAATAGGCTGTAGTTCCGCCACCGCTACCCACCGTGGGTATTTGGCTTACATCCAGTACGTTTCCGCCCGCTGTATAGCCTGACGCTACAACCTCACCAGTAGTTGTGTAGGCATCGGTAGTTGCATCTAATGAAGCGTTGTTTGTATACAGCGCAAGCTTGTAGACTTGCGTAGTTCCAGTAGTTAAACTAAAAACTCCACTAGGAAGTCCTACTTTAAAACTATTGCAAGCGAAGTTTCCGGTAAAGGCCATATTATTTCACCAGCACTTTTGCTTGCCCGTCACGGAATGCGTCGCCTCTTTCGAGTCCCGTGCCCAACCGCGTAGCAAGCCCAAGCGCTTCTTGATACTTACCTTGAATGAAGCCCATGATGTCGGCTTCGCTCTTCATAAACGTATAGGCCTCTACCAACGAGCCGTAAAGCAAAACGGAGTCAAGATTATCGCCAAGCCACGTAGTTCCCGCAGTGGTAATTGACTCGGGATAATAGTAGTAATGCAGTTCTACGCTGTACGACGCATTAGGTGTTGGGCCAAGAATGAACGATAGTTCGTTTGTAATTATGGGTGGAGCATCTGCCGTTACTGTCGGGCCGAACAAAGCGTAATATCGGGGAATTGAAGTGTCCGCAGGGTTAGGGTAGGCCTGCCGAATGAAGTTAACATCTTTGTTTAACAAAAACTCATATGCACCCGTACCATCAATAACCGCCAGCGAATAAGAAGCCAGAAAGTCACTCGGGCAAGACAGGTATTTATTACCGTTAGAGGTAACTCCCGTGACGTTCTTACGAAGTGAAGGGAACTGTACAGTGTTGAAAATTCTTTGCTCAGCTTGTTGCAAAAAACGATCTATTTGCTGTGTTGTCGTAACGACTGAACCATCCGCCAGATACGTGTCTGGGAATTGGTTTTCGGTATAAGCCTGAATTGCTGCTGAGAGAGAAGAATAGTCGATTTAAGTCACCCTTACCAAAGTGTACTGGCCGCACACTTTGCCTTTCCGTTTTACAGCCATACTCACTGAAGTATGTAGTACTCCTAGATATTCAGCGGCATATTTTTGGCACAAAAATGATATTTTAAGCTCCGGGCACAGTACCGGTTTCCACTTAGCCCGCGCTGCTATATCCCGACCAATTTCCGGCGCACGGCTAACTTTAACTTTTCTAACCCTTGGGGCTAGCTTTACTTTTTTAACGTGTCCAGCCCAACGTACTGCGCCCCCATTGAACCTCTGTAGCGCCATCCCGCGCTCTCTCGCTTCTGGTGTTTGGCATGCGGCCTTGTTTTTTTCTACATTCACCCGCCGCCACTCGGGATCAGCCCACAGCGCTTTTACGCGTATTGAAGTGTTTCTGCGAACTTGCTGCGATGGGGACACCCCGCGATGCCCCGCCCCGCCTTTAGTTATGTTATAGCTTGGGTTTAGTTCGGCTATACACGCGATCTCGAAGGCGTTTAACGCGGCTGCATCGAATGCTGTGTAGACTTCGGTAAAAGAAAAAACTTCTCTCCCATGCGCAAGAATGGCTTGCGACAGCCGGTACTTTTTGGTTACGTTGGAGTTGGCTGTATTGACGTGGCAGTTCCAACGACGCTTTACTTTCTGCCGTGTTTGCCCCACATACTGCTCTTGCGTAACAGTATTGGTAACTAAATAAACAGAGCCGTATCTTTCCACGGGTTAACCCTTAGCACATCGGCCCACGAGCCATTGTGCCTTTAGTTGCAGCGCCAGTACCGCGAATCTTGATGCCGTCAGTCTTAGTACCATTAGCAGGTCTCTGTTCCATATTACCAAGACTCATACGGCTGCTAGCTGGGTTACTACAGTACGGATCGACACCGGGATTGGCTTCTACTTTAACGATTTTACCCGTCATTGTGTGGGGTTCGGCATAAACGCTGGCATCGCCAACTTCTTTACCCATGACTTTTTTGCTAAAGGTAGCCATTACTTACTCCCTTGATTTGCTGCGCGTGCCATATTGCGGCCCATCTTCATGGCTTGTTCAGAGGTAACTCCACCTTTAGCCATTTTCATAGCCCCCTTGTGCAGCTTGCTTACGTGACCCTTGACGGCTTTGTTGGCCTCGGTGTCTGCAATTGCTTTGACCTGTTTCTTGTCCATCATAAACTCCTTATGTCACAAATACAGTGACTGTACTAACTAATATGCTTAATGCCAAGTTATTGGGCGTAAGCGCCGCATCAAAACTACTAGAGCCGCCGACTGGTGACCAGCCCCACTGAAATACCCTACTACCGCCGCCGCTGTAACCATCTTCCAATAGTCCAGAAACCTGATAACTCCTGTCTGGGCGAGGGTCACGTATGCCTTGCGGGTCATCAATCGGAAAAGTTCCAAGCATTAGCTGTGGCTGGTCAGGTGTCCAGCACTCAGGACAAACCAGCAAGTCAATTATATTGCCCTTAACAACTTCTTTTTTAAGCTCGGTCAACTTAAAGCGAAAGCTACACCTATCGCACTCGGCAATGCTATTTTTTCCAGATGCGAATCTATTGCCCATAGTTTTAGCCTATGTGCATCTGGCGTGGAATCAGTCTGATAGATGCGCGCTCACGATCTTCGGTCGAAGCTAATTCCCAGGCTTCGTCATATTGCTGTTTCAGTACACCCAAACGCTCCATAGCACCCGGTATTTTCATAGCCAAGTAATAGGCCAAGCCAGCAACCATGCAAGGGATAAACCGGAAGGGCATATCCATTGTGTTAACACCACTACCTGCGTCTTGGATGCGGCGCATACGCCAGTAAACGAATTGGTATGACTGGGAGCCGTCAGGAACGGGCCAGACGGTGAATTGAGGCGTGTTGAGCCTCTCTATCCAGACTTGAATTGGACGGGCTTGCTGGAGCTTATTTGGCAGTGTTGCGTAAGTTGATACGCTGATACGGGTGATGGTCAGGTCTGACTGTGTTGCACTGTTACCCGCGCCCGTGCGAATGACGTGCTCTAGAAGGTCTACAGTATCTGCTGGAAGGGCGTAAGTAGCTTGACCCTGAACGAGCGGGATTGTTCCCTGCTCGAAGGTGAACATGTTCACGCCACGATTTGCCCAGTCTGCAAATAACAGGTTCAGAGAACGTCGAGCAGTACGCAAATCGTATCCCGAACGCATCTCCGAGCCGCATCTTTCGAACGATTCTTCTACGATCTCACTCAAATCAAGGTTGAAGTTGCTGGTTCCTGAGGTAGCCATTATCTAAACCCTGCTGTTTTCTTTGCTATGCTTTTGGGTTGCGCTACAAACTGTTTTCCTGCGGCCTTACCTGCACGCTTGGCCTTTGTGGTGGCAGCGTACTCGGCTGAACTAAGAGATTTTATCGCAGCTTTTGGCAGATATCTCTCGCCCGTTTCAGACGACTTCTTACCAGACTTGGTTCCCCAATCCTGCTTTGACCAGTCTTTCAGGGACTTCTGTGATGCTTTAATCACGATACGAACCGCCTGCGGCCTTATAACGCTTCGCTACAAGTTGACTTTTTCTCGCGCTCCATTGTCCTGCGCCAGTACCTACAATCGCAGCAGCCTTGACGCTGTTAAAAATCCGCTTACGCATCTCGGGCTTGGTGTAGTTACCCGCTTCGTTGACCTTAGACTTTACCTTGCCGCCATCGGCATACTGAGTGAGGTCAGTATCGTCACGACGTGCCTTCTTCTTGCCGCCGGGCATTTTTGCCGGGTCGATGTTTCCCATGCCTCTACTAGCCCTCAAGACAGATTCTCCCAACGATGCCCATTGACAATCTTGTGAATTGTAGGTTGTCCCAAAAGCGTTCTTCAATGAGCCTCATGTCAGCACATCTTTCCGCGAGTTTTACCCCGTTGGGCAATACCATCACCGCGTGAGGACACAGAGCCTCCAGCAGCCATCTTCTTTACTTGTCCGCCTTTTTTGTACATGACAAAACCATCTCCTCTGCCTTTAATTGCATTGGCCGCCTCGATTGCTCTTTGCCCTTTGATGCTTTTGGCCGCTGCTAGCATCCTTTTAAACTTTAGAGCGGCACCGGCTATGCCGCCGCCCACTCCAGTTGCATACAAGATGTTAAGTAAATTTCTCTCCGTGTCAGACATTGAATCGGTTGACTCGCCCTCAACAGTTTTGGTGTTTTGACCTATAGGAATATTATCTGCTTTAGCCTCTGAAGTTGCTGCTGCATCAGTTCCTTTTTTAGAAGCAGCTTCTCTTTTGGCTCTTTGGTCAGCAGCATACCTATCAAGTTCATCGGCTGTAGGACCATCCTTGCCACTTTTCAGTGCTGGTTTGATTTCATTCTTACCCTCGTTTGAAGATGGTGGTTTAACAGAGCCACGGCTGCCTGCTGTTGGCGCTGCTTGCTTTTTAACTGGTGGGGCACTGTCAGCATCGCGCATGCGTTTCAGAATATTCTCGCCACGAAGGCTAGTAGCTAAGTCCTCACCCTTGTTTGCTGCCTCCATAACTTGGCCATCGTCATTAACGGCTGCATTTTTAATGACCCGTTCAAATGAGTCTTCGTCTTTGATCTGGTTAACTGGCGTCGGGATGCGATCTTCTACTGGGGCTTGGTCAGGTACTGCTTTACGCATACGCGCAAGAATATAAGGGTCTGTACGATCTGCTCCGCCCAAGAATTTTTCTTGCTCAGGGGAGAAAGTATTACC
>JBBRXZ010000080.1:0-5506 GCA_038238095.1 Saccharimonadales bacterium (SeqCode)
GGGATAAACTTTTTAGACCTCGTTTTTCGCTCAACATAGACCTTTTGATCTTTGAGGAATAATTCACCGGTTACATATTGGAGAATCTCACGCTTTTCTTCTTTAGTTCCGTGTTGCAGCACATATTTTGAGTATGCTTTCAGATCGATCGTTGGCTTGGCTTTTTGAGAGCTACTATTGTTACTCTGCTCTAATACGCCTATAAATCTCTCGTATCGTATAAGCTCTTCCTTAAACTGTTGGTGAGCGCCGATTTCATCTATTTCAAGCTCATCGATAACGTTAAGTAACTCGATCATCAGTTCGCCTTCGCGAATGTATGGCTGAATGCAGTCAAGATCGTTGGCCCTACCGCAGTGGTAGTACACATACCGTCTGATCTCGCCAGTTTTGAGCTTCTTCAACTTTTCTTCAGCCGTAACACCCGTTTTACAAACACCGCATTTGATCATCCTCGTGAAACTGAACTCTTTGGTACCCGCCGGAGCCTTTGGGGCTACCGTCAGCTGGATCTGGACTTCGTCAAACAGCTCTTTGCTGATTATCGGTGCATGTTTGCCGTGATGCATCGTCTCGCTGGTCTTAGGGTACTGAAACTCGCCGTAATAGAACGGATTCTTTAATGTTCGGTAAATATGGCTTAAGACGAGCCGTTTACCATGCCTGCTTACAAAGTCTATGTCATCGAGCCAGCGTTTTACCTCTCGGCCGGTGTAGGCTTGTTTGGCGACTCTCTCAAACATTTCTACAATTATCGGTGATCGAATTTCATCGACAATTATCTTTTCATCGCCGAGACCATTATTTAGGTAGCCGATCGGCGCAACTCCAGGTCTCCAGCCGTTGGCGGCTTTGTTGTGTAGTCCTCGAATGACATTGAGGCCTCTGTTATCGTTCTCTAGTTTGGCCTGTGAGCCAAGAATCATCAGCAGGAACTTCTCATTTGGCGAGTTTGTGAACGTTTGACCGTGAGTGCGGATCTCCGCGAGCTTACCCTGATCCATCAAATCTACCAGAATACCAAGGTCACCGGCGTTTCGGGACAGCCTATCAGGTGCCCATGTCACAATTCCGTTGAAGTAGCCAAGCTGAATGTCCTTAATAAGTCGGTTATAGATCGGCCTAGTGCCTGATTCCTTGGAGGAATGACTCTCTTTGCGAACTTCAGCTATTTCTATGCCCCAATGGTCGGCAAGTAGTAGCATTTCCTTGATTTGCTGCTCGATTGATAAGGCCTGTCGTTCGTCCTGTTCGCTGGATTTACGGGCGTAAAGACAGTAAGTGATCGTATTGGTGACGATTGGTGTTGGGGGTGCTGTAAGTAGGGTAGGTTCCATAGGTACAAGGTACCGCAACGGCGGTGGAAGTCTAGGACATAATTCCGCTAAATCGTCCTTGTTTTACTTGTTGATAATCTCTGATACAGCCCACTCGAATCTCTTGAGATGCTTTTTTGAGCTGTGATGAGAAAGTAAGGATTTATAGCTCGACACATTACGAACATTGAGATTAGCATTAAGCTTAAGTCTCGCCGCATTATCCACTCTTCTTCCACTCGACCAAACATCAACACCTAAGTATGAAACACCTGCACGCACTGGTTTTATCAAATCCAAGGTCGGGTGAATGCTCAGACTAAGCTCAGTATTAAGAAATATTTTGGCCTCTTTTCGCATCGCCTCCAGTTCGTCTTGGCTCCCAGCAAAACATAGCCAATCATCGCCGTACCTCAGATAGGCAAACGGTTTTAACCTGTGCTTCATAAAACGATCAAACTCGTTCAGATAGACGTTCGCCAGTATCTGACTTGTAAGGTTACCGATCGGTATGCCCCTTAGGCCTTCGTAGCTACTATAACTGTCAATGACTTCATCTAGTATCCATAAAGCAGTTGGATCATTGATGCGCTTTCTAAGCACGAACTTCAGCTTGTTTTTATCTACGGAGTCAAAGAGCTTTGTTATATCCGTCCGCCATACCCAAGCATCCGGGTATCTACGCATAAACAGCTGCGCTCGCTCTATAGCCTTGTGAAGCCCTTTGTTTTTACGGCAAGACCACGCATCGTATATAAAAGTCTTGTCCCAAATCGGCACGAGGTAGTCGTATAGCATACGGTGAATAACCCTATCTCTAACTGAAGCGACCGCTATATCACGTCTTTTATTGTCGTTAACGATCATGTGGGAATATGATCCGTGTCGATAGTATCCACCCTGTAGGCTCTTTGCTAAATCAAGTATGTTTTCTAATAGCTCCCCCTCAAATTCAATAATTGCCTGGCTAGATTTTTTACCTTTTCTAAAAGCTCTATAAGATAGCCAGACGTTTGTTACACTTATATCAATGGAAGAATTACCGGTCATTACTATTTCCTTTGAGATTTACAAAAAATTACTGGAACTCAACACATCACTCGATAGAAAATATCGCTACTCGCTCGGCGAGCAGACGATTAAAAGTTGGACTGATTGCATGGAGCAATTACTCCTAGCAAAATATGCTCCTAAACCTTTGAAAGCAAGCTACTTACTCAAGGCAAATGCTCTTGCCGAGATGAGTTCAATGCATCTCAGAGCCATTCTGGAGTTAAAGCTTGCTAACGAAACGAACGTTCTCAAGATCCAAGCACGCCTGAGCGAAGCTCGCCGGATGACCGGCGGCTGGCTCAAGAGCGTGCAATAGATCCTGATCGCCCACATACCCCTCCGACACGCGAGCGTCATTGTCGTTCTCGACATCCGAGTTGTTCAAGTTCGGCTTACCATCGTTGTTCACGTAGGAGTTCGGAACGCACGACCACCCGCCGACCGCTTACTCTTCAGCAGAATCCTGTTTTATCAATCACGCATGATCGATAAACCTCTATTCTTTCAGCACCCATGTGGCACTTCTGCTGAAGATTCGTGGGGTAAAAGGGTTCTTGATGTGCTTGCTGCCATAAAAAGTACCAGCTCCTTTTTAAGGGAGTCTTTTTAGGCATAATGCAAACAACTATCCATCAGGGGCACCGATGGGTGTTATCTTTGGACTACTTACCCCCGAACGGTTATATTCGTAGGTAGTTTATTAGATAAAAAAATTTCGAAGAAGCACCGGAAAGAAAAAAGAAGAGAAGACAAGAAGGAAGGGTAAAAGCTAAAGGATTTACCCCACCGACACGCGAGCGTCATCGCCGTACTCGACAACCGAGTAGTCCAAGTACGGCCGACCATCGACGTCCACGCAGGAGTGCGGAACGCACGCCCACCCGCCGACCGCTTTAGGGTCAAGGTCGAAGTGACGGATGTAGGTTTTATCGAATGCGCTACTGTCGGCTAATTTGTCGCCCTGTGCTCGCAAAGTGTACCAGTAGGTAACAGCATCAAGCACACTTGGGACACGCAAATTAAGATTAGGCTTGCTCGTCTGCTGTTCCCTAAGCATTCTTACTTGCGTTTCAACCGTTCTACCACTCAAAACCGCATCACGGCGGGACGGAATCAGGCTGAGTCGGACAGGATCGTTGCCGCCGTTACCAGAAAATTCGCGGCCTGTGTATCTGCCTTTACGATATAGCTCATCGTACACGTAGGTTTCGTAAGGCTGCTGCTTACCAAACGCTTCAGCTAAAGCAACGACTTGAGCCTCGCTTGCTTCTATGTTTGGGGTGGCCACAAGGTTAAACCGTGCGCCGTCTGCAATCAGCTTTTCTACGAGGTAGTCATAGACGCCATTCGCTTGCCATTCTTTGTCTTTTGCGGCGAACAACTGTTCAATTTCTTTTAGGCTTTCGGGTGCATACCCCAGCTGTTCAACTACTGTGTTATAGGCACTGTGAGTAGACCGTACTTGCTCTTGTATGTGCTCTACAGCCCATGCCTTTAGTTCTGCATGGTCACGCTCGGCATACGTCCGGCGTAATTCGGCGATACGGGGGTCTTTCTCGCTGCCATTGGCACTATTATTGTACAAAAATCGTACGTCATTGCACACTTCAAGTCCTGTATTGCCGGTACTTCTTTGGCCCAGGCGGAGCTCATAACCCTTCCCGCTCTTTGGAACATAGAGCTGAGGCGAGATCATATAATACTTACCGCGGTCGATGGTGGTGACAGCGCCATTATTGATATGTTCGTAGTCTCCATAATAGACATTGTCTTCCTCATACTGATAGCGATGAATGCCGCCGTCATTGTCAGCGATATATCCTTCAGCGAGGGCGACGCTTGTTTTATCCATCAAATCTTCTCGACCAACCCGTGAATAGACGGCGCGCTTCAAACCATAGGCAACATTGTCTAGGTCGCTGTCAAGCGTGTTGTCTGGATTGCCAACTGTGTGGTTGTAGCGGTTCTTGATGGAAACGTGCGTTCCTTTGCGGCTAATTTGTACCGACATACTTGAAGTACCGTATGGATCGTCGCGAGTAGGGCGAAGACCAGCCAGGTCATAGTTGTCGGAATCTTGATCGTAACGACCAATAGTTTTTAAGTACGTCTTCCATGCATCGCTGAGAGTATCAGCTGTCAACTCATCGGCTGGCAGGGTGTCTGACACATCGGCGTGCCTCAGCCAGAGGATTTGATAGTCCCTCAGCCGTCCGGTTGGCTCGTTGAAAGTACAAAGACGTTCACTTGGTCGAAAATCTTGCCTGTCCAGCGACACAAACTCGCCCGTGGATTCAAATGGTCCGGTGAGCTCATAGCCAACACTGTGAGCTAGTTCGTAAGGGTCTTTGGCTGGTGCCCTCTCATGGTCAGGGTCGTCTTTATGCCACTGCTCTAACGTCGCTTGGATGTAGGCATGGTTGTCTTTGAGAAGCGCTAAGGCTCCGTGTTTAACAGGGATGAGGCGTTTTAGTTCATCAGCAAAACCGGGCCGATCCATAAAACCAGCTAGCAGCTCTCTCGCGGCTCCACCAGTGTACCCACCACCTTCCATCAGGTCGCCTTTCACAAACCGTTCACCAAAACGGTTTTTTAGGGCGCGCAGATTTTCTGCAGTGTTCATTTTGCGTTCAGATTCTAGCTGCTGCACATCGACTTCTAGTGTTTTTGGTAGTTCCGCTGCAGCAACAGCTATACGACCTATATCTGCTGGCTCGTTTGGAATATGCTCACCGCCAGCACGCAAATAGCCCACCACGCTCTCTACTTCTTGTGAGGCGTGGAGATTGGGGTTTCTCTCGTGTAGAAATGAGCTTCCAGGTGTTTGCATAGTACTAATTATATTGGTAGTTTTACCGTAGTTTTATATTTTTGTTATCTAACAACTACATACTAGCATATTTTAAGGTACTTGTCAAACTATCATCCCTGTTTAGGCACGTAGTGTGACACATAAAAATTTATCTGAGGCGTACTACTGTAGACTGACTTTTACACCGCCAGAGAACGCACTGTCATGTAACTCCGCTGTTACAGGGGTTTTGTCTTTCGGCAGATCAAACACTAGGATACCCGACACACTGTTACCGGGATTGATCTGGTTCAGGAACGTACTGCCCTGAGGATTAGCATAGAGA
>JBBRXZ010000081.1:0-5402 GCA_038238095.1 Saccharimonadales bacterium (SeqCode)
CAAGACTACCGACCTTAGTGCCAAGTTCACCAACCTTGGCGTCAAGAGAGTTAACCTTTGTGTTAATAGTGTCTGTCTTTCTGTCAAGAGAGTCGAATTTGGTGTCAAGTCCGCCGACCTTAGCGTCAAGTCCACCAAACTTATCAAGCAGGCTTTTTTGACCAGATGTCAAAGTAGTAATTGAAACACTCTGTTGCTGAAGACTATCAGCTAAGTCTTGGAGAGTAACTGCTAAGTCTTGTATGGTAACAGCCGGTTTAGTTTTAGTCATAGTATTGTAAGTATATTCTTAGCTTAACGAAGCATCAAATCAATTTGAGAAAATTTAATAACTTGTTAATAACTCCTTAAAAGTGGTCGCGGATGTGGCCGAAAGAGTATTCCCAGTTGGCAGTGGCTTTTTTGTGGGGGTTGAAGATACCCTGGGGATCCATGATTTTTTTTGCTTCCCGGAATAACTGGAGCACACTACGGCCGTACATCATCTCCAACCAGGGGCCGCGGACCAGGCCGTCGTTGTGCTCGCCGGATAATGAGCCCCCATATTTCAGGACAAGGTTATTAACAGCTTTCATAGCCGGCAGGATCTTTTTGCGGTCCATAGGGTCTTCCAATTTCATAAGCGGTATAACGTGAAAATTGCCGTCGCCCATATGCCCGGCTATAGTCGCTGCTAATTTATATTTCTTAATGATCCTGCGTAATTTAGGTAAAAAGGCTGCCAAATGTGCCGGCGGAACTACGAAGTCGTCAATAAAGGGGGCGGTGTGCTTGTCTTTGACCTTACTCCTGAGCAGCTGGAAGCTGTAGCGGCGCATGACCCAGAATTTTTCTGATTTACCTTCGGTGGGATCTTCTTCGAAACCATTAATCTCATAGCGGGCACGGTGTTTATTGAGCTCTTGGTGAAGAGCGCGGACTTTACGGCGGACTTCGTCTTCCGTTTGTCCGTTAAATTCAACCATCAGGACAAGTTTTGGCATACCGCGTAACAGCTGCACCCCATCGGGGATCAAGGTAATTAACAGATGGATAAAGCGTTTCCAGCCAAGCAGTTTCAGGAAGCTGGGCATAAAACGTATCGAGAGCCAAAGAGTGGCATCATCGAACGACTCAAAGGTGGCCGGTTTGGATTCCAATACTTTAGGGATAACTTCCCCCAGATCATCAATGCCCTTCATGAAGAGTACCAGCAGGCCGGAATGCAGCCGGGCAGGGACTAAGCGAAAATGAATATCCGTTACAAAACCCAGCGTGCCCTGGGCGCCGACGATTAGTTTGGTCAGGTCAAAAATACCTGCCTCACGGTCCCAGACGTCCCATAGGTTGTAGCCTGTTGAATTTTTACTGACATGCGGCTTGGCGGCCTTGATCTTGTCGTAATTACCCTCAAGGAGAATAAACAGCTTGCGATAAATTTCGCCTTCAAAATCCTTTTGTTTCATTTTTTTGTCGAGTCCGGCTTTTTTAAGCGGTTTGACCGTCCTCTCTATGCCATCGGCAAAAACGAATTTTAGCTCAGTTACGAAGTCCTCGGTCTTGCCAAATTCCAGTGATTTTTCGCCGCCGGAGTTGTTATTGACCATTCCGCCTATGGAAGCCAACTCACGCGAGGCCGGATAGGTTGGCATCAAAGCCTGGTGCTTTAGAGTTTCGGCCTCAAAATCACGATAGAACACCCCGGGCTGTGCCTGGGCGGTTAAGGCGGTTATCTTTTCGATACTGTTAAAGTGCTCCAGAAAATCAACTATTATCGAGTCATTGATTGCCCCGCCGGACATGTCGGTGCCGGCCGAGCGGGCAGTCAAGCTCAATTCAGGACTGGCCTTTTTCTCTTTCGCTATCAGCTTGACTAGAAGTTCGACATCATCGGTGCCCTTAGGTTTGACGACCAATTTAGGTCTTAGCTCAAACATTGAAGCATCATGGCTATAGAAATCAAGCGTGGCCGGCTTACTATCAATCTCTCCCTTAAAGCCAGACTTGCTTAGGGCATTGCTAATTTCATCCATTGCTTAAGCTTAAGGGCTTTAGGACATTAAAAGCAAGCCTTTGGTATACTCTAGAAAATATGCGCATTGCAATAGTTGGCCCAACCCATCCCTACAAAGGCGGCATCGCCCAGCACACCACCGAACTGGCACATCGCCTCGGCCGGGCTGGCCACAACGTCAGTTTAATCTCCTGGCAGACCCAATATCCCTTCTTTTATCCCGGTGCCCAGTTCGTGCCGGCAGATAAGCCGGAACTGCCGCCTTTTGCTAATACACAAAGGGTTTTGTCATGGAAGAATCCAACGGGCTGGATACGCTGGGCACGGCGCATAAGCAAGGCCGACCAAATCATTTTTATATGGTGGGTACCGACCATTCAAGGACCGGTCTACTTTAGCATGTTGAAGGCACTGGGCAGGCATAGCCCTAGAACCACCATTATTTGCCATAATGTAATCCAGCACAGCGCCGGGCCGCTTGATAGGCAGTTAACCCGGCTGGTTTTCAACTTGGCAGATAGAATAATCACCCATACTGTGGCTCAAGCTAGGCTCGCCGAGAGCCTGAGTAAAACACCAGTTTTCGTTACAGCACTACCTGAATTTTTCACAGGCCAGCCGAGCGCCAGACAAGCCAAGGTAAAGCTTCACGGAGAGCTGTTATTTTTCGGTTTAGTGAGATACTACAAAGGTGTTGACGTATTGCTTCGCGCCTTAGCAACTGTGCCGAAAGTGCGCGTGACTATTGCCGGCGAAATGTGGGGTAAGCAGGAGGCTAAGCTTAAAGAATTGATAAGTAAGCTGAAGCTAGGCAAACGGGTTACGCTGCGACCTGGTTATGTGCCTTCTACCGATATTGCCAAGCTTTTTTTGGCCGCTGATGCGCTTGTCTTGCCATACCGGACTGCTACAGCTACCCAGAATATTAGTCTGGCTTTTGCCCATGCTATGCCGGTTATTGCTACCAAAGTAGGCAGCATGCCCGGGCAACTAAGAGACGGCATTGATGGTTTGCTCTGCGAGCC
The DNA here is from genome assembly GCA_038238095.1 of Saccharimonadales bacterium (SeqCode). Taxonomy (GTDB): domain Bacteria; phylum Patescibacteriota; class Saccharimonadia; order Saccharimonadales; family UBA4665; genus JBBRXZ01. Next base: position 3,019 of record JBBRXZ010000081.1, read on the forward strand.
TAACGATATAAGCTCGCTGGCTGAAGCCATCAGGCACTTCTATGAGCCTGGTGTCGCCAAAAAATTATTCGCCAGCATACCGAACAGCACAGCTGATGTGGATTGGCGCAATTACATTGAGATAGTTACTAACCATTCCAGCAGCTAGCACTGAGGCAGCCACGCCTGTATAATCATAAGCAAGATGAAAAAAACGGAAAAGGTATTGATTGTAGGTGGTGGTTTTGCCGGGGTCAAAGCCGCTCTGGAGTTAGCCGACGATCCGCACTTTGCAGTTACCCTTCTAAGTGACGATACAGACCTGCGGTACTACCCAACCCTTTATCATACTGCTACCGGCGGGCAACGGGCCAACTCCAGTATTCCTCTAGCTAAAATTTTTGAGGATAAACCGCTCAGGATCATTCAGGGCACCGCCTCTACGCTTGACCGCAAGGCCAAAACAATCACCACCGAAAACGGTAAGGCCTATGAATATGACGCGCTGGTCATAGCTCTGGGCGTAATCACTAATTATTTCGGCATTCCGGGCTTGGCCGAATATGCCTACAGCATAAAATCCCAACCAGAAGTAGAACGCTTCAAGGCCCATCTCCACAAACAGCTAACCGACGAACATCATCCTGATCCGCATTATGTGATCGTAGGCGCCGGCCCGACGGGCATTGAGCTGGCCGGCGCTTTACCCGCCTATCTAATGCAAATTGTCAAAAATCACGGCCTGCCGGCCCGCCGCTTGCACATTGACCTAATTGAGGCCGCCCCACGCTTGTTGCCCAGGCTGCCAAAGGAAACTTCCCGCACTGTCCGCCGTCGTTTAAAACGTCTCGGCGTCAGGCTTTATATAGGCAGTGCTGTTCAGGGCCAGAGCGCTGACGAATTAACCGTTAATGGTAAGCCGATTCGCAGCCATACAGTCATTTGGACAGCCGGCGTCACAAACCACCCGTTCTTCAACGACAACCATTTCGTCATCATGGGCCGCGGCAAAGTGGCCGTCGATATCTATTTACAAGCGGAGGACAATATTTTTGTGCTAGGCGACAATGCCAACACGCCATACAGCGGCATGGCCCAGACCGCTCTGCACGACGGTGAGTTCGTAGCCAAGAACTTACGCCGCCGGGCCAGCGGCAAGCAGTTTAAAAGCTACATAGCTAAACAGCCCGTCACGGTTATTCCGGCCGGACCGCACTGGGCAGTGGTACTCTGGGGCAAGTTAAGCATCCACGGCCGGTTAGGCTGGCTGGCCCGTGAAGCCGGCGACCTTCTAGGCTTCCACGACCTGCAGCCCTGGCCCAAAGCCACCAAACAATTCCTAACCGAATTTACCGCCGAAGACAACTGCCCGACCTGCGCCGCCGCGCAAGCCAATTAATCGCCAGCTCTTGCTGTATGAGACGTTCGGCTTAATATTTAACGGGCTGCAAATTTAAGCAGGTACAATAGAGACATGCAAGAAGAGTTTCGGACCGCTTATAAACAGCTAAATACAGCTCAAAAAGAGGCTGTTGATATTATTGACGGGCCTGTTTTGGTGGTCGCCGGGCCGGGGACAGGAAAGACACAACTGTTGAGCCTGCGGGTGGCTAATATATTACAAAAAACAGATACTGATCCGGGCAGCATACTTTGTTTAACTTTTACTAATTTTGCGGCGACTAATATGCGAGAACGGCTGGCAAACCTGGTTGGCCCAAGTGCCCAGAATGTTATGGTACGGACCTTTCATAGCTTCGCCGCCGAGATTATGAATCTATACCCGGACTATTTCTGGAACGGGGCCCGGCTGCAAATCGCGCCGGATGCCGTACAGCTGGAAATTATCCAGGAAATCCTGGAAAGTCTGCCACTGCATAATCCATTGGCGGTGAAGTTCGCCGGTACCTACACGGCTATCAGCGATGTCCAGCAGGCTCTCAAACTGGCTAAAGAAGCGGGGCTGACACCGGAAAAGCTCCAAGCCATGCTGGAGGTTAATATAGCCTATCTGGACCTGATTGAACCTCAGCTAAGCGAACTGCTGAGCCCGGCACTTAGTCTTAAGCGGCTGCCTGACTTGCAGATGGCTGTTGAAGCCTTACCGGACCAACCGATCGATGAAACAATTACACCGCTTACATCGCTGTCTACGGTATTAAAGGAAAGTTTGGCAGCTGCCGTAGCTGTCGATCAGGTGACCGGTAAAACTACCCAGAGCGGCAAGTGGAAGCGCCGCTGGCTGCAGAGGGTTAATGGACAATATAGTATGCTTGATGAACGTAAACGTAATGCCTGGTGGCAAGCCCTAGCCGAGGTTTATGGCAGCTACCGCGACCATCTGCACGGACAAGGCTATTATGATTATTCAGATATGATTGTAGAGGTCGTGTCTCAGCTGGAAC
>JBBRXZ010000082.1:0-5368 GCA_038238095.1 Saccharimonadales bacterium (SeqCode)
CTGGGGCGAATTCAGCCGCACCATTGCGCTGCCGGTACCCGTCAAAGAAGAAGAAATCGAAGCCGTCCTCAAAGACGGCGTGCTAACAATCAGCTTTGGCAAGGTCCAGCAGGATACGGTGAAGAAGATCCAGGTTTTGTAAGCGCCGTCCCGCACTTACTACTTCATCACCATAACACCTTATCCAGCGTGATAACTTGTATCTCCTTAGGGATTGAGGCGGCATCCGCGTTCACTGCTACAAGATACAATTTAGAGCAATTCAGGCTTATCGCCGCTTTCATAAGTGAGCGTACCTCCCGATTAAGCGTTTCCTGGCTCGAAAGATCGTAGCAGACCTGGTACAGAGCAGTCACATTTCCGCCCTCCAGCACTACAAAGTCAACTTCATTATCCTGGGCATCTTTGTAGTAGTGAAGCGTGTCGTACGTCTGTGATAGCTTGTTATATACCGCATTCTCCAGCAATCTCCCCATATTAGTAGAGAATTTGGTCGACAGCGCCGTTATAAAACCCGTATCCACAAAATATGCCTTACGCGGATAGTTGAGCTGATTCACTATTGAAGCGTTGTGGATGGCTAATTGTTTCATGAAGTATGAGGCCTCTATGTAGCCGAGATAGTTGTCTACGGTGCTCTTACCTATCGGAATACCCATACTTTTTAGCGTGTTGTATAGCTTTGATATTGTAATGAAGCTGGAATTAACCAGTATTTTCAGTAATGTCTTGAGGGCAATGTCATTGTTTATCTGATTTCTCTCGCTTATTTCCCGCTGTACCACTGTCTGAAAATACGACTGTAGCAATTCCTGCTTGTCCTCTGGGTCCGCGAGTATCACCGCGGGTAAAGCACCAAACCTGAGATACTCATCCAACAAATAGCGGAAACGGGCCTGCTCATCCTGAACATGTCCTATTTTTTTGGTATCTACCCAGGTCTGCTTGAAGCGCAGGAACTCGGAAAAACTAAGCGGAGGCACTTGCAACACCTGGGATCTACCTCTCAGCTCGGTTGGCAATTCGTAGCTACTCATCTTGGAGCTTGAGCCAGTGATAAATATCTGAACATCTTCTGTGTCCAGAATGCGCCGCACCCATTTTGACCAGTTGGGTATAAGCTGCAACTCATCTAAAAACAGGTACTTTGGCTTCCTGCCATAGGTTGCCTGTACCTCAGGGAGCAGGCCAGTGAGAAGGTTTGTGTGAGGTAGGAGGCGCTCATCTTCAAAGTTAATGTACACGACATCCTCTCTGGTATGCTCCTGTAAAAGCTTCTCGATTGCGGCAAAGACCAGATATGTTTTGCCAACGCGTCGGAACCCCGTAATGACGGTAGCGTTATTGTCCGGCCGCTTAGCCACATCTATCTCAATATCTCTTAATACGCGGTTTGGCAACTTTCTATCCCGCCATTCATACAATAGTGTTTTCAATATTGGGTTCATAGGACAATAATACCTCTATATTGTCCTATATGCAAGACGGTTTTAAGTTTTTGCCCTTATGCCTGATTATCTGTTAAACGATTGAGATATGTGTTAGCCGGGTAGACATTAGAATATACCCTAAAGGTGTAATTAAAAGCGAGTTTATTATGATAACTGTAACGGAAAACCGAGCGGGGTCAACAGGGTAGGCTGAAGAAGATCCAGGTTTTGTAGCGCCTTCGACCACTCGCTGTCACTGGTAAAAACTCCAGTCTATGGCACTATGAACGACAAAGGTTGCGGCTGGTAATTGTTGGCCAACTGGCGGTCGAGCGTCATGAAGTGGGTGCAACCGGCCCGCAGGGCAACTGACAGCTGAAGCGCATCTTCGAAATCTTTGCCCGCTTCGTGAGTTTTGGCCCATTGGTAGTCCTCTGCCAATAGCGGCAAGATCAGTGAACACTCAATTGCAGCATAAAGCAGGTCGTCTGAAACCCGTTCCACACGGCCAAAATGCAGTACCAAGTGAGCCGTAAGCGCGCTAATAGCAGTCGGTTGACCTACTGTCTTCAGAAGCTGTCGGACTTGATCGACTTTTAAGCGATTAGGCAGTAAGTACTCAAGTAGAATATTGGCGTCAAGAAAGACCATACTTTTTGCCCATGGTCTCGGTATATAGCTGCTTGTATGACTTATTAGGGTCAAGTACGTTCTTGCCTTTGGCGCTAGCCCGGGCCTTATCACCGATCGCCAAAAATTCTTGCATATTACGCCTCGCCTCGGCTTCGCTGATGGTAGTTCGCTTGCCCGACACCGAGACAATAGGCTTGGAACGGTTAAGTATCACATACTCCTGGCCGGCGGCTAGACTGCGTAGGAAACCCATCAGATCCTGACGAATTTCCTGTGTGTTAATGTAGTTAATGTTTGACATGATTGTATCATAACTCTAACGTCACGTTAACGTCAAGTTAAAATTATTTAACCGAGCAGTTTTATCTGACGGGGATTTCCGTATATACAAATTACTTGAGCAGGTTCGTTCGATATTTATACGTATCTGAGCTATCACAAGGTCGATTTACAGAATATCGATACAGTGTTCTTACCCGGTGACGTATTTGCCGCGGCTGCTCAGCGAGCTACCCCGCCAGCTGACAGTTGATGTTGGCCAACGCTTGACCCGACTATTTCCAGCTTATATCCGCTAGTCGGATTATAGTGAATAAACTGAAGCCGTCCTCAAAGACGGCGTGCTAACAATCAGCTTTGGCAAGGTCCAGCAGGACACCGTGAAGAAGATCCAGGTTTTGTAGCCATCAAGGTCACGAATTCGGAACTCTAAAAAAAGCCCCATAAACTGGGGCTTTTTGAAATATCAGCTCCTAATCCGTGAGGATTGGCAAGGCTTTTTTTAGGGCTGCTGAATTATGTGCCAAAGTCGGTGCCCGTTTTAGATGAGGTGTTGACTACAAAGTGAACAATTATCTGCGCCAGCGCCACTATAATCAGGCCGATTATGGCATAAATAAGCGTGCTTTTGGCACTGCCGACTCTTTCGCTGCTACCGCCTGAAGTTATGTAACGGAAGCCGCCATAAATTATCATGATCACTGCTATGGCGCCCACTATAATTGAAAAATAAGTTACGATATCAGATGCTAGCTTCTTTAATCCGCTGATGCCAGAAGTACCACTCTTTCCTGCAGTACCACAATCTTTATCAGCACCGAGGCCGGCAGCTGCGTTAGCGCCTGTACATAGGTCACTTTTGATGCCGGCAGCTCCGGCAATCCCGCCCACTACTATTGGAGCCAGCAATCCCGGAGCCATAATCGACAAGCTAGCAATGCCTACTACTATGAATTTTTTAATTTTCTGGATCATGTGATGGACCTTTCGTTACGTTTACGTTTACTTATACTACAACCATACCACCGAAATCAAGTCGGCCTTGGCTGATCAACGTGGTTATTTACATTTTGGATTCCCCTTAAGAAGCTTTGTGCGACCCGGTTTAGTACAGGGATTTGACTGGTCAGCGGTATTGATGACAAAGTGGACCAGGGTTTGAGCCAAAACCGCGATCACTAAACCAACCAAGGCATATATTAAGCTGCTCTTGGCCGCGGCAACCTTTTCCGCCTGACCAGACGAAGTTATATATTTGAACCCACTATAGATGATCATTATGATAGCTACAGCACCGACCACGAAACTCAAGATTTGCACCACGGCGTTGAGTATATGCCTAACCCCGCTACTGCTGCAGTTACTGCCAGTCTCGCCGATGCCTCTCAGTACCTGGGTCTTGGACGATGATGGAGTACCGCAGCTTGGCCGCCTGGGAGCCGCGTAGGCAGTACTGGAGACTAGGGTCACCATAGGTATCAAGGCGAGTGTCAGTACCGTAACAATATTTAGAACAGTTTGTTTCATTGGCTTCTCCTTTATAATTTCTGTAGTACGAACACTATTATGGTGTGGGCTAACACGATAACAACCAGGCCTATCAGAGCATTGGCGATTGTGCGTTTCGCGTCCCTCACGTCATTGTCATCGCGGGCTCCGGTACTGATATCACCACCCGCTGTGACGTAACGCAATGCCCCAACCAGGATCAAAATAATCGCGGCCCCGCCGGCGACGTAGGCTACGATGTCGGCGATATGTGCCAGCAGGCCGTATTTACCGGAGAAAGGGTCTTGATTGGAGTTGGTGTTCTTATCATCGGTGCAGACCGCCGAGCTACTTGTATCAGCACCCGAATGGCAGACGCCATGCCGCGGGTTTGCAAACAGGTCCTTGGCCTGGACCCGCGCAGGACCGGCTAGCATAAAGCAGCCAACTAGAACGAGAAGCAGCACAATTGAAAAACATCTGCTCATAGATTTTTCACCACGAATGATACTATGGCTTCGGCGGAGATGGCAATAATCAGGCCAACCAATGAGTAAATAATGCCGTTTTTAGCCTTGGAAATTTTCTGCGGATCGGCTCCCGCGAGAATATACCGCAAGCCCGAAACGGTGATCATCAGCAGTGCCAAGGCACCAATAACAGCGAAAACAATGCTCAGAATCAACCTAACTGAGCCGGGGGTAGCGTGAGCTCTCGGCAAATCACCAGGCTTAATGGATGTCGCCAATATATGTAAGAATACACTCATCATTAACCTCCCAACTTCTTACCTAAGAAGCTTACTATAGTAACGGCTGTGGTCGCCAGTGCCAAACCAACCAGGGAATTGATAATGGTCGTCTGAGCCCGCGCCGTACCCTCCGGATCGCCCTGGCTGGCCACAAACTGAAAGGCCCCGTAAAGCACATAGCCAATTGTCACCATACCGGCTATACGTAACAGATCATCAACAACAGCCAGCAAAACCAGCGGAATGTCACTCTTGGTCTGGCGGCACTTGTTGGACCCTGAGGTCTTTTCGATCAAATTAAAACACCTTACATCACACGGATGACCGTACGACCCATCATCCAGCTCACGGCCCAGGTATTGCCACCATGGGACCAAACCAAAGAACTGACGCTTGGTGCAACGTTGGGTCAGCGTTTGGGTAGCGGTTGGGGGAGCAGCTTGGACTTTCGGCGTATTAAAAGTACTCAAACTTGCATAGCCGATTACGATTCCTACAAACAACAGCAGGACACGCTTAGTCAATAATGAAGTAATAATTCGAGAGCTCATCAGCGGAACAACCCCCCCGGTATCAAAAATTGCAGGAAGCTGTACAAAAACAGATAGGCCACGACGGCCAGAATAGTATCGAAAATCCGCTTTTTGGCCTTGCTGGCCTTCTGCGGATCTCCCTCCGAAGTAGCATACTGAATGCTGCCCAAGATGATGGAAATAACCGCTATCAAACTAAAGGCAACCGAGAACAGATTGATAGCCGGGTTAACATACTTCCCAATCAGATCACA
>JBBRXZ010000083.1:0-5352 GCA_038238095.1 Saccharimonadales bacterium (SeqCode)
CAGTAGCCTTAAAGAAGCGACGCGCCCGGTTAAACTCCGCAGTTATGCTTATGAATACCAGTTGGAGGCGGAGCTAAGCCGTGGTTTTAGGAGGCGAGGCGCCGGACTTGCTTTTGAATTGATTGTGGCCAGTGGCGGTCGGGCTTGTACTCTTCACAATGTGGCAAACTCCGGCAAACTGACAGCCGGCGAACTTGTTTTAATGGATGTCGGCGCCGAAGTTGAACATTACGCTGCAGATATTACCCGGACAATTAGCCAGGGAACACCTTCAAAACGCCAACAAGCCGTGCATGCTGCGGTTCTGGATGTCCAGAAGTTTGCCTTTAACTTGCTAAAGCCCGGTGTCCTGCTGAAGGAATATGAGCAACAGGTTGAAAATTACATGGGGGAAAAGCTAAGCCAACTCGGTCTCATTAAAACTATTAATCATAAAAACATCAGAAGATTTTATCCCCATGCCACCTCCCATTTCCTTGGACTTAACGTCCACGACGTAGGCGATTATGAGCAACCCTTGGAGCCAGGTGCCGTCCTAACCGTCGAACCGGGTATCTATGTCCAGAGCGAAGGCATAGGCATTCGTATCGAAGATGACGTACTGATAACACCCAAAGGCATAAAAATCCTCAGCAACAAGTTGCCCCGTACTCTCCGCTAATCTATAATGACAGTCAATGTACAAGAACCGGCCGTTATACAGTTTTCTGACCCGTTGGTTGGTTTGTAGCCTGGGGTTGTGGATTGCTGCCAGTTTTTTAAGCAGCAGCATTAGTTATGACAACCGGCTTAGAGTGATTGTTATCGCTGGCTTGGTATTGGCTGTAATCAATGTTGTTTTGAAGCCTATACTCATTATATTTTCTTTGCCGGCCATCTTACTCACCTTAGGCCTATTTATGATTATCATCAACGGCTTGACTGTTTTTATAGCCAGCAAACTGTATCACTCGCTGCATGTTACTAATTTCTGGGCGGCCGTATTTGCAGGCATGGTCATAGGGCTGGTAAACTATTTAGTAACAGCTATTTTAGATTTAGAGGATTCACGCCCATGAGTATTTATAACTATATTACAATCGCTTCAGTGGTGTTAATGGTGTTTTTGATATTGATCCAGACGCGAGGAGCAAGTCTGGGAGCCGGGCTTGGAGGGGCCGGTGAAGTTAACACTACTCGCCGCGGTACCGACAAAACCATTTTTCAGATAACTATTGTTTGCGCGCTTGTCTTTAGTTTGTCATTGATATTGAGTGTGATAATTAAATAAGTCAGGACTTTTAAGCCGATGCCGACGCGACTTACCCGACTGCGCTTTTGGCAGCGAATCCGCGAACGCCAGCAACGAGTTGAAAGCCTGGGTACACACGCAGAGCAACATATAGATCGGCACCTGTTAAAACGCCTGGAGCGTTTAGCTCCGGTCCGGCGCTTTGTGATTAGCTGGCTAGGTTTGCTGGTTCTGTTAATCGGTGCTATAACTTACCAAAACCTAGCGCTGAGCAGCTCTTATCAAGCAATCGGAACTATACCAGGCGGTATTTATAATGAAGGAGTTCAAGGCAGATTTACCAATGCCAACCCCTTGTACGCCACCAGCGACGCCGACACGACGATCTCGCGCCTTATCTTTGCCAGTTTATTTAACTATAATGAGCAAGGTAAATTAGTCGGCGAATTAGCCAATTACTATAGTGTCGATACGCACGGCACTACCTACACGGTGCATCTTAAGCCTCATCTAACGTGGCAGGATGGCAAGCCGATCACCAGTGGCGATGTTTTATTTACTTATAAGTCGATTCAAAATCCTGATGCACAGTCACCGCTACAAAACAGCTGGAAAGGAATTACGATATCGACGCCGGATGTACATACGGTGGTCTTCAAACTATCCAGCGCCTTGGCCTCGTTCCCCTATAACATGACGAATGGCATTGTTCCGCAGCATATTCTGGCCGGTGTTCCGCCCTCTGGCCTGCGTTCCGACGATTTTAACACTATCCGTCCGGTTGGAGCAGGGCCGTTTGCCTGGCAGGCCATAGATGTAACAGATAACGGTGACCCTCGTACTGCCCGGGAGCAGATCGCACTGAAACCTTTCACCGGCTATCAAGGCGGTAAGCCGAAGCTACAAAAATTCGTAGTGAAAGTGTTTGCTTCTCAGCCGCAGTTAATCAAGGCTTTTGATGATAATCAGCTAACGGCAGTGAACGGCCTGACGGAAGTACCACGCGAACTGCAAGGTAAGGCTGCTATAGTTAAACACAGCTTGCCTTTGCGGGCAGCCACGTTTACATTCTTTAAAACTTCCAGTGGTGTTTTGGCTGATCAGTCAGTGCGTCAGGCGCTGGTAAAAGCTGCCAATGTACCGGACATAATTAAGCGTCTAGGTTATCCGGTCCGGGCTGTACGCGAGCCAATACTATCGGGCCAACTTGGCTACGATAAGTCGCTTACGCAGCCAAAATTCGACCTTAAGGCTGCCAAATCTACGCTTGAAGCTGATGGCTGGACGCTTGACAAGCACGGTTTGCGCGCCAAAGCCGGTAAGCCGCTCAGTTTTACGCTGACGGCGGCTAACACTCGTGATTCTCGTCTGGTTGCCGGGCAGCTGCAAGAGCAATGGCGCCGGTTAGGTATTAAGCTGAATGTACAGTTTCTGGAAGCTGCGGATTTTCAGAATGCAATAACCTATCATAGTTATGACGCTGTGCTGAATGGTATTTCCATTGGGGTCGATCCGGATGTATTTGTTTATTGGGATAGCTCACAGGCCGACATTCGTTCAGTCAATCGCCTCAACTTATCTGAGTATAAGAATGCTACAGCCGATGCCGCCTTGGAAGCGGGCCGCACCCGGCTGGACCCGAATTTGCGAATCATAAAGTTCAAACCTTTTCTGCAGGCCTGGCAGCAAGATGCTCCGGCCCTTGGTTTATACCAACCACGGGTGCTATACATAACAAACGGTCTAGTATCCGGGCTCGATGACCAGCCTATTAACACCGCAATCGATCGCTTTGCAAATGTCCAAAACTGGGAAATCCGCCAAGCCAAAGTCACTGACTAAATCTTGAGTTTTGTACCTAAAACAGATACGATATGAGGGCTTACAAAACCAATTGCTCAAACCAAGGAACGAAGTGACTGTTTGAACAATTGAGAGGAGGGACGTAGTTTTAGGCCGAAGCTCTTGCCGACTAGGCAAGACGAGGCAGAAACGTACGTTCCGACGAGCGGATGTGGCGGAATTGGTAGACGCGCTAGCTTCAGGAGCTAGTGGGCTTCGGCTCGTGGAGGTTCAAGTCCTCTCATCCGCACCAGAACGAACTTTGGCATATTTGAGTAGGGTATCAAGTGGCTCCTGCCAGAGATAGGAGGCCACTTTTTCGTTATCTACATAAAGTTTCAAGAAAATTTCTTTAATAATTTTGTCTCTTTGAAATCTATCGCCCACCTCTATTTTATGGGCGGCTAAATAGAACGAACGGCATTCTGGCGGATGGTTGCAGTGTCTGATAGACCGTTAAGTCGTAGAAAGAAGCCGCCAAAAGATTGCAGATTGCAACGGAATCTTGGTCTTCTGCTGTTCTTGCGGCAGCGGCTGACGTAGCCGCGGTTTCAATCGTGTGGTCGTACGTGACTTCAAGTTTAGAGAGTAACGGTATCATCGCAGGTGGAAGATAGACAGTTGCTACCGTTTTTGGTGGCTCGTGATGAGGGCCAACGGCAACCAAAGGCGGAATTTGTTCTACGAACGCTCTGACGCACTTAATATCACTATCCATGATGAAGTCGCTGATCTTTGGATAGGCGCCGGCAACCATTGCTACATCGGCATCACCTCGCAACATAGTCGCGATTGCTTCCTCGAAACTGGCGCAACCTATAACCGTCTCGGCAAGTCCTAGTTGCTCCGCCACATGGAAGCTTGAAGTTAGCTCATTATGCGGTGGATCTCCGAGGGTGGCGAGGGTGTGGTACTTTGTGTTCATGACAACTGCTTGTTATTTTAGCAGATAGGCTTGTGTGGTTACTGGCGATTCGGCAAAGAGTAAGTTACGAATATGCTGCATTTTGCCCCACTTTCGGCTAAATCTGCTAAAATAACTTCGACGGGGCGTGTTTCAAAGTAAATACCTACATCCGCACCAAGCTTTGCTTGGGGAAGAGCAGTTAAGTGCCTTATATCAAAATTTATAGATAATTCTGTTAAACTATACTTGAAAATATTCTAGCATTGGTGTAAAGTTATAGGTCAATATATATTTTTATTAGGAGTTTATAGGATGTCAGGGATTGGAGAAACGGCTGGTTCAGGTGAGCCTCTATCGATGCGAGCTGTTGAAAGATATGGCGGCAGAGAACAAGTCGGCTCTGTTTTATGGCTAGAACATGTAGATAGTATTTCATTTACGGATGAATCAGGAGAATCTAAGTTGCTACTGCCCAAAGATTTAAAAAGAGATGAAGAAACACTTACTGGTAATCCGATCAATGAACTTAACTTAGCTTATAGCCAAGATGCTGCTTTGGTAATGAAAGAACGGTGGTTAAGAGGGATTATACTTCCAACCCTGCCTTTGAGAATTACTGGCGACAGATCACAACCGCCATTAAAATTTGATGCTGACTTAAAAGTTTTCAGAGTGCCACGCGAACTTGCTCGTCATACTGGCGTTATAATGGAGCAACGTCAAATAGTTGTTGATGGCGAGATTGATCATGACCTTAATGAGGATTCTTCAATATCGTTTTCATTACGTTTTGTCCCCTCGCAAGGTCAGGTAGAGCGTTATGCAATTTACCCTGGCTATTCAGATGCAGATTATGGAATTACAGCAGTAGAAGATACGCCCGATGTCTTAAAAGTTGGTGTAGGGTATCAAAAATATTTTGAAGTATACAAACGACCTCAACTGAATGAGTTACCTCCATTACTTGCGCCGCATCAGTTTTAGTCTAATATTAGCTATTCCTTTGGTTCAAACAGATTCATGCTGTACAAACTGAAAGCTAAAACTAGTAAACATACATCTGTTGTACATTATTATTACTGGTTTGCTCCAGCTGTTCGCACCATTCAGGTACTGGGTTATCAATTAACCACTGTGATATGTTGTGTAAGAGTAAGTTCAAATTGAATACCTTTATCCGCACCATTTAGCTATATTTCTCGCTGTTTTTATTAGTAGATAAGCTACTCTAATGTAACTGCTCACACCCTCCACTACGCGAGCGCAGCGAGCGTAGAGAAGTAGTTACTCTGGTTCATGCGCCAGGTAGTGGTACAGATGGATAGCACCGTAGCTAAGGCTTGAGCGCCTTTCTCACTTTTGCTGCCGAAGG
>JBBRXZ010000084.1:0-5330 GCA_038238095.1 Saccharimonadales bacterium (SeqCode)
AGGACTAACGAATCTTAACGGGTCAAACATAACTACCGGTACTGTTAATGATGCCCGACTATCCTCCAACGTTGCCCTCCTTGACCGTAACTCTCAGACCTTCACCGGCAACAACCAGAAGTTCCAGAATGTCTCTAACTCTACTACAGCCTTCCAGATCCAGAATGCTACAGGCACAAGTAACCTCTTTAATGCCGATACTACCAACACACGAATAGGGATAGGTACCAGTGCACCGGCTTATACTCTTGATGTCTCAGGCGGTACAGGTATCGTTGCTCAATTCAGTGGCAGAGTCATAGGCGGTAATGCCGTTAACTCTAATGAGTTTACGACTAAGAGCCAACTGGATGCTGTAACTGGTGGTACAGGTTCTACTGGAGCCTTTGTGCAAGGTGGTAACTCATTCGGAGCCTTAGCCAACCTAGGTACTAACGATAACTTCGCTCTAGCCCTAAAGACTAATAACACTGAAAGACTAAGGATCGATACTAGTGGTAATGTTGGGATTGGTACGGGGACGCCTTTAGCAAAATTGGTAGTTTCTGCCAGCGGCAACAATGGGTTGGAGATTGACCCTTCATTTATTGCGAATACGACATACCTGACCTCATATAACCGTAGCACAAGCGCCTATACAGATATGGTTTCTCGGGCAGGGACATTTTCATTTCTCTCCGGGGGAGTTAATCAGGGCTTGTACCAGAATGCTTCGGGCAATGTCGGCATCGGGACGACTAATCCTCTTTCAAAACTTGTAGTTTCCAATGCGGGTGCTGAAGGCTTAGAGATTTTCCCACAAAATGGCGCAAACGTTACCCTTCTTCAGGGATATAACCGTTTAGGCAGCGTCTACACTTCATTTCAAGGAGCTTTTGCTGATTATCGCTTTACGATCGGTGGGACCGAAAAAGTCAGAATAAATACCTCCGGTAATGTCGGCATTGGCACCACGGCTCCTTCCAGCCTACTCCAACTCGGCTCCGACGCCGGCACAGCAGCCAGTGGTATTAAGTTCGGCTCCACAGGCGATACCAACCTCTACCGCTCCGCTGCCGGCATACTCCAAACTGAGGGCCAACTCAGTCTAGGCAAGGCTAGTACTACTACCGGTCAACTAAACTTCTATGGTAGTGGCTCAGCTAACTCTATAGCTCTAAAAGGTCCTACTACTCCAAGTACTGGTCTAACCCTAACCCTACCTAATGAAACTGGTACCCTATGTTCTACAGGCAGTGTCTGTACAGGCTATGCAGCTGCTTCTGGCTCAGGCAATTACATTCAAAACGGCACCACCCAACAAACAGCTAACTTTAACATTCAGAGTGCGGCTGCGGGGAGTATCGGGGGCACCATTAAGGGTGCGGCGAGCCAGACTGCCGACCTGTTGCAGCTGCAGAATAGTGCCGGCACTATTCTCACCGCCTTCAATGCCAGCGGCAAGCTGGTCTTCGGCCCGAGTGGCGCTCAAGATACTAATTTGTACCGCAGTGTCGCCAGTACCTTAAAGACCGACGGCGACTTGCAGGTGGCCGGTAAAGTCACTCAGGGAGGATACCTCAATAACACCCAGGACAACCTTCTCTATAACGGCGACTTTGAAACCGGCAATGTTAACGGCTGGAGTGGACTCGACGCCGCCGTGGCCGGGGCCGGGTACTCCGGCAACTACGCCGCTCAGAGAACAGGAGCAAACACCACGGTCCTGAGTGATGACTATATCCCGGTTGATCCAGTTCATGACGTGATCCAACTCGAGGGCTACTTCAAAAGGAGTGTCACCGGTACGACGCCCGGTACCTTCTACTTCGGCTACATTGCCTACGATGCCAGTAAGGTCGCGATTTCGACGTCGCCCTGCGGCACCTACTGTTACGCTGCTGCCACGGCATACACCTTCCCTGATAACAACTGGCATAAGTTCTCCGCCACGCGGACCGGGGAGGGGACGACTAATCCGAATTTCCCGGTCGGTACCCGCTACCTTCGCGTACTAGCTTATCCTACCTACGGAGCCTCTTCCGACGTGGTCACCCAGATGGACCACGTGACGCTGAAGCGTCTTGGTGGTGGACCGCTGTTTGTCGGCAATAACTTTAGCTCCGCTAACCTAACTGACCAGTACCAAGCCAGCCAGCTCTATACCACCAGCGCCAGCCAATTGGTCGTGGCCAGCGGCTCGGCCCTCTTTAAAAACACGGCTGACTCTGCTGCGGCCTTCCAGATCCAGAATGCGGCAGGGACTAGCAATCTGTTTGATGCTGATACGACGAATGGACGTATAGGCATTGGCACAACCTCCCCAAGCGCTAAACTTGATGTACAGGGCGGTAATATCAATATAGCTACGACCTCTTCCACAGCCGGCCAAATTACTCAGAATGGGTCCCTCCTAATCCACACCGCCGGTGGCATTACTAACTTCTTTGCCGGAACGGTTGCTGGCAATCTTACCCAAACCGGAGTCTATAACACCGGGCTGGGCTACAATGCTCTGACTGCCATAACCAGCGGTACCGAAAATACCGCAGTAGGGGGGACGGTTCTACAGGCTAATACTACCGGTATTCGGAACACCGCTACCGGCTACGGTGCTCTCCGCAGTAATACCACGGGCGGAAGCAATATCGCTACTGGCTACGGTGCCCTTCTGAATAACACGACTGGTAACTCTAACAGTGCCACTGGAACGAGCGCTCTCCAGAACACCACTACCGGTAACTCTAACAGTGCCTATGGCAGCACCGCTCTTTTCGCCAACACCACCGGTTCCAATAACGTAGCCTTAGGCGTTCAGGCAGGCTATACTTCGGTGAGTACCAATGCCAACACCACTGGCTCTAATAACACCTTCATCGGCTACAACTCTGGTCCCGGTACCACCACCCAACTCCAAAACGCTTCGGCTATTGGAACATATAGTGTAGTGAGCCAAGACAACTCACTCGTACTTGGATGTATAAATGGTACCAACGGCTGTACCACATCAACCAAGATAGGCATCGGTACTGCTACCCCTGCTTATATACTTGATGTCTCTGCCGGCTCCGGCATAGTAGCCCAGTTCTCCGGTAGGGTAATAGGTGCTAATGCAGTTAACTCTAATGAGTTCACCACTAAGAGTCAGCTAGATGCTGTAACTGGCGGTACAGGCTCTACTGGAGCCTTTGTGCAAGGGGGTAATAGCTTTGGTGCCTTAGCTAACCTAGGAACAAATGATAACTTCGGCCTAGCCCTAAAGACTAATAACACTGAAAGACTAAGGATTGATACTAGTGGTAATGTGGGGATTGGGACGACGTCACCTGGCTACAAATTGGATATCCAGGGGGCACTCAACGGCGATGGTATCCGGGTTTCCAGCAACAACTCGACAGTCCTACTGCTGGAGTCCGTCAATGCCGGCACCCGCAACTGGGCAATTCGCACAAATTACAACCAGGGCGGAGACTTTGTCATTCATCGAGGCACAACGGCTCAGGGTGCACCGCTTACGCCAGTGATCTATGCGGATCCCACAGGTAACGTCGGCATCGGCACCACAGCACCTAGCTCACTCCTCCAGCTCGGCTCCGACGCCGGAACAGCGGCCAGTGGTATTAAGTTCGGCTCCACAGGCGACACCAACCTTTACCGCTCCGCTGCAGGCACTCTGAAGACAGATGGTAAGCTCGACGTGGTGGGCAACATCAATATCGCCACAACATCTGCCACAGCTGGCCAGATTACTCAAAACGGCTCCCGGCTGATCCACAGCTACGGCACGGATAACTTCTTTGCCGGGCGGAACGCCGGGAACTTCAGCCTGACAGGCATTGAGAATACGGGGCTCGGGGTTAACAGCCTGCAGGCCAATACTACCGGCTCAGACAACAATGTGGTGGGAGTGAGCGGTCTTCAGGCCAACACTACCGGCAACTATAATAATGGGCTGGGGGCGGACGTGCTATTCTCCAACACCACGGGCTCAGATAACACTGCCATTGGTGACCAGGCCCTTTATTACAACACCACCGGCATTGGCAACTCTGCCCTTGGCAGCCAGGCTGCTTTCCGTAATACCACTGGCAACAACAACGTCGCAATGGGCATAGCCGCCCTTGGCGGTAACACTACCGGTATTGGTAATATTGGCATTGGCCCGTACACAGGGTATGGCACGACCGTTTATACCGGCAGTAATTACAACACACTCCTTGGTTACGAAGCTGGCCGCAGCCTGGGCAGCAACCAAGGCTACAACCTCTTCCTGGGATACCAGGCCGGTTACTCCGAAACTGCCAGCAACAAGCTGTACGTGGCTAAAGGCAACAACTCTGCGCTCATCTACGGCGACTTTGCCACCGGCCAGCTTTCCTTGGGCGGCACCACCGCACAGACGTCAGCACCGCTAACCGTGGCGAGCGGCGGCAACGTCGGCATCGGGACGACGAGTCCATCCGACAGGCTCCATGTGAATGGTGGAGCGGCCAGAATTCAAAATGGAGAGGTCTACCTACAGATAAATCCTGTTACTACAAGCGATACAGCAGGATACGTAGAACTCAATCCATATGACAATACCGGTACCGTGGGCTGGCGCGACCTTGTATTAAACAGGGGTGGTGGCAATGTCGGTATTGGCACCACAGGACCATCCAGCCTCTTGCAACTCGGCTCCGACGCGGGGACGGCAGCCAGTGGCATCAAGTTCGGCTCTACTGGAGATACTAACCTCTACCGCTCAGCTGCCAATATCTTAAAGACAGACGGAGCCTTACAAGTGGGCGGGGCAACCGGTACCAACGGAGCACTTAACCTGTCGAATACGGGCTATGTTTACTTCGGCACCGACACCAACCTCTACCGCTCCGCTGCGAGTACTCTTAAAACGGACAGTAACTTCGTTGGAGCTGGTACTGGGCTATTCAAGAATGCTTCCAACTCCACCACTGCTTTCCAAATCCAGAACTCTACCGGCACAGCTTTGCTGAGTGCGGATACTACTAATATGGTTTTGACTGTCCAGGCTCTGGTTGTGAATGTGACGCTGACTGTTAATGGCCATATCATCACTGGTAATAGTTCCGGTAGCACTACGGCGGCAGTCCAGACGGGTGCCGGTGACACAGCCACCTGTACAGTTAGCGGTAATGATACCTCGGGTAAGATTACCCTAGCCTCAAGTGGTATAGGGCAGGCTACCGGTGCACAGTGTATTATCACCTTCTCGGGTGCCTACACGGCTACACCTAACCCGGTGATTACACCGACTTCCAGTAATGGCCCGGGGGTAGACTCCTATCTCTCGGCTGCAACGGGAACCTTTACAGTTAACTTCAATACCGCCC
>JBBRXZ010000085.1:0-5313 GCA_038238095.1 Saccharimonadales bacterium (SeqCode)
ACACTGGCAGTAGGTATATAAGAGTGCTAATTTTAAGGAAAGGGTGAATCTTAAACTATGGCAAAGATTATAGGAATTGATTTAGGGACTACGAACTCGGCGATGGCTGTTATGCAGGCTGGTAAGCCGGAGATTATTGCTAATTCAGAAGGTAACCGCACTACGCCAAGCGTTGTGGCGGTCAATAAAAATGGCGAGCGTTTAGTTGGCCAGGTAGCCCGCCGCCAGCAAGTTACTAACAGCAAAAATACTATTTATGAAGTTAAGCGCTTAATTGGCCGCAATTTTAATGACAAAGAAGTCCAGCGCGACCTAAAACTTATGGGCTACGAAATTGTTAAAAGCGGCACCGGCGTTAAGGTAAAAATGGGCGATAAGGAATACAGCCCGGAAGAAGTCAGCGCCATGATCCTTAGTAAACTCAAGGCTGATGCGGAAAGCTTCCTGGGCGATAAAGTTACCGAAGCCGTCATTACGGTGCCGGCCTACTTTGACGATAGCCAGCGCCAGGCCACTAAAGACGCCGGTAAAATCGCCGGCCTGGAAGTCAAACGTATCATAAACGAGCCTACTGCTGCCGCACTGGCTTACGGGCTCGATAAAGACAGCAAGAAAAGCGAAAAAATCGCTGTTTACGACCTCGGTGGCGGTACCTTTGACGTGTCTATCCTGGAACTAGGCGACGGGGTATTTGAAGTTAAGAGCACCAATGGCGATACCCACCTGGGAGGTGCCGACTTTGACCGCGTGATTATTAATTATTTCGCTGACGAGTTCAAGAAAGAACATGGCATCGACATAAGTGACGATAAAGCTGCTATGCAACGGCTTCGTGATGAAGCCGAAAAGGCCAAAATCGAGCTCAGTAGCGCCCAGGAAGTCAATATTAACCTGCCGTTCCTGACCGCCGATGCCGATGGCCCCAAGCACTTCGAGCATAAACTTACCCGCGCCAAGCTGGAGAGCCTGGTAGCCGACCTGATTGATAAGACCGAAAGCCCTTGCAGTAAGGCTCTTAAAGATGCCGGCCACAAGGCTGCCGACATTGATGCTATCGTGCTGGTTGGCGGTATGACCCGCATGCCAGCCGTCCAGGAAAAGGTGAAGAAAATCTTTGGTAAAGACCCCATGAAAGGTGTTAATCCCGACGAAGTCGTAGCCGTGGGCGCTGCCATTCAAGGCGGTGTGCTGCAGGGTGACGTCAAAGATGTTTTGCTGTTGGATGTCACCCCGCTTTCCTTGGGTATAGAGACCATGGGCGGCGTAATGACTAAATTAATTGAGCGCAATACGACTATACCTACTTCTAAGTCAGAAGTGTTTAGTACGGCGGCCGATAACCAGCCTCAGGTAGAAGTCCACGTTGGGCAGGGCGAACGCGAAATTATTGAAGGCAACAAGTCCTTGGGCCGTTTTGTGCTTGATGGGATTCCTCCGGCGCCGCGCGGCGTGCCTCAGATTGAGGTGACCTTTAATATTGATGCCAATGGTATTTTGAACGTTACGGCTAAAGACAAAGGCACCGGCAAGGAACAGAGCATTACTATTAGCGGCTCGGGCAACCTCGACAAGACTGAAGTAGAGAAAATGGCTAAAGAAGCCGAAGCCCACGCTGATGAAGACAAGGCCAAAAAAGAGCTGGTCGAGGCGCGTAACGTGCTGGATGGCGCTATCTACCAGGCCGACAAACTCGTTAAAGATAATGGCGAAAAGATAGGCGAGGAAGACAAGAAGACCCTGGACGAGGCAGTAGAAGCAGCTAAAAAAGTAGTCGCTGACGAAAAGGCTGAAAAAGAAGCTTTGGAAAATGCTGCCAAAGAACTAAACGACAAGCTCATGCCCATAGGCTCCAAAATGTACGAACAAGCCGCTGCCGAGGAGGCGTCCAAAGACAAAGAAGACACCAAAGCCTCCGGCGACAAGCCTGATAAATCCAGCGGCAAAAAAAAGCCAGATGAACCCATCGAAGGCGAAGTCATCGACGACAAGAAAAAGTAACCTAATATGGCTGGCGCCAAATTTGTAGAACTGGTTTTGACTTGTGGCAGCTGGCAGGAAGCGCAGAAGATTGCTGACGTGTTGCTGGAAAAACACCTGGTGGCTTGCGTGGAATTCATGGATGTTAAGTCTAAATCCTGGTGGGAAGGTAAGCTTGAGGAAACAGAAGAGATTAAGCTTATTATGCAGTGTGTGGCTGAAAACTTTGAGTCAGTGGAAGCAGAAGTCTCAAAAATACACAGTTATGATACTTTTGTTTTACAGCAGATACCGCTAACAAACCTTTCAAGCCAGGCCAAAAAGTGGCTGGCGGCAGAAACTAAACAACAATAACTGGTAGAATATTTAGATGAATACATCAGAGAATAAAGCCGTGATCCGAGACATACTTAAATGTCAGGAGCTAAAACGTGTCTAAACGTGATTATTATGAAGTTTTGGGTGTGAATAAGGGAGCTAGCGCCGACGAAATAAAGAAAGCATTTCGCCGTTCCGCTGTGGAGCACCATCCGGACCGCGGCGGCGATGAGGCGAAGTTCAAAGAGCTTAACGAGGCTTACGAAGTTCTTAAGGATGGAGAAAAGCGCAAACGTTATGACCAGTTTGGGCACGCCGGAGTAGGCGGTGCTAGCGGCGGCAGTCCGTTTGATGGAGGCTACAGCGGTCAGGGCCAGAATATAAATTTTGACTTTGGCGATCTGGGCCTGGGAGACATATTTGGTAGTTTCTTTGGCGGCGGCAATCAGCAGCAAAGACAGCGGCAGGCCCGCGGCCGCGATATTGAAGCCGGCGTAGAGATCAGCTTTGAGCAAGCCATCTTCGGTACAGAAGTTGACCTGAGCCTGACCCTGGATGATACCTGTGAACATTGTAAGGGCAGCACGGTAGAGCCTGGCTACGAACTTAAAACCTGTGACCAGTGTAAAGGTTCCGGGCAGGTCACGAGCGTTTCCCGGACTATCTTTGGCAACATTCAGCAGGCCAGTGTCTGCCCTAAGTGCCGCGGCGGCGGCAAAGTTCCCGAAAAAGTCTGTTCTGTTTGCCGTGGCAGCGGCACGCAGGCCAAGAAGCAGACTATACAGCTCAAAATCCCTGCCGGTATCGATGACGGTTCTACCATTCGTCTGCGTGAACACGGCGAAGCCATAGCCAATGGTCCTAAAGGCGACCTTTACGTTAACATCCGTGTTAAACCGCACAAGCAATTCACCCGTGAAGGCGACTTAATACTAAGTGAAGAGCACATTGGTATGGTCGAAGCAGCTCTGGGTACTGAAATCGAGGTCAGCACCGTGGATGGTCCCATTCGCATGAAGGTACCGGCCGGCACTCAGTCCGGGTCGGACTTTAAACTATCTAATCACGGCGTACCAAACTTACGCGGCTCCAGCCGCGGTGCCCACATCGTGACCCTAATTGTCGACACCCCCACCAAACTCAGCCGACAGCAAAGGGAATTACTACAAGCTTTCTAAGGAACCGACTAAAAGTATTTTTGGCCGCTAAGGCTGTTGACCCGGGAGCTCACTGCAAATGACAACTTGATTACGTCCTTGTTCTTTTGCATCGTAAAGAGCGCGGTCTGCCATCTCAAGACTGTCTTCCAAAGTTTCATGCATGTTAATTGGAGCTACTCCCATGCTCAAGGTTACCTGAACCTCTCTTTGAGCAAGATCCTGAATATCCCTGCAGAGCACGATAGCTTCATCTGGTGGTGTACCGGGCAACACCATAGCGAACTCATCGCCTCCATAACGTACTAACGAATCTGGCTCTCGGGCCCGCTTTCTCATGATGCTAGCAACTCCTTGAAGCACCTCGTCCCCTCCATGGTGACCCCTTGTGTCATTGACACCTTTAAAATTATCAATATCAAACAGCACAATACTATTACTCAATGGTTCGGTTTTCTCACGACTACGCCGCCGGTCGCTTCTTGGGCGTAGGCGATTATAAGCGTTTTCTAGCACTCGTCGATTATTTAGGCCTGTCACCGGATCAATTAAAGCAACTTCCTTCATATGGGTTAAGTTTTTTTTTGCTAATTTGGCACGTTTTTCTTGCTCTGCACCCACCTTAACTGCTTCTACAAATCCTTCCATGGCAAGATTAATAACATCAAAGTAATTTTTAGGTGGTCGTTCAGGATCTAAAGCAGACATGTATAGATTATACCATAATATATTAGAATAATCAATTTAATGTACGGGATCACCACATACCGTACACATTGACGGTTAATGTTTAATACTCACAATATACTCGTCCGGGGTTTGCATGCCAAGGGCTTCATGCGGTCTAATGTGGTTGTAAATATAGTCCTGCTCTTTTAGCAAGCGGTTATGTTCTTCTATTGTCATCAAGGCATGTAGCCCGAGATCATAGACTTCTTCCCGGCTTGTGCGGTTCATACGTTCCACTACGCCATTGAGCTTAGGGCTGTGGGGCGGCAAGACGTACAGCGTAATACCCCGGGTTTGGCAGGCTTTCTCAAAGATAGCCATGAACTCACTACCGCCATCCACCTGAATAGCCTTTGGTGGTACCGGGAAACGGTCTGTAATAACATCGAGTAATCGGCTTGCCGAGCTGGAGTTTACCCGGTGGCTGACCGACCTGGCAGTGTGCTTGCTAATATAATCACTGGCCGTGAATTGGTAGCGTTTTTCACCCATGTGGTCGTGGACATGGAGTGTGTCTAGCTGAGCTAAATCACCTGGTGCCTCTGGCACGTAACTCCAATCCCGCCGCTTAGCGTGTGGACGTTTGGATATAGACCGGCGCTTCTTGCCAGCCAGTCTGGCGGTTACAACCGGCGGCTCATTGAGTTGGCCTTTAGCCCGTAGGCGAGTCAATGTCCGGCCAACTGTAGCTTGGCTTACCTTGTGGCCTTCGCGGGTCAGCATAGCGTGCAGCTTCTTTTTGCCCCAGCGAGGATACTGCTCCCGGAGTTGCTTAACCCTGGCAACGGTTAATAGGTCTGTTTGAGGCTGGCGAACTGTTTTAGGGCGACGGTTAGCTGTGTTATCTTCCAGGCTGACCAGATAGCCTGGTTTATAGCGTTTCTTCCAGCGATAGAAGACGTCCGGGCTAATGCCGAAGTGGCGACAGGTGAGCCTAGCGTTATTGCCGTGAGACCCGTAAAACTCCATCCATTTGAGCCGCCTTTTTGCTGGTTTAGTTAAAGTTGGTGATGTGCGGATCCTGTCTAATTTAGGAACAATGGTGCCGTATGTATTCATGGGCACACCGTAACGCATTGAGACCTCCTAATCTAGGTATCAATGTGTACGGGATGTATGTGATCTAGTTCAG
>JBBRXZ010000086.1:0-5192 GCA_038238095.1 Saccharimonadales bacterium (SeqCode)
CTGGTATGTCCTTTCCTCGGGCTTCACACAAACTGTTACCACTTTGCATGCCGAGTTCCGTACTATCCTGATGGCTAGTCTTTAGATAGGCTGGATTTGATGTACCAGCTAGAGAATGATCAGCTTTGCTTGGCGCACTCACGATTAAATAGTATCATAGCATGATATGATTATTTCGTCAATAACGCTTACCTGTTATACTGAAGGCAATGAGCAAGAAGTTACCGATTGTGGCGATTGTTGGCCGAGCCAACGTGGGCAAGTCGAGTTTATTTAATACAATTTTAGATCGGCGCGAGACAATTGTAGCGCGTGAGGCCGGTACCACACGCGACAGCATAGCTGCCAAGGCGGAGTTTGATGGCCAGCATTTCTGGTTGGTCGATACGGCAGGTATCAAAGATCCCGAAGACGAGTTTGAATTCACCATTCAGGAGCAGATCGCCCAGGCCGCCAACAGCGCAGATGTTATCTGGGTAGTGGTGGAGGCTACTGTACCAATAACCGAAGAAGACCGCCGGACAGCCAAACTGGCTTTGCGCTCGCGAAAGCCGGTCTTTTTGATTATCAATAAACTTGATAAAGCTAAGGGCGCCGACCTAAGCGGTTTCGACCGGTTGGGAATCAAACCAATTATACGCACCAGCACTACCCAAACGCGCGGTATTGAACAGCTTCTTAATACACTAAAAGAGGTAATACCCAAAGTCACTGAGAAGGAAGATGATAATCGGCTGAGGATCGCCATTGTGGGGCGGCCGAATGTTGGCAAATCGCAACTATTTAACACTCTCGCCAAAAAACAGCAGGCCATTGTGGCTGACCGCGCCGGTACCACCCGCGACGTAAACCATACGGTAGTCAAATATAAAGGACGGGAAGTGGAGTTTCTGGATACCGCCGGTATCCGCCGCTCCGGCAAGATCCAGGTCGGTATCGAGCGCTTTAGCGTCATCCGCGCCCTGGCCGCGATTGAGCAAGCCGATGTCGCCCTACTACTCATGGAGTCCACCGAGCTCAATGTACAACTAGACCAGAAAATCGCCGGCATAATCAAAGATGCCGGCAAGGGGTTAATCCTGGTAGTCAGCAAATGGGATGTGGCCGAAGACAAAGACGCCTACACCCGTGACGCCATCGCTCCCCAGATTGCCCGGACCTTCGACTTTGTACCGTGGGCACCGCTGATCTTTACCAGCGCGGTTACCGGCCAGAATGTCACCAAATTGTTTGATTTAGCCCTTGATATCGACGTCCAGCGCGGCAAACGAATCGCCACGCCTGAGCTCAACAAGTGGCTGCGCCAGGCTGTCGACGATCATCCCCCAGCCGGCCTAAAAGGGCGCACGCCTAAGCTCAACTACATGGTCCAGGAACACGATAACCCCATCCCGGCCTTTAAGATTTTCGGCAGTTCCAGCCGCTATGTCCACTGGAGCTACCGCCGTTACCTGGAAACCCGCCTGCGTAAAACCTACGGCTATGAGGGCACCGCCGTCCAGCTATGGTTCATCGAAAAACACATCACCCACAAACACGGCCTGTCACCGACAAAGGAGAAGGTCTAGCAGATGGCATGGCTGCAACAACGGCCTCAAGTGAGTGATCCGACGAATTTTTACACCGTGGGGCTGAATAAAACCACTTTACTGGTGGGGCTGGGTAACCCGGGAAAAGAGTACGACCTGACTCGGCATAACGTCGGGTTTTTGTGTATTGATGAATTTGTTAGCAAGACTGATGAAATGGAAAACTGGATCGATAAGAAAGCTCTGAAGTGCCTTGTTAGCACCGGGCGCGTTGGTGATACCCGCGTCATTGCCATTAAACCTACAACTTTCATGAACCTCAGCGGTGAAGCGGTGCAGGCCGTAACTAATTTTTATAAGATTAACCCCGAGTCTATAACCGTCATTCATGATGAACTGGACATCGACTTCGGCCAGATCCGCCTGCGTTCTAGCGGCTCATCAGCAGGCCATAACGGCATCAAATCAATTACTCAATATATAGGAGATGACTTTGGCCGAATCCGCATAGGCATTGGGCCAAAAAAACCCGTAAAAATGAAAAGTGAAGACTTCGTCCTGCAGAAATTCTCAGCCAAACAACAAGCCCAGCTGCCAAACCTAACGCGCGAAGTAAACGCCATCCTCAGCGAATACCTTTACGGCAACGAATTACCCCACGACACCCGCAACTTCCTAGTCTAAAAAAGACCAACGAGAGGGGGTGGGCACCGCTCGTTGGCCTGTTTCAGAGGAGAAGTAACCTTCTCCTCAATTACCCTTCAACCCACCCCGGCGAAACATCGATGTCTATAATCAAATGACTCGTGCCAGCCAACTCCGAAGAGTCGATTACCATTTAGGCTCACTTTGAACAAGGGGACCCTGGGATCAGCAAGCTGACCAGAGGAATCTAGTTAAAGGGGTTAGTATGCCTTAGAGCGCTCTGGATAAACCAGCGAGGCCAAGAAAAGAGGAGGGTAACAACTTTATCTAACGGCGCGCTCTAAAACAATCTAACGACTGTGCCCTGAACACCGAAGATTAAAAAATGATTAAATCAAATTACATCTTAGGGCCAGAGGCGTTAGAATGGGGGTAAAAGGTGCTTGAAGTCCTTTTTCGAGGACTCATAACTTGCTATTTTAGCAAAAGCATGACGTTATGTCAATACTTTAAAACATTTTATCATGATTATCAAGAAGCTAACGCTTAAATCAACTGACTATCCGGAAGTGCTGCGGAATATTCCCGGCAAGCCCAAGGTGTTATATCATACCGGGGCTCTGCTGGGGGAATTGCTAAAACGACCGTGCGTGGCTATCGTAGGCACACGCAATATCTCACCTTATGGCAGGCAGATAACAACTACCCTGGCCAGCAAGCTGGCAGAGCAGGGTATAGTTATTGTGAGTGGACTGGCAATGGGCGTGGATGGCACAGCCCACCGTGCCGCACTGGAGGCCGGAGGGTTGGCGATTGCGGTTTTGCCTGGTCCGCTGGAGAATATTGTGCCGGCGACTAATCGGCGTTTGGCCCAGGAAATTATTAATAAAGGCGGCGCTCTGGTGAGTGAATACGCCGCAGGCGAGGTGCCTTTTAAGCAAAACTTCATCGCCCGTAACCGCATTGTTTCCGGGCTGGCAAAGACAGTGTTAATACCTGAAGCCGCCGAAAAAAGCGGCAGCCTGCATACTGCTAATTTCGCTTTAAAGCAGGGGAGAGACGTGTTGGTTGTGCCAGGTAACATCACAAGCCCTGGATCTGTAGGGGCCAATAACTTGATTAAGGGCGGCGCTGGGTTAGTAACGTCGTACCTGGATGTTTTATTTGCCCTGGGCATAAAACAACATAAAACTCCCGCCCACAAAGTCAAAGGCCGTAACGCCTATGAACAAACCGTGCTTGACTTGTTACTTCAAGGCATTAGTGACGGTGACAAACTTCTTGGCCAGAGTAAGCTTTCAATTAGCGAGTTTAACCAGGTCCTGACAATGCTGGAAATCGGCGGCAAAATCCGTCCGCTTGGCGCTAACCACTGGGCTCTCTTCTAGCCAGAGAACGTGCTACACTGCATTAGCATGAAGCTTATGATTTTCCTGGGGGTAACTATCGGCGGCACCATTGGCGGCTGGCTTGGCGCCGCCTTGAGCCATGGCAACTGGCTGAGTGTTTGGAGCATTCTGCTCAGCACCATAGGTTCATTTGCCGGCATTTGGGCCGGATATAAGGCTGGCCAAAACTTATTCGGATAATGCTTGTGATTCTTATATATAGGTTGCATTCTGAGTAGAAGTGCGCTTACTATAGAGGCTTATGGCAAAAAACTTAGTTATTGTGGAGAGTCCGGCTAAAGCTCGTACTATCGAGAAATTTCTAGGTAAAGACTACGTAGTAAAAAGCAGTTTTGGCCATATTCGTGATTTGCCTAAAAAAGGGCTAAACATCGACATCGAGAAGAATTTTGAACCAAAATACGAAGTCAGTGCCGATAAAAAGAAAATCGTTGCCGAACTTAAAAAAACTGCGGCCGGCAGCGAAGTCTGGCTGGCCAGTGATGAAGACCGTGAAGGGGAAGCTATAGCCTGGCACCTAACGCAGGCGCTTAAGCTTGATCCCGCTAAGACCAAGCGAATTGTGTTCCATGAGATCACCAAGACCGCTATAGATGCAGCTATCAAAAACCCACGTACAGTTAACCGCCAGCTGGTTGATGCCCAGCAGGCGCGCCGGGTCCTCGACCGCCTGGTAGGCTACGAATTATCACCGGTTTTATGGAAGAAGGTGCGAACGGGCTTGAGTGCCGGCCGGGTCCAGTCTGTTGCTGTTCGCCTGATTGTCGAGCGGGAAAGGGAGATACGGAATTTCACACACGAGAGCTCTTTTAAAGTCACAGCCGTTTTCGGGGCAGAAGGGCAGGAGATCCCGGCTGAACTCCAGGCCAAACTGCCCGATGAAAAAATTGCATGGGCCTGGCTGGAAAAAGTTATCGGTGCCAAATATACGGTCAGCGATATCGCCCAAAAGCCCGGCAGCCGCAGCCCCGGTGCACCATTTACTACCAGTACCTTGCAGCAGGAAGCCAGCCGTCGTCTGGGCTACAGTGTACGCCAAACTATGACACTGGCCCAGCGGCTCTACGAAGCCGGCCACATAACATATATGCGTACAGACAGCACTACTTTATCGGGCCAGGCCATCGGTGCCGCCGAAAAATACATTAAACAGGTTTACGGGGCACAGTACCATCAGGTCCGTCAGTACAAGACCAAAAACCAAAGTGCCCAGGAAGCCCATGAAGCCATCCGCCCCACAGGCTTTAATAAAACCGCCGCCGGTGATGATGAGCAGCAAAAGAAGCTTTATCAGCTGATCTGGCAGCGGGCCCTGGCCAGCCAAATGGCTGCGGCCAAACTGGAGCGAACAGAAGTAATTATTGATATTAGCACCCAGCCCGACAACTTCGTGGCCAAGGGCGAAATCCTGCGTTTTGACGGCTTTATGAAAGTTTACGGCGGCACTAAAGACGACATTTTACTGCCGCCGGTCAAGGTGGGCCAGGCACTTGATGCCCAGTCTATCCGGGCCACCGAGACTTTTAGCCGCTCGCCGGCCCGTTATTCTGAAGCCACTCTGGTGCGCAAACTCGAAGAGCTGGGTATTGGCCGCCCGAGTACCTACGCC
>JBBRXZ010000087.1:0-5144 GCA_038238095.1 Saccharimonadales bacterium (SeqCode)
AACAGCCATCGCCGAGTTCGTAGTCCCTAAATCAATTCCTATAATCTTTGCCATAGTTTAAGATTCACCCTTTCCTTAAAATTAGCACTCTTATATACCTACTGCCAGTGTAATAAATTAGCACTCTCATGTCAAGAGTGCTAAATGTTGTAATTTTTTAACTATTCCGATTTGACGCGGACCATGGCATGGCGGATGATGTCGTCGCCCAGGCAGTAGCCAGCTTGGAGCTCTTCGCTGATGATTTCTTTTGTGCCCTTGCCTTCTTCCATACTGACAGCTTCGTGATACGCAGGATCAAACGGTTCACCAACGGTTTTTATACGTTCTACGCCGATATCAGAGAGGGTCTTTTCGAATTGCTTAACAACACCCTGGACACCTTTAACGTAATCATCCTTCTCCATTTCTTTAGGCACATGCTTGAGGGCACGCTCAAAGTTATCAATTACCGGTAACAGGTCGCGGACAATATTGGCCTTGAGGCGTGTGCGCAAGTTGGCGATTTCTTCCTCATGCCGGCGCCGGATATTAGTAGCATCGGCCCGTTCACGCTGCAAGGCATCAGTCAGTTCATCGATTTGTCGCTGCAATGCCTTAGAATCAATTTTTTCGTTAGCAGCTTTTTTGGGCTTTTTAGGCATATTGCACCTCTGTTTGTGATCCGTCTCTTCCTTTAACTAATAGGTCTCCTGGGTCTTCCATGTAATTAAGGAATTTGTGTAGACGCTCTAGGTCACGTAGAGCAAACGCAACCGCTATTTGCACTACAGGTCGTTTGAATCCTCGTTCATGTAGCTCTTCGTCAATTGGGGTAAGTACGCCTCTGGCCTGGTCGCTCCCATAATCTACGGTACCGGTTTCCCGGTCAACCAAATCTGCCAGGCCTTCGTAAAGTCTGCGGTAAGGATAACAGTCGCCGAGCTGATTCGGCCCTACAGCGCTATCAACACGGTTCGGATTAGACATACAGCACTTCCTCCAGTTCGCGGCCGGCGCGGGAGACTAGGTTCATAACTTCGCGGTAGCTTTGACGGGTAGGCCCTAAGGTACCGATGTAACTGCGGTCGCTAAACGGACTGCGGAAGCGGCTGATAATCAGGCTGACGCCGGCGTTGCGGCCGATTGGATTTTCGCTGCCTATGTAGACACTGAGCGGTTCATTGGGAGCGGCTTCGCGCAGCCACGGTTCGAGGTTATCGAGTAGCTGGGCTACCTGCTGAACACTGCTGTTCCGGCCTAAGCCACCTGCCATGCTATTCATAAATTCCGGCTGGCCAAATAGGTTGCTAAGTCCGCTCATATAGAGTTGGTTGCCAATGGTCGCCAGGCCCAGATTATGCGTGAGTTCCACCAGCGTATCGGCAGCATTGCGGATCATGCGTTCCGGTGCCCCGGCGTTTTGCACCCGGGAGGCCAGTGCCCGTTCGCCGCGGCCTTCGGGTAAGCTAGCGGCTGCATTGCTGCTGAGATGGTTGACGTAAAACCGGTAGCCTTTATCGGTCGGAATGCGGCCGGAGCTGGTATGCGGTTGGGCGATGAAACCGTGATGTTCCAGTTCGGCCATTTCGGCTCTAATAGTCGCCGAGCTGACGTGAAAAACTTTAGCCAGCAAGCTACTGCCAACCGGGCTGGCTACTTCGGCGTACTGCTCAATGATAGCACTTAAAATTTTTTGCTGGCGGTCTGTCATTACGAACTATAGCTCACTTATTACTGGGAGAATTATAGCGCTTTTAGCACTCCGCGGTCAAGAGTGCCAAGCTTATTTTTTACAGTAATTATTAAAATCTGTGAATTTGAGTTATTAAATCATTACGAATAGGTTGGTGCGGATGAGAGGACAACATGTAAACCCCCAAGGCCGGGTTGAGTCTCTGGTGAAGTTGTGCTCGACTCCGTAGGCCGCGGGAAGCGGCAGAAACTTTTGAAGACTTTTTTTCACTGAGCAGCTCTATCGCCGAGCCCAACCAACTACCACACAAACTATGGTGTATGGAATGAGAACATAGTTGACGATAAGTACAAATCTCATACCAAGCCTGCTTATCTGATGGTTTGAATTAAGTTTTGCAGACGCTTCATATGCCGACAAGTAACTAATACTAAGTAAGACTGGCATTATAAACATTGCGTAGAGTGTAGCGAGTCCGATGCTCAGGCCGTCAGAGCTAGGAAAGCTAAATATAGCACTTATCCCAATTGCACTCCAAACGAGAGGTAAGAGACTAAGGTAAGCAGCGGCAATCAGTAAATAAGGGAAATGTGGTGTGGCTTCTGGTCCAAACAGTTGCGTACTCTCTGGTCGAGGCTGTTCAAAGATTTTTCGTAACCTTCTGCCAAATTTTACTCCCCCCTTGCCATTCACAGGAATTGTAGGATTTGTAGTAGTACCGATTGTTACTGGAACTTCTACTGACTGCTGTGTAGTACTGACAGGGGGTTGTTCTTGATTTAGTAGGGGCGCAGCGCTAGTGGAAGGCACAGGTTGCTGATCTTGATTGTTTTCCATTTCTTGTTTACTTTCTCTGCACCTGAAGTATCAATTAGTAGTTATAGTTTGTCAACTTTAACTGAGAGTGCCACGCTTATACTGCTATCCGCGGCGCTTCGCTCGTGTCTACAAAATATGCCACAGGCATATTTCGAGTCAAGAGTGCTAGGCAGTGTCATATAAATAGTCCTGAATATCGTGGGCCAACTTTTTAGCAATAGCCCGGGCCTTTGATTCATCACGAGGTGAGTGGTTTTTTGAACTTGTAATTGCTTGGATCCGCTGGAAAGTCGTCTCCAGGTCATCGTTTATAACCGGAATATAGTAATCCGTGATTAAAAATTGCTCTATCTCGTTCAAGGCTGTTTGCAAACGCAGCCGGGCATCGGCAAAGTCCACTACATCACCATAACGGCGCTGCAAGCGCTCCTGCCAGGTCTTAAAGTCCGGTGGCAACAGAAATACCGCCATAACACCCGGATCAAGCGATTTATACTCGGCTACGCCCTGCACTTCTATGTCTGTCATGGCGATCTTACCTTCGTCATGAGCCGCTTGAATCTCGGCCACGCTGGTACCATAAAGATTACCGCTATAGATTTTAGCTTCAATTAGCTCATGGTCGTCGACCATTTTTTTGGCAGTGGCTTTGTTTATAAAGTAATACTCACGGCCGTTTTGTTCGACGACACCATGATTTATGCGGGGCTGCCTGGTGGTATGCGAGATTATATGATGGTAGTCACCGGTACTAATCAATTTGTCTTTAAGTGCGTCCTTGCCGGCACCCGTCGGCCCAACCAGTAATAAAACAGGTGTATCTTTGATCAATTCAACGGTGGATTCGTCAGGACTATAGTCAGACAATTTTCGCGCCAGCGTGGTATCCATCATTCAATTATATAGCCTCACGCCTTATCACCCAAAACCCTGGCCAGGGCGATAAGGGTTCAGCATATAATTCTCCCTGATCAGTCGAATCATAGAGACTTAGTCGCGTTTGAGCATGACGGTGAAGGCTTCGGCCGGGATGTCGACTTTGCCGAAGCGCTTCATGCGTTCTTTGCCCCTCTTTTGTTTGGCTAGTACTTTCTTTTTGCGGGAGACGTCACCGCCGTATAAGCCGGTGGTGACGTCTTTGCGGTAGGCGCTGAGGTCTTCCCGGGCAATGAATTTGCCGCCAATGGCAGCCTGTAAGGCTACCTTAAAGTTTTGCCGGGGGATGACTTCTTTGAGTTTTGCCACTGTGTCACGGCCAAGTTTGTCGGCCTCGCTGCGGTGCACCATAACAGATAGGGCATCGACCCGTTCGCCGGCCACGTAGAAGTCCAGCTTTACCAGGTCTTCGGCGCGGTAGTTATCCAGTTTGTAATTGAACGAGCCGTAGCCGCTGGTTAAACTTTTTAGCTGGTCGTAAAAATCCGTTAACAGGTTGGCCAGCGGTGCTTCAAAGCTCACCAGCGCCTGCTGATCAACATAGCTAAGATTGGTTTGCAGGCCGCGCCGGCCCGAGATCAACTGGATTATAGAACCCACGTAATGCCCTGGCACCACAATTTCACCCTTAACCCATGGTTCGCGGATTTCTTTAATCTTGGCCGGATCAGGTAAATCCGCGGCACTTTTTATATCCAGTTCGTTACCGTTTAGCAGTGTAACCTGGTAATCAGTAGAAGGATTGGTAACAACCAGGTCCAGGTTGTATTCACGCTCCAGGCGTTCGCGTACGATGTCCATGTGCAGCAATCCGAGGAAGCCGACACGCACGCCAAAGCCTAGCACCGGTGAGTTTTCCGGTACGAATTGCAGTGCTGAGTCGCTAAGGCTTAATTTTTCAATCGCATCTTTTAGTTCCTGGTAAAACTCGTTACTCTCGGGGAAAAAGTCGGCGTAAACGAAGGGTTTAACGTCTTTATAACCGGGTAACTGCTCTGTAGCTGGCTTAGCTGTTAGGGTTACAGTATCGCCGACTTTGGCATCGCGGGTAGTTTTAAGATTGGTAACTATGTAACCTATTTCGCCAGCTTCCAGATTAGGTTCGGCCGTCATGCCCGGCTTTAAGGCACCGACTTCCAGGGCAATGCCGGACACGCCGGTGGCCATCATTTTGACCTGGTCGTTTTTGGCAATTTTGTTATCGAAAACCCGAACATACAGGATAACGCCGCGGTAATCATCATAGTAGCTATCAAATATAAGAGCCCGCGTTTCCGGTAACTCTGAGCTTTTGGGTGCGGGCACCAGTTCAACGATTTTTTCCAGAACCTGCTCCACGCCCTGTCCTGTTTTGGCAGATATTTGTAAAATATCTTCTTTTTTGCAACCCAGCAAGCTGATAATTTCAGCACTTACCCGTTCTACGTCGGCTGCTGGCAAATCAATCTTGTTCATCACAGGGATAATGATCAGTTCGGCTGCCATAGCCAGATAAACGTTTGCCAAAGTCTGGGCCTGGATTCCCTGGCTGGCATCCACAACCAGCAAGGCTCCCTCGCAAGCCGCCAAACTGCGCGATACTTCGTAACTAAAATCAACGTGGCCGGGGGTATCAATCAAGTTCAACTCATAATGCTTATAAATCATTCGCACCGGCGCTAATTTGATAGTAATACCCTTCTCCCGCTCCAGATCCATCTTATCAAGGTGCTGC
>JBBRXZ010000088.1:0-4940 GCA_038238095.1 Saccharimonadales bacterium (SeqCode)
CACGGGGAAAGTGTATATTAAATTGGAGGGGCATCGTAGAGTTTATTGCGGTTAAACTTAGATTTATGACACCTAATTAGCCTACGTTGTTTCTATTTTCTATGTTGAGTCTGAAAAGGGCCAATAAAATTAGCAGTAAATAATTATTGCTGGGTAATTTAGTATCTGATATTACTGCCATACCGGCACGTCTCATAAGACCTTTAAAACGAAGTGTAACTATTTTATCTTGCTTCGCATTAAACCAAACATAAACCATTGGCTTAATTCTTTTGCGAGAAGGTGTCTCATCTACGATCATTTTGTAAAAATATTGCTCACTATTAATTTGTGTGGCACCTGATGCACGTAATGTATCCGCGCTAAAGGTAAGTGTTGGGCCACCCTGGCTAGTAGCTTCAATGTTACGCTTTAAGAGATTCTTTGCGTAAAAAAACCATTCTTGGCCATCTATCGTTGCTAGTGCCTTTTTTGTGAATATACCTTTGGTTTTCAGGCTAGCTACTGAAACTTCTCCATCGTGTATTTCATAATCGTTTTTAAAAATGCTTTGTCGTTTTATGATTAAAATTTTACTCATTTAAACATTATTATATACCTAAATAGAAGCCGTGCGCGGAGACTTTTAAACATAGGTGGGTTGGTGACCTCACGGGGAATCGAACCCCGGTTGCCAGGATGAGAACCTGGTGTCCTAGCCGCTAGACGATGAGGCCATAAATTCGTCGTCGGATTATCTTATCATATCTGTTAGAGAGCGTCCACTAAGGCCGAAATACTGAACAGATTACGCTAAACTTTGCTAAACTAAAGTATAAGCGTTATGAATTTATTAAACTTCTTGAATAAAAAGGCTCCTGACACCTCAACCGCTCCGGATTCTGCCCCGGCGCCTGTCAATCTGCCAGCTAACTTGCGTGACGATACTTTGAAGTTCAAAACAATCATCGATAGTATAGAAGATGGGGTGATTTTGATCGACAACCAGAAGGTTATTCAGCTGATTAATCCCGGCGCCAGCGCTATCTGTGGCTGGAGCCCTAACGAGGCGACCGGTCTTAACATAGATTCTGTCATCCAGCTGGTCAACAGCAAGGGCGAAACATACCCCAAGGCCGACAATCCTTTTGAGCAGATTATTACCACCGGTCAAAATTTACGCGCCAATGATGCCTTTCTGATGAGGCGCGACAAACAACAGATTCCCATCAGCCTCAGCCTTACTCCCCTGATAGATGCGAATAAGCAGGTGGCGGCTGCTGTCGCCATATTCAGCAACGTCAGCAAAGAACGGTCTGAAGAGAAACAGCGGGCTGATTTCATCAGTACTGCCAGCCATGAGATGCGCACCCCTGTCGCGGCTATTGAAGGTTATCTATCGCTGGCTTTGAACGAAAAAGTCTCGAATATCGATAGCCGGGCACGTGATTACCTTGAAAAGGCTCACAGCTCGACCCAGCACCTCGGTAAATTATTTCAGGATCTGCTGACAAGTGCCAAGGCCGAGGACGGCCGGTTGACCAGTCATCCGAGCGTTATCGAGCTGGGCGAGTACCTGGAGCTGTTAACCAGTGATCTGCGCCTGGTAGCCGAGAAAAAGGGCTTATTCATGGATTTTATGGCAGGCACCAATAATACTATCAACGCCACTAGGAATCAGGGCGGAGAACGGGTTATCCGGCCACTATACTACGTTTATGCCGATCCGGACCGACTCCGTGAGGTTATTACCAATCTATTCGACAATGCCGTCAAATACACACCCGAGGGCAAAATTTCCATAGGCCTAACCGGCAACGAACAGGTCGCTCAGTGTTACGTACGCGATACCGGTCCCGGCATACCTGCCGACGACCTGCCGCACCTTTTCCAGAAGTTTTATCGAGTTGACAATTCATCCACACGCACTATCGGCGGCACCGGGCTTGGCCTGTTCATCTGCCGCAAAATCATTGAATTATATAACGGTCGGATCTGGGTAGAAAGCCAGCCGGGCAAGGGTAGCAGTTTTTATATAAATCTGCCTCGGCTCAGTACTGAAAAAGCTAATCAACTCCAAGCGACTGGCACCAGCAGTGCTGAGATCATACCAGTTAATTCAGCGCAAAAGTTATGATACAATAATGACAAACCTAACCATAATCAAAATGTAAAGGGATTGATACCATGACGAAATTAATGCTGGTCGAAGATGACAACAACTTACGGGAGATTTATGAAGCACGGCTGCAGGCCGAAGGCTATGTAATCATTTCAGCTAAAGACGGCGAGGAAGCACTGGTTATTGCCAAAGCCGAAAAGCCCGATTTGATTATTTCCGACGTCATGATGCCAAAAATCAGCGGCTTTGAGATGCTAGACATCTTACGTAACACCGAAGAACTTAAAAAAGTTAAGGTTATCATGTTGACAGCCCTCGGCCAGAGTGACGACCAACAGCGGGCAGATCGTCTGGGCGCCGACCGTTACCTGGTTAAGTCACAAGTCACTCTTGAAGACATCGTAAAAGTCACCCACGATTTATTGGGAGATGGGGAAGCCACTACTGCTTCCCCTGCATCCGCTGCGCCTGTAACACCGGCCAGCAGCGTTACACCTCCTGCAGCTCCACAACCTGCTACAGACGCTGGATCCTCCGGGCAATCACCGCCAACGCCGCCTACTTCAATGCCAGCCGAACCGGGTACTAATTTATCGGCGGCGCAAGCCGGAACAGGAAAAGTTGCGCAATCAACGGCTCGTGAAGAAGCCGAGGTTGAGGCTCAGATTGAGGACTTTGTGTCTGGCGCCACTCAAGAGGCTACACCGCCTGCCGGAGAGAAACCATCCCCCGAAACACCGCCAGTTACAGAGGAATTTGTAGCTGGCGCCACTCCCGAGGAAAAACAACCTGACGAGCCATTACCAACTACTGTAACGGTCAAAACGCCTCCCGATGCCGTAGAGGCCGAAACACCCATTGGTACAAAGGATACCGGAAATTCAACCTCTGGTACCGATACTAATACTGCAGCTTCGCCTAGCCAGGATACCTCTATAGTCCCTCAACCCGCGCCCAGCCCGCCCGTAGACAAGCCGACAGCAGATGGCGCTAGTACATCCGGTACTGCCGGCTCAGATGCCGATAAAAAGCCGGCACCCGAGCCGGTACAGGCGCCGCCAATTGACAGTAATACAAACAATACCGTTGAAGCCCCAGATAGTAAGGAGGCTGACAGCTCGAACAGTAGTGTGCCGATTGCTCACAAAAAAGTCATTACGCCTTTGGTTGGTGAGCCAAAAAAGGATCTAGATACCTTATTAGCGCTCGACGAAGCGAAACAAGCTGCCACCCAGGCGCCGCCCCCGCCAACCGCCATAATCTCCACCAACGAAACCGGCATTACATCAGTACCTTTAGCATCTGAGCCAAAACCAAGTGACGCCGCTGAGCCAATTAATCCCAATAGTATTGCTTTGTAAGTTCTAGTTGTACTGAATTACCATTTCACACGATGACGCTTGGTACATATCAGGTTAAGATTATAGAATGCGCATAAACAAATTCGTAGCGGGGGCAACCGGTCTTAGTCGCAGAGCCGCCGACCGCTTAATTCAAGAAGGCAGGGTAGTCCTAAACCAGCATACTGCTAGTCTCGGCGACACTGTCAACGACAACGACGCCGTTACCTTTGACAAGCAGCCTATTACACTCCCCGTCAAAACCCTCACTCTTATGCTTAATAAGCCTGCTGGCTATGTCTGCTCCAGAGACGGGCAGGGAAGCAAAACCGTATATGATTTGTTGCCGTCTGAATACCACAGCCTCAAACCTGTCGGCCGCCTAGATAAAGACTCCTCCGGTTTACTCCTACTGACAAACGATGGCAATCTTTCCAACCAATTAACCCACCCAAGATACGCTAAAACCAAAGTCTATGACATCGAACTCGATACAGCCCTCACACCAGCCGACTGGAAAACCATCACTACCACCGGCGTCCAGCTAGAAGACGGCCCCAGCAAATTTCAATTAAAACCCATTGGCAGGCAAGATCACAAATGGCGCATCACAATGCAGGAAGGCCGCAACCGCCAAATCCGCCGCACCTTCGCCACCCTCGGCTACCAAGTCATGGCGTTACATCGTGAACAGCATGGCGACTACGAACTTGGTTCACTGCAATCGGGCTTATTTAAAGAAATACCTAATGTCCTTTAAACTGGTCTTCCAAAATCCCTTAGACGAGGCTCGACATCAGTAAGCCAAAGACTGCATGCTGGTTCTGTCGGTGAGGATTCGGCCCTCCTCTTGAAATTAACTTCACCTTTGGCTAAATTTGAACGTTTAAAGCCACGCATAAAATCAAGGGTAGTATTTATATCGTGGAGCCTTGCTCCGCGTCTAGCAGTTGCGCCATTTGCGTATGCAATGAGCCCTTGGGTAATTAGTGAATCACGTCCCATGTAGTCTAGGTCTGCTGAAGGGTGTTCCAATAAGTCAACTTCGGCAACCAGAAAGTAGTTTTCTGACATATCTGTAACATCAGGAACGTATATATCGTTTCTGTAACAGGCTTCTTGTGGAGGATACTCATATAAGCCCCATGAATGATCCAGTACACGAGCGCCACAATAGCCAGCAAGTCTCTCGAGCTCCTCGTCTGTCTTTTTTAAAATATCTCCAAGCGTAGTGAAGCCGGGTGCGTCAATACCTGTAAATCTTATGAATTTATCGTCTTCGCGATTTTGTCCAATTGTGTAGAGGTCGTGGTGATACGCAACTCTCGTTTCTGGGCCATAGATCGGCAAGTCAAGACTCACAGTAGACCTCCCTCTGCGTTCAGAAACAATATATCCCGCAGAGGAAAGCCCCTGGCTAAACCGGACAGGCGGATTTCTCGCATCCGGCTTTCCACTAGTAACACTTTATTGGTTAGAGATTCTAGCCAAGTGCTCAG
>JBBRXZ010000089.1:0-4917 GCA_038238095.1 Saccharimonadales bacterium (SeqCode)
CACTTGGCTAGAATCTCTAACCAATAAAGTGTTACTAGTGGAAAGCCGGATGCGAGAAATCCGCCTGTCCGGTTTAGCCAGGGGCTTTCCTCTGCGGGATATATTGTTTCTGAACGCAGAGGGAGGTCTACTGTGAAACTAGCTGTGGATCCTGGTAAGTATGTAGTGGC
This sequence comes from Saccharimonadales bacterium (SeqCode), assembly GCA_038238095.1. GTDB lineage: Bacteria > Patescibacteriota > Saccharimonadia > Saccharimonadales > UBA4665 > JBBRXZ01. Next base: position 171 of record JBBRXZ010000089.1, read on the forward strand.
GGTTAGCGGCGGGGTAGATTCCGTAGCGTTGCTGCATATTTTACAGAAGCAAGAAGGTTTGGATTTGATAGTGGCGCACTTTGATCATGGTATCCGTGGTGATTCTGGGGAAGACCGTCTATTTGTGCAGGATCTCGCTAAAAAATATGGCTTGCCGTTTGTTTATGAAGAGGGAAAGTTGGGTGCAAAAGCCAGTGAAGCTATGGCGCGCCAAGTTCGTTACAATTTTTTACGGCGGATAGGGAAAGACAAAAATGCGCGGGCAATCATCACCGCTCACCACCAGGATGATGTGCTGGAGACGGCCATTATTAACTTGTTAAGAGGTACCGGGCGAAAGGGGCTGACGGCTTTAAAAAACCAGCCGGATATCTTGCGTCCCTTGCTGAAAGTTTCCAAACGCGAACTTATTACCCATGCCAAAAAGCATGGTCTGCAGTGGCGCGAAGACAGTACCAATCAGGATATAATCTACCTGCGCAACTACATTCGCCATAAACTCTTGCCGCGTTTTGGTGATTCGGACAGGACTAAGTTAGTAAACATACTTACTAAATTGGAAGTAACCAATCAGGAACTTGATGCCATTCTGTCAGATCAGTTGGCAGACCAGCTTGGTCTTCAGGCTAGCGAGAATCGTTTAAACCGCAAGTGGTTTAACCAATTGCCGCACGCCGTGGCCCGGGAAGTATTGGCTGCCTGGCTGCGGGCTAGCGGCAGCCGAGGTTTCAGTAGCCAGACTCTGGAGCGCCTAGTGGTAGCCGCCAAAGTAGCCGAACCTGGCAAAACATTTCCGGTGCAGAAGGGCTTAAGCCTTAGGGTTCAGGCAAACAATTTGGCACTCAGATAGGCCGAGCGCTAGGCAAAATATGACGGCAGGGTTATAATTGGTATCTATGGATAAGAAGCCCCACCGCCCCAGTCGTAAGCAAATGCCGGGTAACCGCCGCAGCATGAAGAACTTTGGCTTTATAGCGCTGATTGTGCTGTTTGGCATGATCATTTTCGCCGCTTATAACCAGCCAAGCAACCTTAAACAAATCTCTGCCACAACTGCTATTCGTGATGCCAATGCCGGCAAGTACAGCGAGATAGTCGTAGACCATAACCAGCTGACCATTACTCCGAAAGGTGAAAAGCACGCCACTCTAAAAGCCTTTGTAGGCGGTAGCTCCAGCCTTAAAGAGCAAGGCCTCAACACCGATAAAGTCTCTGTTACCTATAAATCAGACTCTAGCGGTAACTCGGCTCTGATAAATTTTGCGAGTTCGGTTATTCCGGTATTAATAATTGCCGGCGTGCTGTACTTTATGCTTAAAAGTGCCCAGGGCCAGGGCAACCAGGCTCTCAGCTTTGGTAAGAGCCGGGCCCGCCTGTATGGCAATGAAAAAGACAAAGTGACGTTCAAGGAGATTGCCGGGTCTGATGAAGCTAAGCAGGATTTGGAAGAAGTGGTTGAATTCCTGAAATTTCCGAAGAAATTTGCCGGCATGGGAGCGCGCATTCCAAAGGGTGTTCTGCTGGTCGGCCCTCCCGGGACCGGTAAAACCCTGTTATCACGGGCTGTGGCTGGAGAGGCCAATGTGCCGTTCTTTAGCATTTCCGGTTCGGAATTCGTGGAAATGTTTGTCGGTGTCGGTGCCTCGCGTGTCCGCGACCTGTTTGCCAAAGCTAAGAAAAATTCCCCCTGCATTATCTTTGTTGATGAAATTGACGCGGTTGGCCGTCGCCGCGGCTCCGGCATGGGCGGCGGCCATGATGAGCGCGAGCAGACACTGAACCAGATTTTGGTTGAGATGGATGGCTTTGAACAGGGTGAAAATGTAATTGTGCTGGCAGCTACTAACCGGGCTGACGTACTTGACCCGGCTTTACTCCGGCCGGGCCGCTTTGACCGCAGGGTGAACATAGGCCTGCCCGACCGCAAAGACAGGGAAGCTATATTAAAAGTCCATTTTGCTAAAAAGCCGCTGGCCAAGCACGTTGACCTGGACGCCCTGGCTGCCAAAGCCGCCGGTTCTTCAGGCGCTGACCTCGCGAACATTGCCAACGAGTCGGCCATTATCGCCGCCCGCAACAGTCACACCGAAATCACGGGCAGCGACGTTACTGAAGCCTTTGAGCGGGTGGCAATTGGCCCGGAACGCAAGAGTAAGATCATGACTGAATCCGATAAGCGCACCACGGCTTATCATGAAGCCGGCCACGCCCTGGTTGGCCATGTGCTGCCTGATAGTGATCCGGTGCATAAAGTTACCATCATCCCTAGGGGTGGAACTGGTGGCGTGACTTGGTTCCTGCCGCCTGAGGACCGTATGTTTACGTCGTTGATCGAGTTTAAAGACGTATTGGCCAGGGCGCTGGGCGGCCGCGTAGCCGAAGAAGTCGTCCTGGGCGCTGATCGTGTTACGACCGGTGCCGGTAACGATCTGCAGCATGCTGCAGAGCTGGCCCGCGACATGATAATTAACCAGGGAATGGGTAAAAAACTACGTGACCAAGTCTTTCACGTTGATGACGGCATGATGATTGACAGATTAGTGCACGAACGTGACTACTCCGAAGACACCGCCAAAGTGATTGATCAGGAAGTTGAAAGTCTGATCACCGAAGCTGCCAGCCGGGCTCGAGCCGTTATCAAAGCTAACCTCGACAAGCTGGAAGTACTCAAAGACCGGTTGCTGGAAAAAGAAACTGTCGACGCCGACGAAGTTCTAGAAACTCTTAAGGGTGCCAAAATGCCCAGTGCCGCCGCCCTGTACTAGTAGTGGCGAATCATTTGCTGAAAGCGGGCCAGAGCGGCTCATAAATTCTTAATTTTGTGCCTGTTATAGCACGAGTGCCTGCTTTATACTGGGGGTAACTTGAAACGATTTGTCAAAACTGCATGAACCCCACAACGCCTACTAGTAATAAGAAGAGCCGCCTCAGCATAACCAATGTTGCGTCACTACTGGTTGCAACCGCCTTTGCCGGCCAGTTACTGGGTTTCCTGCGCACAAAACTGGTAAATAGCAACTTTCCTACCGTCGGGCCGCACAGTACCGATGCCTATTTTGCCGCCTTTAACATCCCGGACTTTTTCTTCTTTACGCTAGCCGCCGGTGCGTTGGGCGTGGCCTTCATGCCGGTATTATCAGACCGGTTGTATAAGGGTGATCGAAAAGGTGTTTGGGAATTGTCGGCATCGCTCATGAACTTACTGGCTATTATCATGGCGGTGGTGGGGGTTATCATGCTGGTCTTTGCCGAACCGCTTATCAAGCATGTGGTGGCGCCCGGATTAAGTCAGGAGCAGCTAAATATAGCCGCTAATATTATGCGTCTGCTATCTTTTAATCCTTTGCTTTTTTCTATTTCAGGTGTCCTGACCAGTGTGCAGCAAACCATGGGACGCTTTTTTTTCTTTGCCATAGCACCGCTGTTTTATAACACCACTATCATCATCAGTATCTTCGTGTTTAAGCATAATATTGGCCTGGTCGGCCTGGGAGTAGGCGCCTTAATTGGCGCCATCGTGCAGCTGCTGGTAGTAGTCTGCGGCTTGTGGAAGACCGGTTTTCACTGGCGGCTGGGTATTATGTGGCAGAGTGCTGACTTCCGGACTATATTGCGCAACCTGCCGCCACGCTCGCTTGACCAAGGCATTGATCAGATTGAAAACCTCGTTGAGACCCGCATTGCCAGCGGCCTGGGGACGGGCAGCATAACCTACTATAACAATGCCTTCATCCTGAGCACTGCGCCCATCTTACTCATTGGTACTGCTATTTCCACGGCAGCTTTCCCCCGGCTCAATGCCCGGCTGAGCCAGGGCCGCCCAGACCTGTTTCGCAAAGACTTCCTGATGGTGTTACGGGCAATGATCTGGATCAGCGCGCCACTTATAGTAGTGTGCTACTTTACCCGGGGTTATTTGGCCCGCCTGATCTACTCCAATGGCAGCCCGCAGATCGCCACTATCTTTGGCTTCCTGGTGCTGGCGATTTTCTTTCGCATATTATATTCGATTATCTCGCGCTGGTTTTACGCCCAGAAGGATACCAAAACGCCGCTATTTGTATCTCTTTTCACCATCGCGCTGAACGTAGTGCTGGCCTACACCCTTGCCCGTCCCAGCGCTTATGGGGTTTCAGGCTTGGCCCTGGCACAGTCAATCGTGGCGATGGTAGAGGTCTTCATTCTGGCAACGATTATGCTGCTACGTGATCACCAGTTATTTGATGCCAGGTTCTGGGGCGGCGTCTGGCGGATCGTCTCAGTTACTGGCTTTAGCGTCGTAGCCAGCTTCATCATGATTACGCTCTACCCGCTTGGCATAAATGACCGCGGTATTCTCACATTAGGCAGCAAACTGATCTTTATAGCCGGGGTAACTTTTGGTGTCCATGTCGCTGTTTCTGCCCTTTTTGGCTTGGAAGAAGCTCGTCCCATCTTTGACCGTTTACGCAAACTTGCCCTCAAACCCATAAAAATCGACATCTAGTATGAAGCAGGACAATATTAGGAATTTTTGTATTATTGCGCATATTGATCACGGTAAGTCGACGCTGGCTGACCGCTTGCTGGAGTTAACCGGTACGGTGCAGAAGCGTGATATGAAGGCGCAGCACCTTGATAAGATGGATCTGGAGCGGGAGAAGGGTATTACTATCAAATTAGCGCCGGTGCGAATGATTTATAAGCATTATGAGTTGAACTTGATTGATACCCCCGGCCACGTTGATTTTAGTTACGAAGTATCGCG
>JBBRXZ010000090.1:0-4816 GCA_038238095.1 Saccharimonadales bacterium (SeqCode)
AGAGCTGCATATTATTCCAGAACTACCGGCACCGGAGGTCAGGGTATGGTACCAAGGCAGACTCTGCCAGGTGTATCGCTTTAAACAGCCGTAGCTGCACTTTTATCTTTGGCTCACTGCAGTTTTAGTTTTGGGTTAACACATCTGACTTCTTAATAAGAATAATGCAGTACGTAAAAGCTGAAGCGAAAACTACATGTAATCCTAGAATTAACCATGAAGCACGGTTAAGCATATTCACAGTTAAGTCAATAATATCTACAAAAGTGGCAAGACTTAAGCTCACAAGGTTACCATATATCGCGGGCAGGACAGCCTCTAAGCTTTTAGATTTACTATATATCCAGTTTGTTACTCCAAAACCAATCAAAGCTGCACCAAGAAGCCTCATAAAATGAGTACTGCCTACCCTATCGCCATCAAACCATTTAATAATTAAATCAGGCGCCAGAATGATGGCCAATCCTAATATAAAAGTCGTAATGGCAGCGATCCGCAGTACAGTTTTTATTTTATAGATAGGATTTCGTGTATTAATGATATGCTAGGCCCTAGGATCTGCTTTTTGTAATGTTCCACTTATCTGTGCTGTTAATTTTAGAGCTTATTAAATCCTTAGCTTGTTTAATATGATTGGTTGACTCCTTACGAAAATCTAAATTATACTCTTCTACTGCTGTTCTTATTATAAGCCTTTTACTATCAGCCGCCGCTTGATCAGCGCCTTGAGTCACCGCCACTGCCACATCCTTAGCTATTGAACTGGTTCTTTCTAAATCTACCTCTTCTATTTTCGAATAAAACACGTCACTTACTTTATTTCCTAACAGATTCTTTATTTCTATTCTGTCATCAAAAAGAGTAATTATACCGTTAGCATGCTTTAACTGTAATTGTCCATCTTTAGCCGGTGGATCAGAAGACATGTCTCGCACCTCCTATATTATAGATCTGGAGATCTCGGCTGGATTCTAGCACTCATGTACTCTATTTGCAGCGAAATAGCATACATTCGGCAGAGTTCTTCGGGCGTAATATGTCTTTTAGGATGAATAATACCATGAATAATACATTTTCAGCACGGCGTTTGGTCGAAAACGAGTTAATTGCCCGTAAGGCTAATGAGAAAGTGGCAAGAGTAATGAAAATAGTTGTCCCTGGATCCGAAGCCGTATTTTTTTATTGTGAGTGCTCTAATACCTGCCAGGAACGCATACCGCTGAGCGTTGCAGCCTATCAAAAGATACATAACAAGCGTGATCGTTTCATAGTGCTGCCCGGGCATACAACAAAGTCAGTAGAGTCTGTAGTGGAGAGTAATCCTTCATACTGTGTAGTAGAAAAGTACACTTAGTAGAGGTCTTAAAGAGGTAATGTAAATACCCGAATGTAATTATTCTAACTGGCACGATTGTTAGGCTGCTGTAGACTGAATTATTAGAGGTTACACTAAGTGAGAGCTAATTGATGGTAAATTTGCCTGTATTTATAATATAGGAGATGTATATGATAGATCTTGGGTACAATTTGGGCCAATTGGGCCAGGCAGCATTTGCTAAGTCTTTTTTACTTGGCGAGGACATTGGCAATTTAGCACTTAGGTCAGCAGGAGTACCAGGAGTGTTAAATGGTTAGGGGAGATGTATAGGCATAAAAGCCCTCAGATCTGAGTGATCATTAAGCTTTAAGAGGTAACTATGTTAGGACCAAAAGGGCCGTTTTGTCAGAGTTGCGGTATGCCGCTGTCAAAAGATAAGGGCAGGGGTGGTACGGAAAAAGATGGTAATAAAAATAGTGAATACTGTAGCCATTGCTATAGCCAGGGACAATTTACGGAACCCGATATAACGGCCGAACAAATGCAGACCAAAGTTAAACAGATGATGAAAAGTGACATGCATCTGCCGGGTTTTATGGCCAATTATTTTGTTAAGGATATACCGGGGCTGAGACGCTGGGATCGTGCCGGCAAGTGAGGCTTTCAGGCAAAATAACTTGCCTTACTTTAAGAAAAGCTCCGATCACCTTCATGTTATACTCCAATTATGAGTACGGGCAATTGGCATAGAGCGCATAAGCAAAGCCTGTCCAGGGGTGAGCGCGCTGCCGACAAAGTCCGTAACGGTATGGGCAGCTGGGGCTTTGTGTTCAGCTTTGTCTTTATCTTAATAGTCTGGGCGTTCATTAATAGCGTCAATGGCTTTCATCATTGGGATAAGTATCCTTTTATACTGCTGAACCTTTTTCTATCTATGCTGGCAGCTTTACAGGGGTCAATTCTGCTGATTGCAGCTAAGCGGGCCGATAGCATCAGTGCTGCCATGGCCCAGCACGATTATGATACAAATGTAGAGGCTAAAAAGGAAGTTGAAGAGCTAATGGCGCTCAACCGCCAGCAGCTGGAACTTATAAAAGAGCTCCTGTCCCAGCTAAAAACTTCTAAGTAATTAACGTCAAACGTTGTAAGAAAATTAACAGCTGCCCCTAAAATTATAGCTTATGCTAAAAGTGGTGGTTTTATCATTTTGGGAGGTGCTTATCATGGCCAACGGCCAAGCGACACGTAGCAGAGCGGCCGGCAGACCCAGGGTCTGGTGGCGCGAATACCTGAAATAATATTCAGCTATTCCAAGTGAAAAAGTTTACAGTCTGTAAAGGGCTTATGTTTAATAATAGATCAAGTAAAAATAAAAGGAGAAGCAACTATGTCTAATGAAGAAGCTGAAACATTAATGGAAAACTTTCAAAAATGGGATGCCAAGCACGCCAAGCACGACTTTATACATCGGATGGAGCGCAAGTTGAGCCGTAAGGAACGTTTCAACGCCAGGTAATTTCAGATAGTTTAAGGTTAGGGACTTTTAAGTTAGTTTAGCGATTTGTTTAAGTGATTTTAAAAGCGCATGCGTCGTATCAGGCGGTCAACTGCGTCGTGTTTGTGCGGCTCAAATGGCAGTTTATCGGCTAGAACAGCAAGAATTCTCTCCTCGTCATCGGGAGCAAAGTATATGGTGGTAGGCAGTCCAAAACGCTTTAGCGGCATGAAAACAATGCTCGAAAAAACACCCTCAGGCACTATTGAGAATGACCTAAACTCATCGTAGCCGTAGTATTTAGCGCCCACGCCAATGCCACGATTGTCCAGGCGGTATTTGATTTGACGGGGTTGATGCGCTCCGTAGGTGCCTAATAACAAGCCGGCAACTATCACCACACCCACTGAAACGGCATCTTTAGCCAGTATAAATACAAGGGCAGCTAATAGTAGTGAGCCTACGGCCAACATGATGTACCAGCCAGTTGACTTCTCATGGTGCACAAATTCCGATGCCATCCAAGTAATGCTTTGGCTATCACCATCTGGTGTATCGGGCAGGGACTCATCCATAGAATCATTAAGATTATCCTCAGGCAATAATGGAGCTGGAGACTCAGTTTCAGGCAACCTTTGAGCGACTGACGCCTCAGTAGTAGGACCGGATTGATCGGATCGTGTGGGCTGGTCGGCTGTAGCAGTAATCTGTCCAGCCGGTTGAGAGGCGGCAGCCTGATTAGTGTATGGGGTAATTACTGAACCCGCCGGCGGCTGCGTACTGTCACTTGTAGGAACAGTCTCGTTTTCAGTTTCTAACATAAGCGTTATTGTACCGCATTTTGAAGATGTTGGCTGCGGCTGTTATAATCACCTCTGTTGAGGGGTCTCCAAACGTAACAGCTTGTTACGTTTGGGGCACCGCCCACGGAAGGGTGTCCGAGTGGTCGATGGAAACGGTCTTGAAAACCGTCGTGCCTTGCAAGAGGTACCGTGGGTTCGAATCCCACCCCTTCCGCCAGTTCAATCTATAAGTTAACCCTTGACATGTATATACGAACGTATATACTTTATCTTAAGGAGAAACATATGAAAACTACGGCAAAAGTAAAAAAATGGGGCAATAGTCTCGCTATTCGTATACCCAGTGCAGTAGCTAAGGATATTGGTTTATTTGATGATGGCAGGGTTCAAATAATCAGTAATGGTGACAGCGCTACCATCAAACTTGAGCATTACAAAAAAGCCGATCTTAAAAACTTAATTGCCGGTATCACCGAGAGTAATAAACATGGTGAAGTGGAGTGGGGAGAACCAGTAGGCAAAGAGGCATGGTAAGTAGCTACATCCCTGACCGCGGCGATATAGTCTGGTTAAATTTCAGTCCTATCAAGGGACACGAACAAGCCGGTGCGCGGCCCGCCTTGGTGTTATCGCCCAAAACATATAACAGCAAATCCGATTTAATGCTAGCATGTCCGATAACTTCTAAAGTTAAGGGTTACCCTTTTGAAGTACCGATTATTGCGGGCAAAGTTAATGGTGTAGTTTTGGCCGATCAAATTAAGAGTCTCGATTGGCAGGCACGGAAACCCTCATTTAGCATTCAGGCGCCTTTGCAGGCACTTGAGCAAACACAACAAATTGTAGAACTACTAGTTAAAGGCTAGACCTCTGTTAGCTATATTTTAATAGTGGCTTGATGTCTGTTACAATGACTTGCATTGCCAGCTTCCCATGGAGAGGTACCCAAGTGGCTGAAGGGGTCGGTTTGCTAAATCGATAGGGGGGAGTAATCCCCCGCGAGGGTTCGAATCCCTCTCTCTCCGCCAAGACACTGCCGTTGACTTAAGCTTGCTCATTCTAGAAAACCATCTTTCTTTGTCGTTTCCAGAAGTTTAAGACTTGTCTGCTGGAATTTTCCAATCTAGGTGGTTTGCGACCTTTACGGATTAAGGTAGGATTGGTAAGAAATAGGACTGTTAATTGTTCTAGTCGCTGGCT
>JBBRXZ010000091.1:0-4765 GCA_038238095.1 Saccharimonadales bacterium (SeqCode)
ACATCCCATCGCTTCATAAATCTACCGCCTCCCATCAGGCCGAACTTCCAATCTAGGAACTCCCAGTTGCCACGCCACGCCCAGCCCTTCAGAGCCGACCTTCAAAGCTAGCTGCCTGCCCCGTGCTCTTACGTACACGATCTCGGTAAATTGCTGCACGTTATAGTTGCCTTGATTTTGATAGTTCTGTGCGCTTATCACATTGGGTATATTGTCCGCACCGTAATTAGCACCGGGATTTTTCCTTGGCCGTATAGTGAAGTTGGCGACGGGGTTGTTTACTGTAGAGCCATTGAAGGTAATGTCAGGGATTATTCGCCATACAAAACCATAGTTATGCCCATCACCGATGTCAAAATCGCTGGATTGCACGAAAGAAACAATAGGAGAAAGTGGGTTAGTTGTACCATCGTCAGTCCCTGTTTCGTGGTAAATCAGTTGTCCGTTATATCCAGTAGCAGTCGGCTGTGTGCGTAAGGGGCTGTCCCGCCAAGCCGTCCGATTCATGGTGCCGTAATACCAAGTCCGATCCAGATAGTTGTATATGACATATTTGTCAATGGTCGTAGAGTTTGCAGAACAGTAAAACCACCAGATTTCGCTATAGCCTTCGTTCGTTCCGGCAAAGAATTGATAGCTTTGCGACATATTAATATCGCCATATACATACTGCCTAACAGTGCAAGGTAGGGTTTCTACCCGGCCTGAGTACATGTAGAACTTATCCGCACCCATCCAGTAGGTGATATTACTAGCAGTAGCTACAGCGTTCGGCCCTGCGATAGATAGGTTGTCGCCCATGATTTGGAAGCCCCACACGAACGGAGCACCTAAATACTGCATCGAGTAAACAGCAGCGTCGGTAAAAATCAACGTTTCTTGGCGTGTCTGAATGGACGTAACAATAACTGACCCTTGGCTCAGGGTGTAGCTACCCGCTTGATTGGTTATGGATGGAGTCCACGTAGCAAAGCTTTCTTGGTCAGACCACCGGATAAGCATCGGAGTCTGTGCGGTTGAGCCGTAGTCATTACAGCCATAGGCAAAGACAAACCTAGACGTATCTGATACACGTACAAAATTAGCAATGGTAGGGCAATCGCTGTCCGTTGTAGTTGTCGTAGACCCGGAACCTGTAGCGTAGTTTTTAGTGGTAATAACCGCGCCAGGGCCAAGGAGCTGCGCCCTGTCAAATACAGTAGGCGTGGTGTTCACCGTCCAAATATAAAGCGCACCGCCTCGGGGGTTTAGTACTAAGTTTTCGCCAAAGTTTTGCTCACTCCATGTCCTTAGCTGCGAACCTATACCCACACCTGCGGGTGCAGCCGAACCCCATCCCGTTGAAGGAAAGCCCGTTGTAACCCCACCCCAACCGCCTGCACCCCAACCCACGCTTGTCGTATATACATCATTACCAGTAGTTACTTGGTATACACCTATAACTGAAGAGCCACCGTTTCCTACGTCAGAAACATTTGCAGCAATTGAAGAAAGAACTGTGTAGCTATTATTAGACAGTACCGTAACGACTTGGAATTCTGTATCCAAGATCCTAGAGGTAATAACACCACCCAAAGACACTGCACCGCTATAAGTTACAAAATCATTGGCCTGTGCCCCATGTGCGGCATCTGTAATTGTGATTACCTTTGATCCGTTGGTCGCCGCAAAAGTTACATCCCCGGCAGCAGTGGTCTGTCGAATCGGAGTTATATCGTAAAAAGAACCGCCCGAACCATTCTGAATGTAGTACTTTAAGTTTGTTCCAAGACCTAGCAAGTTATAGCTAGACAGGGTAACCCAGTTCCAAAGCGAACGGCATATACCCCAAAAAGATGCTTGGTTAAGGGGGGCGGGATTAACTGGGGGTTGAAGCGTAGAAGTTGTCTTACCTGTATCCGTTACCCAGCCGCCAATTTTCTCGGGGCTACCTGAGCGGAAACGAATCTTCTCGCCATCAAAATATCCGCCTTCCCCTGCAAGCGTCGTCAATTCTCGGTTTACGCCTGCGCGAAGCTGAAGTTTCTGGAGCATTTTTTACCCAATCATGTGGGACGCTGCGTCAGTGACCTCCGTGACTCGGCGAGTCCATCCTTTGCCGAATGTGCCAAAGGTAGATAAGTCCTTCAAGAAGCTCAGGCGGCAATCCCGGAACTTCGATACTACGTCCTTGGCATCCATTCTACCCAGTTCAGCAAGGGTGTGGGGGCCAATTTTTCCATCTGCTTCTACGCCTACAATTCGTTGCAGCCACTTAGCTGCCTGCCCCGGCCCAGAATTAACCGCTGCGTCAAACACCGTGTAGTCCACACCTGCTGGCAGCAAGTCTCCAGCTACCTTATCCCAGTACTTGGCTTTGTACATCGGGCCGATTATTGTTGGAGTGAGCGCTCGCATCTCTTTCTCGGTGACGGGATGCCCTACCCACGCTTCCCAGACGCGTTGGGTAACTCCAAAATTAGTCATGCCACCGGGATCGGCAGGGTGATTAACAAAACCACCTTCTGACTTCAGAAGGTGATCCATTGCCCTAGCAAAATTCTCTTTCATTTTCCAGCCCTAATGGTTGCATCTTTATCTTTACTGCCCTTGCTGGAGCCAAAGAAAAAGTTAAAGAAACCCGTAATAACTGTACCAATCAACACGCCAAGGATGGTATCTGCAACCCGTACACCGGACTCCGGGATAGTCCCAAAGGTGGCAAACGAAAAATAAACCATAGCAAAAACAGACCATGCAGTAGCAAAGTAGTAGATGAACCGCTTGGAGAATACATCTTCTTGTTGCAGTGCAGCAACCTGCATGGCTCTAGCGTCGGCTACATTGGCAGCTTCGACTTTTGCAAACTCCAACTCCATCTCTTTAATTTTCTGCGCCGCTAGGGGGTCGCCCACAATCGCTTTAGCTACTTCCGATACGGCATCTTCTACACCCAGTTTGTTGGCAATAAGAGACACCGCAGCACCACCCAGCGGGCCAGCCACCATCGTAGCCAGCGTAGGGGCTATACCTTTTAATAGATTAAGTAGTGCGTCCATAATTAACCTTTATGCCGTGCGCTGCCACATTGTATATTTGCCACCATATGTTGCAGTTGTTTTATGGCACTTTACACACAATGTACGACCGTTATTTAATTCAAAACGCAATTCTGGATATGCTGCAAAAGGTTTTATATGATCTGCATTTAACGCGCCGCCTTTAATGCCGCAAAATACGCAAGTGTAGTTATCGCGTAAAAATACAGTTTTGCGCCATGTCGTATATTCACCAGATGAGCGTATCTTTGAGTTTTCTGAACTAACTCCACCCTTCCAGTTATAGTGATTTTTACCCTTACGATTTATCGACATTTGGGTAATTACTTCTAATGTGTGTTTTTTGCCTTTGAAGCAGCTAGGCTGGCCTTTCATTCGTTCGCGCATTTTTTTCTTAACAGCCTCCGACTTAGGCTTTCCCTTTTGCGCTTCGCCAATGCGGCGTTTTGTTTCCTCAGATTTGTTAACGCCCGGATTTTCGCGCCGCAATATTGCCTGTCGCTGTTTTTCGCGGTACGCATCAGTTCTAATGTAAACACCACGCGGCATTATGAAACCCGCTGCCACATGTAGACAACCAAATATGGGGAGATCGTCGTTGCCGCAGTGCCTGAACCTGTGCTGGAGTTGGATACTGTGATTCCCGTAGTTACTGTACTTGTAAAACCCCCAGCGCTAGTACCTGCGCCAAAAGCATCACCAACTTGATTAGCGCCGGCTGTAGCACCCTCCGAATCAAGCTGATGTGAGTGGCCTGAGTCGCTAACTGTAGCCGTGTGTGTGTGACTTGGCAGGTTTGCAGTTGACAGTGTTGTTGTAGATGCGCCGCCTGTACCGCCAGCAGAGAAACCCCCGCCATTGCCAAGCAGCATCCGGCCAGCACCCAGCGCCGCCCATGTACCAAAACCTAGCAACGAGGCTGGATTGGTGGCGTTGGATGCGTTCATGTAGATTGAACCTACTGGGTATGCACCCAATATTGCCCCTGAGATAGTGCCCCCAGTAATAGCTACTGCGTTGGCGTTTTGGGACGACATGGTTCCCAGTGAACCTGCTACGTTAGTAACAAAAGCGGTCGTAGCTATCTGGGTTGTGCTTGTTCCTGGTGCTGCGGTTGCAGATGTTGGCACACCCGGCAGGTGGTTATTTTGAGGGGAAATATTAGACCCGTCGCTCCACACCGTTACTGTTCTACCCGCAGGAATAGCTACCGTAGTCCCGCCCGTGGGCGTAGTTCCGTTAATTGCAGTCGCATTACCGATTGTTGCTGTGTACGCGGTGTTGTTGTACACGACGTATTGCTTGGGAACTGGTGGAGCAAGTACCGTAAACGCGGCAGTTAGTGTTGTAGTCAGAGTCAGGATAGCTTGACGTGCTTCATCCACTGCTCCATTGAGTGCCGTCAAAGCTCTTGGGGATGCGGTTACCGAAACTGTAGCGTTGCCCGAAATTGCATCTTCGACGAGCGTGCCGAGGTTGGTATTGGTTGTTGAGCCCCACGTACCACTTTGTTCACCCGCGCCAATAAGCTCGATTCTTAAATCTGTCGAATATGTACTTGCCATTTGGTATCCTTAGATTGATTTCTTACCTGCTTGGTAGCCTAAGTTAAAAAAATACTTTGCCGCATCATTCAACTCCCGATCCGTCCAGGCGCTGCAACCCTCTTTCGTACACGCCGTTCGCTCCTTATCATCCATTTTTACGCCTTCAAATGAAGCGCAGCC
>JBBRXZ010000092.1:0-4744 GCA_038238095.1 Saccharimonadales bacterium (SeqCode)
TCGTTTGAGGAATCTTTAGCCAGAGGTATAGGCCGGGATGGCAACCTCTATGTTCCGGAATTCATTCCGCAGTTATCAGATAGTGAGGTCGCTAGCTTAGTCGGTGCTGATAGGCAGGCAACAGCGAAAATTATGCTTACTCCCTGGGTGGCTGATGAGATACCAGTTGATGACTTAGCGGTCATAATACGTAAAGCTTCAACTTTTGACACGCCTTTAGTAGATGTTGGTGATAAAAAGGTACTAGAACTGTTCCACGGCCCAACCATGGCCTTTAAAGATGTAGCCGCCGGTTATCTTTCGGCTTTCATGAGCTATTTTAACCAGAAGGCCGGGCGCCGTTCTACAGTGCTAGTAGCTACCAGTGGCGATACGGGAGGGGCTATAGCGCATGGCTTTGCCGATGTCGCCAGCATTGACCTAGTGCTGCTGTATCCCAAAGGCCGCGTTAGTTTACTGCAGCAAGAACAGCTGCGCCGGGTCGCTAAAAATATCCGGTCGCTAGAGGTCAACGGCGATTTTAACGATTGCCAGCAACTGGTTAAGCAAGCCTTCGCCGACCATGAGCTTAACAAAAAACTTAACCTCACTTCCGCCAATTCAATTAATATCGGCCGCTTGCTGCCACAGACAACTTACTACGCCAGTTTATACGGGCAGCTGGCCGGCCAAACTGCCCGAGTAGTGGTGCCAACCGGTAATCTCGGTAACCTGTCTGCTGGTTTACTGGCCCGATCCATGGGCGTGCCAATAGCGAAATTTCTGGCAGCCAATAATGCCAACGACGCCTTGGTACGTTATCTTGAACATGGCGATTACGAGCCCCAAAAAACGATTCAGACCATGTCTAACGCCATGGATGTGAATGCACCTAATAATCTACCGCGTTTTATCCGTATACTTGGCGATGATATAGGTAATATACGCTCAGTAGTAGAAGCTGTTCGGGTTACAGACGAAGAAACAGTTCAAACCATCAAGCAAGTTTACAGCGACACGGGCTATTTACTCGATCCTCATACGGCTGTTGGCTGGCACGCTAGTAATGTGAGCGGTGGTGGCAACGGTGATGTCATTGTATCTACAGCCTCACCACTTAAATTTGCCGAAGAGATATTTGCCAAAACCGGCATCAAGGTAGATAATACTCAACTGTTAGAGGAGTTACGGCAAAAACCAGAACGATATTGGGAGCTTGAAAATTCAATTGAACAACTGGCAGAATTCTTAAGCAGTTCAAAATTATGAAGACAGCAACACCTATAACTTCCACCGAATTTGAACAACGCCTACAGGCCGGCGAGCTAAGGCTGACTCTAGTAGGCATGTCTAACGTTGGCAAGACATACTGGTCGCAGTTATTAGCCAAAAAAGGTTTTAATCATTTTAACTGTGACGATCTTATAGAAGAAAAACTGGGCAATGAGTTAATTGAGCTGGGCTATAGCGGCGGTATTGCCGATATGGCTAAATGGCTTGGCCAACCCTACGATAAGCAATTCCCCAATAATCAGCAAAGATATCTGCAGCTAGAAGTCGAGACTATGGAAGAGATTATCGAGGGTCTGGAGAAGGACACACTCAAAGGAAGCACTGTAATCGACACGACCGGCAGTGTGGTGCATACTAGCTCGGCAATACGCGACAAGTTATCTGCCCAAACCACTGTAGTCTATCTGGAAGCCACGCCTGAGATGCGCCACGAGATGTTTGAGCTTTACATTGCCGAGCCAAAACCGGTTGTTTGGGAAGACCTCTTTAAAAAGGCCACAGGCGAAAGCGACAAGGAAGCATTAGCCCGTTGTTATCCGCAATTGCTGGAATACCGCAGCAAACATTACTCAGAGATGTCGGACGTTACCATACAGCGCGACGTGTCCTTAAAACTTCCAGGGCCGGAAGCCTTCTTGGAGTACATAAAAGACTTACTTCCAAATAAATAACTAAATAAGGACGAGCCTAAGGCATAGGCCAAGTGTTGTTAAGTAAGGTTAGTAAAGTAGTTTAAGCGTACTGGCGTTGTTCGGTACGCTTATTCTTTTTGGCGGATGACGTTGTAGTTGTAACATTAAAGATTTCGAGGGCTTCGTCGAAGGCTTTGATGATGTCGGCCGGGTCTTCAAAACCTAGACTCAGGCGGAATAACCCATTACTGATGCCTAGGTCATTACGGTGTTTTTGGGTTAGGCTGCGATGGGCCATGGTGGCCGGGTGAGCCAGGATAGTTTCCGGGCTGGCCAGACTCTCACCGTACACCACTAGTTGAGTATCTTTTAGAGAATCCACAAATTTTCTAATCAAGCCTAGGTCATTAGATTTAAGTTCAAAAGCCAGGCTGCTGCCAAAGCCATTTTTCATCTGTTTTTTAACAATTTCATGGCCGGGGTGGCTAGGAAGGCCGGGGTAGTAGAGTTTTCGGATTTGGGGGTGCTTGAGTAAATGTTCGGCCACTATCTGGGCCGACTGGCTAGTCCGTACCCAGCGCAGCTCAAGAGTTTTTAGCTCTTGTATAACCCGGTAGCATTCATCTGGAGATAGTACCGCCCCAACTGACCATTGCAGCCAGCGAAGCCGTTCATCCAAGGCTTGGTTCTTGGTTACGATGGCGCCGCCAATCACGTCGTTGTGGCCGGCGAAGTATTTACTAAGGCTATAAATAACCGTTTCCGCGCCAGTTTCAAACGGGTCGGTAGTACAGGGTGGCGCGAAGGTCAGGTCAACAACGTAGCGTAAATTTAACTGTTGGGCAATCCTGCCAACTTTGGCAAGATCAATCACGCCCAACTTGGGGTTAGTCGGGCTCTCGACCCAAATGGCTACCGTGCTACTGGTCTGGACTTTTTTGACAGCTTCGATATCTTCCACGTCTATGTATGAGGTCTTGATGCCAAAGTCCGCGAAGAGCTGATCGAGCAGCCTAATAGTTCCGCCATATAGCTCGGGGCAGCATATTATGTGGTCGCCGGGCTTAAGGGTCAGGAGGAACATGGTGGTAGCAGCGTCACCGGAGCCAAACACGGTAGCCTTACCGTCTCCCACAATATCTTCCAGCTTGCGTTCCAATATACTGCGCGTGGGGTTGCGCCCCCTGGAATATTGCCACTTTGATTCCACGCCAAAAATAGGCTGCTGATAGGTTTTAGTGCGCACTAAGATCGGCGCGATGGCGCCAGTGATCGGGTCAGGCGCTTCGCCGCCATGTACTAATCGTGTTCCGATTCCCAATTTATGCTGCTTTGGCATAAAAATATCCTTCCCCCGCGATATTAAGGAAAGGATAGCAAAAAAGTGCAATATCTTCCCCGTTACCCGGGACTAGATGGGGCACCAACACCTTAATGATAGGCAGGTTGCCGGCAGGTCATAAAGCTAGGTCTCTCGCTGCACTCTGTATATTCATAAATTGTTAATGATCTTATTGTAGCACGTAATCCCGAAGCTTGGTTTAAAAAATCTTTTGGGTTACAATCCCCGGTATGAAAGATGGTGATCAGGTAACGCGTTCAGTGCATTTAAGCAGTAGCCTGCATTTTGCCAGCCTGGCTGATTACCGGGCTGCTGGTAATGGTCAACCTATGTTAGAGGGACAAACTGCTAAATACGTAGATAATGGTTACGGTCTTCAGGGTAATCCAACTCTTCATGAACTTCAGGACTCAATTTCAAAGCTGGAAAATGGTAACTACACTCTGTTATATCCTAGCGGGCTAGTAGCGCTTACGGCACTAAGTACGTTACTGCAGTCAGGCGATCACTGGCTTCTACCGGATAGCGTTTATGGCCCAATGCGGCGGTTCGCTGATTACTTAGACCACCAGTACGGCATAAAATGTGATTATTATGATCCGGGATCAATCAATACTCTAGCAGCCTTAATTAAAGATAAGACCAAGCTGATTCACATAGAAACACCAAGTTCAGCTACTTTTGATATTACTGATGTTGACGCTGTAGTAGAGTTAGCAAAATCTAAAAACATTTTAACATCGGCTGATAATACATGGGCAGCCGGTGTACTCTATAAACCGTTAGACCATGGGGTTGATATTAGCACTTTAAGTCTCACAAAATATCCGGCTGGGTACAGCGACGTTTTTATGGGCGCTTTAATAACTAAGAACCTTGATCTATTTAAACAATTTAGCTATCATCACCGGGTTTTAGGCTATACCGTGTCACCATTTTCAGCCATGCTGGTTAGCCGCGGCCTGGAAAGCCTGGAGGTGCGTCTGACTGCCCATGGAGCCAATGTTGAACATCTAATCGAGTCTATTGAGGGACACGAGAAAATTACCAAAATCTATAAGGTGAAGCCTGGTAGCATCAGTGGATTTTCAGGTGTTAATGGTTTATTTAGTATTGAACTTGATCGCAAATATAGTGATGCGGAATTGGAAAAAGCTTTTGCCAAACTTTCTATTTTTAGGATTGGCGAATCATGGGGCGGTACCCGGAGCTTAATTTTGCCGTTCCAGCCTGAAGAATTAACTAACCGTTTTTCAGTATCTCAGAATACAATTATTCGTTTCCACTCCGGCCTGGAAAAATTAGAACTCCAACTCAGTGATATTAAGCAATTCCTGTCAGCACTGGGCTAGGTAGGTGCGTATTAGATAGTAAGTAAAGGTTACCGTATCTGTTTATGGTAACCCAGCTGTTAGTAATGGTATCCCAGCTCTCGCTGAACCCTTTCTAACTTACTTGTTAATACTAATACTCTATCCCGTAAGACCTTGGGATTCAA
>JBBRXZ010000093.1:0-4662 GCA_038238095.1 Saccharimonadales bacterium (SeqCode)
GTACACTAGTAGACCAGCCATGAACAGGTTTTGTGATATGGGCTTAGGATTAAATAACCGTATCTCACCAAAAACATATGCTTTAACACCTGTTAAAATGTTCCGATGATCCGCTTCACCCAGCATGCCCAAACCCGGTTAAAGCAAAGGAATATAGCAAAACAGTTAGTAGAGATGGCTGTAGCTAACCCTGACTTCATTCTGCCAGGTAGATCTGGGCGTAAAGTAACCATTAAAGTCATGGAAAGACGCTTCTTGAAAGTCATACTAACAGTGGAAGACAGTGATATACTGGTTATTACCGTCCATTGGATCAGTAAATTTAAGGCGGGGAGTTAATATTATGAAGGTGCGATACGATCAAGAAGCGGACGCCGCTTATATCTACTTAACTACCAGGCCTCCGGTAGTAGCTGAAACCAAAGAGATCTCGGATGAGATCTTTATGGACTACGACGTGTCTGGCCAACCTATAGGCATTGAAATTATCGGGGTTACAGATAAGGTACCGCCTAAAACCCTGCGTTTCTTTAAATCTAAAAACCCTAAAACTCCATCCTCAGTCACTCTTAAAGCATAAACTTGATTACCGCTGCAGGCTTGTCATGCCTATGCCGACGTTACCGGTACTTTCGCTAGCCCTTGTCCTGCCGGACTTTATATTTTCCGGGGTAATTTGCTACTATACTAATGGATCCAGAAGGAAACGCATTGCTGGTTGCTCGTATGCTCTAGCGATGCGTTTTCATTTTCATGAATCGCTGGTCTAAGGCTACATTGATCAGGAATTATTTCTTCGTGTCTTCTAAAAGTTTGTTAGTAACACGTTTCAATATTGGTAGATAATGCTGGACATTATGCCGATAATTTCTAGCCGCCTGATTACGATATCTTGAGTATCACTGCTACCACTAAATTCAGCTTCATTTTTAGGCAAGACGCGCTCTATGGTTTCAATTGATTCCAGTATATGCTCAAGCAGGATAGCCGGGTCTTTGCTCATACCTCAACCATGTCAGGCTCGATGTAAGCCTTAAGCCGGGGCGCGGATTGACCGCCGGGTGGTAACATCGACTGGCAGATCCAAGGCCCCTTCTAGAGCCTGCTTAAAGCCAATGAGGTCCAGCAAATCGGCACCGGCCCGCATATCGACAGCCACGTCAATATCACTAGCAAAGCCAGCTTCACCACGGGCGTAAGAGCCAAACAGATAAGCTCGCTCAACCTTATGATCCGCCATATGTAAGCGAATAGTCTGTCTGATATTCCGTAATTGCGGTTGCTGCTTTACAGGGCTTTTCATTGCCTCAATTATATCACGCGCTCCTACTGCGCCACGATGTACTCCATGGTGTAAGTAGTACTCACTGCTCCGGCAGTGCCGCTACCGGTGCCAGTAACGATCGTAATGGTACCAGCCGTATCGTTACCACTGACAGTACAGGTCGCTCCAGTGCCGGCATTAGCATTAACTGCCGCCGTAGTGCTACCGGAACTATTACCAGTGATGATATGGCCATTAACCGTCAGCGTCACATTCACAACTAGCGCCTGGACAGTCAAAACCATATTAGTAGTATCAGCACTTAGCAGCGAGGAACGTTTTGCCGATTCACACTTTGCGTCTTATCCTATACCGACCTGGTCGGATCACTATAAGCGCATTATCTAAGTTAGGCAAAGTAAGCACACCATTTTGTATAAGATGCATGGACAGTTGCGGCAACAATACCACTGTCCGTTTATGAAATCCGCGTAAAATTATAGCTCCATCAGCCACCCGCCCCATAAAAAGCTGTCCAAAATCAAGGTCAGTCGTAACAATAATTCTTTCCTGCTCATGCGCCCACCGACAGATCGCATGATCACTCTTACCGCGTAGACCCACTTCCCGTATAGCCACTGCGTCAAAATCGCGGGATCGCAAAAATGCCGCTACTTTCGGCGATAGATTCTCATCAACCAGCAACTTCGGTTTCGACACGCAGGTCCTCAAAGTCGGCTACTTGGGCGGCAAAAGACAGGGCTGCCGCGATATCATCCGTCTTTAAATCAGGATAATCGTCCAGCACTTCTTGCTCCGTGGCACCCTCGGCTAGCATTCCAAGTATAGTTGTTACCGGAATACGTGTGCCTTTAATTACCGGCTTACCCATAAGGATCCGAGGATTCGTTACGATTCGTTTGAGTAGCATACTTTTAGTCATAAACCAATTATAACATGCACTGGATCACCCTACTGCTCAGCATGGTAATCGTAGATGTAGGCTGTGAACAGGTTTTGTAGTAGTACGCAGGGAGCAACCTCTTAAGACTTAAGCAAACGTAAGTATTCTTCTCTCGATATACCTGCCGTCCGCAAATTATTCTTAATAATAAATACTGGTACCGTCTTATACTTGGGTATGACCACTGCCCGAATAGCGCCCGGCTTTTTGTAAATCATGTGGTCACCTCTTGTACCAGTATATTGCCATCCTGCTTGCTCAAAGACCTTGGCTAAACGTCTGTGTAGTGAATCGGCGTTAACTTCACTGAGGTTAGCGACTAAAAGACTCAATTACTATTCTGGGAGGACGGGCCGCTTGACCTTCTTTTTGGGGCTGTTCAAAACCTAATTCCGTTAATAATTCTTCAGTGGTGTCGTCTTTTTCCGCTTCTTCCAAAGTAATATCTAAGGCCTGCTTTACATTCTTAATTGCTTCATCCTGGGTCGATCCGCAGGAGGAAATATCAAATTCCGGAATATATGCCACAAACGGCGCGTCCTTAGCTGCCGGTTCGTACATAATTTTTATGGTCAACAAAGTGCTGTCAAGCTTGCCCCAATTATATCACGCGCTTAACCTACTGCGCAGTACCGGTCTATTCCACGACCCAGAAGTAAAAGTCATTGGCTTCGGAGTCGCCGGCCGGGTTAGTACCGAACTTGACTGTGAAGGTGGTGCTGGTACTGGCGGAAACGTAAATTTGCCTGGCGCTGGCCGTGGCAGTGCCCTTAGGCGTAACAATTATGGACTTTGGCGCAGCAGTGTAAGCTTTATTGAAGGTAAATGTAGTGTCGCAGGATGTATAGCCGCCGGCTGTACCGGCAGTAATAGTAAACGAACCCGCCGAATCGGTGGAAGCCGCCGTAACCGCAGCCGTGGGTGAAGAATTACCCCCCGATCAGACTTAAATTAATCCTCTTTTGAGAACATTGCAGGCTGCCTCAATGGTCTCATTAAGCACACCACCTCTGACATAAGCCACTACACCCAAGCAGATATCCTTGTGTATGGTTGTGAGTTTATCCGGACGAATATAGCTGATATTTGGCAAGCTACCTCTATCAAACTGATTGGCCCCCAGTTTGATGGTCTGGCGGCTGGCATAGGTTTTGCTGGTAACCTGACAAACTACCAAGTCCCCATCTTGTACAATCGCCAAAACTAGAGCGGGGCGCAGCTTAGCCCTCGAAAGATCCGAGTAAGGGAACGGAAATACTACAACAGCGCCTGGTCTAAATTCTGCCACGCGGCGTCCTCCTCTGGCCGACTCCACTCACGGGCAAAGGCTGGTTCGCTTAGAATAAGCTCTTCATTGGCCTCGGCTTGGTCCCCTAAAACCACTATCAAAGCGGCCAGTTGCTCTCCCGGTTTAGCTTTAATCAATGGCTTTTGCGGTTTGATCTGGCCACGGTCATTTATAACGGCATGGATTGTTCGGTTCATACCCCAATTGTACCACGCACCTCAAGCTACTGGGCGTTAAAGTAGTTAAAGGTATAGGTGCCGCCCGTAGAAACATTTCAGGCCGAGGCCAGGCTTTCCGCCATAAACTTCCGCCAGGAGCGTTGTAAGCGCAGCAAAATAGCGTCTCGTTTTTGTATGTCAATCAGAAAATCGCTTTGCTTGGAAGGGGTATAGGCTTTGATGGCGTCGAGGTGATCGACCATCATCTCCAGGTATAATGTGTCGTCTTTTTCATGCCGGCAAGGCCTAAAAAACCTTGACGAGGTCAGCCTTAATACGGCGATAAAGACCGGGGTGTATAGCATCCTCGGGGACTAGGTCAACCTCTCGGCCGGTTTGCTGTTTTAGCTGTTGCCGAAGCGCGGTAACGTCAAATAGACTGACATCGCCGTCATAGCGTACTAATAAGTCGATATCACTTTGATCCGTGGCCTCGCCGCGAGCTAGCGAACCAAATAGTGATGCTGAAACAACCCCGCCTCGCTTCAGGGAATTCACGACCTTTTGAGGTAACTGTGCTGACTGTTTCATACCCCGATTATACCACGCGCTATCAGCTTTACCGGGCGATATTTGGCCTTTACCCTTCCTTTACTATTACCGGCTATTTTATGCGACTTACAAAGATGACAGCCGGCCCGGCTACTTCTAGGTTTATGATACTTATGGTGTGCCATTCATTCAGTATAGCCGCCTCATAGGTTCTAAGCAATCAGCTGTAATGGTCATTAATTTCAACTGAACTACAGGAATGCGATCTTGCACGGCCGGACCGAGTTTACTCAAGTCTTTCTCGACCCGTTTGGCGTAGATTACCTGCATGCCTATGCTAACCTACTTTAAGCCAAGTGAGCCTCTTAGCTGGGTCGAAGTTAACACTTCACCCTTGGCGAATTGCCGGCGGGCCTCTGCGACCTTCTTGGGGAGA
>JBBRXZ010000094.1:0-4629 GCA_038238095.1 Saccharimonadales bacterium (SeqCode)
AGAACGATCAGGATGATCAGACCGGCGATGGCCAGCACGATCATGACTTCGATAATGGTGAAGCCTTTATTATTATAATTACTGGATTTCTTTAGTTTCTCTAGTTTATTAACAAGCATTGCAAGTGCCCCTTTGCGAATTATTTTTAGTGCTTATGTTTAGATGATAGAGGCAAGGCAGAGAAAAAGCAAGCGTTTTAGTGAACTTATCCACAGCTTAGGCTGTTTACCATCTCTCCGGTGTTATTACCTACACTAAAGTGGGGGAGGCTTTAGCTGCTGCCGGTGAAGCCGGATTGGTTGACAAGACCGTAGATCGGTAGCAGGATGGCGGCGACAATAATGATGGCCATGATGCCCATGACGATCATCAGGACCGGTTCTATGATGGTGCTGATGGCTTTGATCTCGTTGTCGACTTCTTTTTCGAAGTAGTCGGCGACTTTGGCAAGCATAGTCTCGATAGCGCCCGACGCTTCGCCAATGCGTAACATATTTGGTACTAATTCCAGAAAGTTAGGGTCTTTATCGATGGAATCCGATAAAGCCTTACCGCCTTTTACTTTTTCGATGGCGCGGTGGAGTGACTTGGAAATATGCACATTATCTACCGCCTCAGCGGTGATCTCCAGCATCTGGATCAGCGGCACGCCACTGCCTACCAGCGTGGTGCCGGTACGGGCAAACCGGGCCATGTACATCTTCATGTATAACGTAGCGATTGGCCAGGCTTTCATTTTTACTTTGTCTACAACTGAACGGCCGCCGAGCGTACGCGCCCAGCGCGAGCCGAAGAAAATTGCCAGCACCAGTAAAATCAACACAATCCACCACCGATGGGTGATGAAGTGAGACACGGCTAACAGTATGCGGGTAATCAGTGGCAGGGATACGCCCGGTAAACCGGCGTAAATGTTTTGAACCTGGGGCAGGACTTTGATAATCATGAAGCCCACGACCGCCAGCATTACCAGCATAACAATCAGCGGATAGATCATGGCGCCGCGGACTTTAGAAACGATGTCGGCATCCTTCTCCTGCTGATTAGCTAACCGCTCCAGGCCGGTATCAAGCGTACCGGAAGCTTCACTGGCTGCGACCAGGCTCACATACACACGGTTGAAAACCGTGGGGTGCTTTTCCAGCGCTGCGCTAAATGACTTACCACCCTCTACATCGGTAATGACTTGATTTATAACTAACTTGAAAGGCTTGTTGGTTGTCTGAGCGGCCACATTTCGCAGACTTTGAACCAGAGGCAGGCCGGCATTAATCAAAGTGGAGAGCTGGCGGCTGAACAGTACCTTGTCTTTCGTCTTAATGCGGTTAAATAAGCGGTGGCCACCGCCTGTTCTTTCCGGTGTAATGCTTAAGGGTGTAAGGCCCTGCTCTTTAATCAGCCTGGCAGCAGCCTGTTCGTTATCGGCTTCTACCCGGGCTTTAACTTTCTGGCCGGTGGAGCTGTTGCGGGCTTCGTAAGTGTACGTCAGCATAATTAACTCCTCATCAACCTATCTAGTTCATCAATATCAATGGCGAAATTGCGGGCTTCGTCATACGTAATGTTACCGCTATGAATCAGACTTACCAGCTGTTTGTCCATCGATTGCATGCCAAACTCGGCGCCGGTCTGAATAACTGCTCCTAACTGGTGGCTCTTGCCTTCGCGGATGATATTACGGACGGCCGGCGTGGCTATGAGGATTTCAGCTGCCGCTACACGGCCGCCGCCAATTGTCGGTACCAGACGCTGGGAGATGATGGCCATCAGGATATTTGACAGCTGAGCTCTTATTTGCGGCTGCTGGTGCGGTGGAAAAACATCAATCATACGATCAACGCTCTGGGCAGCGCTGTTAGTATGCAGAGTCGCAAAGACTAAGTGACCGGTTTCAGCGATGGTGATAACGCTGGCGATGGTCTCCAGGTCACGCATCTCGCCGATCAGCACCACGTCAGGGTCTTCACGAAGCGCGCTACGCAAAGCGGCACTAAATGAATAAGTATCGTAGTGGACTTCGCGCTGGACTACAACTGATCTTTGTGACTTATGTGTATACTCAATCGGATCCTCAATGGTAATTATGTGTTTGCTTTCCTCGGTGTTAATCTTGTGTACTAGGGCTGCCAGCGAGGTTGATTTACCGGAGCCGGTCGGACCGGTAAATAGCACCAGGCCGCGCGGATATTCAGCGAATTTATTAACGACGGCGGGCAAACCCAGCTGTTCAACCGATAAGATTTCGTTCGGGATCAAGCGCATCGCCGCAGCCAGGTTACCGCGCTCATGGAAGGCGTTGACGCGGAAACGGCCAAGGTTACCGTAAGCAAAGCTGAAGTCAAACTCCTTGTCTTTGAGCAGGATCTGCTTTTGGTCTTCATCCAGGACGGAAAAAATCAGCGTTTCGACGGCCTCTTCATCGAGTATATCGGCCCCGGTAACCGGAGTAAGTGCCCCGTCAACCCGTAGCATCGGCGGCAAGCCGACTTGGATATGAAGGTCGGAAGCCTTTTTTTTGATAACTTCATCCAGTAAAACTTCGATTTTTGGCTGTGCTTGCATATTTATATATCCACCCTTTTCATATATGTGACTCGTATTTCTTGCGTTTTCATGCGTTATCCTCGGCAGCTACGCGGTTTACCTCAGCCAGCGTGGTGCGGCCATCCAGTGCTTTTAAGTAACCATCCTGACGCATGTTGATCATGCCTTCGGCTTGGGCTGCTTTTTCGATTTCGGTGCTGGTCGCCTGTTTCATAATTAATCCCTGGATTGGCTCCGATACCTCAAAGACTTCGTACAAGCCCATGCGCCCTTTGTAGCCGCCCGGTGTATCTAGGGTGTCAGTACCCTTACTTAAAGTATAAGCGGTTTGGTCATGCAAGGGCAAGCTTTTATACCCAAGATCTTCAGCGGCAGCAGTTACCTGGTCGTCACTTGCCGGTAATAAACTGCCGACCGTGGCTTTAATGGCCAACGCTTCAGCGGCCGTAGACTGGTAGGTTTGCTTGCCAGGGTCGGCAATCCGGCGTACAAGGCGCTGGCCAATGACGGTATGAACCGTACTGGCAATTAGAAATGGCTCGACACCCATGTCCAGCAAACGCGGCAGGATGCCGGCAGCGCTGTTAGTGTGCAGGGTGCTAAAGACCAGGTGGCCGGTTAGGGCGGCCTGGACAGCCAGCTGGGCAGTTTCTCTATCACGAATCTCACCCACCATCACCACGTCGGGGTCCTGTCGTAAAATACTACGCAATCCTGTCGCAAAAGTCAGTCCAACCTCAGAATTTACTTGAATCTGGTTGATGCCACCCATCTTGTACTCGACAGGGTCTTCCAATGTAACAATGTTGATACTATCGTTAACTATCTCCTGAATGAGGGCATACAAAGAGGTTGATTTACCGGACCCGGTCGGTCCGCTG
Organism: Saccharimonadales bacterium (SeqCode); assembly: GCA_038238095.1. GTDB lineage: Bacteria > Patescibacteriota > Saccharimonadia > Saccharimonadales > UBA4665 > JBBRXZ01. The sequence continues at coordinate 3,426 of JBBRXZ010000094.1, forward strand.
GTCAGGATCATGCCATTAGGACGTTCCAGGCCCTTGCGGATCATGCGCAGCGCCCGGCCGGCATAACCCATGTCTTCCAGCTTCAGGGAGGTACCGGATTTATCGAGCAAACGGATAACTACCTGCTCTCCCCAAACTATCGGGGCGATGGCAATACGCAAGTCTATGCCCTTACCGTCAACTTGCACGGTGAATTGCCCATCCTGTGGCGTCCGGTGTTCGTCAATTTTCAGGTTCGACAAGATCTTGATGCGTGAAATAAGCGCGGCTTCAGTGTTTATAGGCAGGCGCATGACTTCGCGCAGTATACCATCGATCCGGCAGCGGACTTTCAGCTCTTTTTCCATCGGTTCTATATGAACGTCGCTGGCCCCGTTGCGGGCGGCAAATTCCAGTATTGCCGACAAGGCTTTACTAATCGGCGAATCCTGGACAATTGTTTTGATGGTGTTGCCCCGCGGCACAGTGGACTTACTTCTAGCGGCCTCAGCTTCAATTCCGGCGTCTGGATTATGCTCGTCTAGTTTCAACCTGAGCGAAGCATCCATTTGAGTATCTAATCGGGTCGTATACTGCTTAATAATCTGGCGGATACCGGTTTCGCTGGCTACATAAACTTTAAGTGGTCGGCCAATACGATTGCTTAGATAGTCCACAGCCTGAACGTTATCGGCGTCCAACATAGCCACCACCAGACGGTTTTGCATCTCGCCCAGCGGCACCGCCATGTAACGCTCGGCGATATCTTGGGGCAATAGCGACAGTATCTTAGGGTCAATCTTGGCGGCTGTAAGATTGACATATGGCACTTTAGTAATAGTAGCATTGGCCTTAGTGAGCTGCTCATCAGTTATGTAGTTATTCTTAAGTAGAAAACCGATGATCGGCTCGTTTTTGGTCTCGGCTTGTAGGCGGGCTTCGGCTAGCTTATCAGCCGTAAGCATACCGCTGGCAACCAGTACGTCTTCTACCTGCTGCTCGGTTGAAACTGATAAGACGCTCATATTTTATCTCTGTTTTCTTTTATAGAAGCCCTGGTCAGATGGCTCTCCTGCTTTTATTCTACTGTTAGTTACCGGTACTACTAAAGGGGTTAGTATTGGCGTTTTGGCTAATGGTAATGAGCCTTGTCGGGTCAAACGCGTCTTTATTGAAGTAGCGCTTATCCGGCTTTGGGAAGCTTGCCGTGATCGGCTGAACGACT
>JBBRXZ010000095.1:0-4603 GCA_038238095.1 Saccharimonadales bacterium (SeqCode)
GGCTAAGTCGAAGCTTTTGCCGGGCCAGCAAAACGAGACTGGCCCGCAGGCTCCGACGGGGGCCCATAGCTCAGCCGGTTAGAGCACCTGCCTTTTAAGCAGGGTGTCGTGGGTTCGAGTCCCACTGGGCCCTCCAAGATTCAAAAATATGACATAGGCCAATTTCAACTCCTTAACAGTAGCTTTTTTGCCAGTTCATGCCCTTTCCCGGATAGTCATAGGTGATACACTGTAGCTATGACAGCGTCCGCATTACGGTTACCAATCGAACTCAATGAACTTCGCAAAATTCTTAAGAAACACGGGGTGGTGTCTGCCAGTGTCTTTGGTTCCTATGCTCGTGGTGAAGCTCGGCCAGACAGTGATCTTGATTTGTTGGTAGAACTAGCACCCGGCCGTAATTACTTAGACCTCGGGGGCTTACAATACGAATTGGAACAGCGGCTGCTTACAAAAAGAGCTGACGTAGTGCTTGAGGGTACGTTACGCAAGCGCATCAAACCGTATGTCGAACGTGAGAAGGTACCGATCGAGTTATGATCTCAAACACCGAGCGTGATAATGTTTTACTCGGCGAGATACTTGATGAGTTAGCAATTATTGATAAACGAATAGCTGGTGGCAAAGAAGCTTATTTTGCAGACGAAAACCTGAGAGATGCAATTTCAATGCGTCTGATAACATTGAGCGAATTACTCGGTGCATTAAGCGATGAATTCCATGACGCATATCCAGACATGCCGACTGTTAGAGTACGCGGGCTACGAAATGTACTTGCGCACGCTTATGGCAAAGTAGATTTCGAACGCCTTTGGAGCATCATAGATGAGGATTACCCTATTCTGGCCAGACAGCTGAAACAGATAGCCAGTGCGAGGAATGCTCGATAATACTCCGCCACCGCAGTATTTCCTTAAGCATTGGTGTAAACTTGTTCCTACAACGACCTCCATCACGGATTTTACCGAATTTAAGCCTCTATTTGGGGCTTTTTGTTTGGTCGTATCCCTGTAAATTGCTGAAACACTTGGGGTGTAAACTTTTTTCTGTCTCGTAGTATAAATTCCGTCTGGAAATAATAAAAGTTCGCACCTTTTACGCCTATCCCAGTCCAATGACCAGTATTTAGTTTTTAATTGGTATAGTCGTCAGGTGAACGCTCAGTGTGGATGTCTATAAAATCTCCGAACAACAGATTGTAGCCTAGTAGCTGACGCCATGTGCTTTGTGGCGTTTAACGGGGGTTTATTTTGCCCTTGGTGTTGCTTTTTATATCATCCTAACCTACCATTTAGGTAAGAATCAAAAACAGATATGCAAGACGATACAAACCAGCAACCCAGTAATGACAATCAAAGTGCTACTGTACAGCCACCATATAATAGGGGCGGTGAAAAGGTTATTCAGCCATCAGCGACGATTAAACAAGAGCTTGAGGCTCCACGACAGCAACAAGCTACACAGCCTACTGTCATAGCTCCTCAGAGTTCTCAACCGGCAGAGGCTCAAACGCCTACATATAATTCGCCTACCCCTACCCCTGATAACCGTATGTCAGTCGGTATGTCGGCCAGCCAAATGGGATTCAATAATCCTAAGAGTAAGTTATTTGACTTTAATCCTAAAGGACTCATTATCAAAGGCTTAGTGGCTATTGTAATTTTGGGCGGTATTTTTGCTGTTTTAGTTTCTGCAAATATTATTGCTTTGAGTGAATTCAAAACAATAAGTTATTTAAATAATAAAGGAACTCAATTTAAGGTTACCTTCTACACTAAGCATACGTCTAAAGATCTTAAGTCTGGCGGCAAGCAGCTAGTTTCAAAGGTCTCGAAAGATGGCAAGTTTCCACTTAATCTATCTATTTCTACCGCCGAGGGAGCAACGGGCTATAATCGTGCTAAGGACTGTGCAAGTTTCACCAAGGTATTTGATGTCCAGAACAATAATCTCGATCAAAAGATTTCAGTCTGTGATCCATTATACGGCACGCAGATCGACCGTCGAAATGCTAGCGGTACCATATATCTCGCTGGTTTTATGGAAAATAACCAAACTCATATAATTACGATTAGCCAGGACTACTCAGGTATTGACCTATCAAGTAAGAGTGGTGCTCAAGAATCACTAACCAGGTTTGGAATGGAGCCCTACAAAGAGGACATAGAAAAAATTGTATCCTCAATAAAAGTTGAATAGCCACCCTGTAACATTTCTATTACGGCCAATTAATCTAGTCTTATGGAAAACGCAAACCAGCAACTTATAGTGAAGCTCAAAGCCTTTAAACAGCAAGGGCTAACTTTTTATCAAGCGACCGAAAGGCTTAAGCAAGGGGGCTATAGCCAAGAACAAATTGACGATATAGCCGATCAATTTAACTACACTACACCACCACAAACTGTGGGTGGAGATAAGGCAGTACTCACTCAAAGTAAACCTTTACCACCTGCCAGCTCACAGGATTATGAAAGGTTAGGTAATGCCATACTTGCAGATAAAGAACGAAGTGCCAGACCGTACGCTTACGTAGCCTTAGCTATACCTTGTGGCTATCTAGGGCAAGGACTCTACAGGTTTTGGCTGAATACTAAGTTTCGGGGTAGCAGTGGCAATCAGCACTATCTTTGGGCAAATAATCTTGGTTATTACTTCTTATCAGGTGCAATTGGTGCAGGAATTGCAATTGTGGGTCTGAAGATTTACTTTCGTTTTAAAGATAAGAAGTATAAGCAGATAGACAAGAACCTAAGCAAAAGCTCGGATCAGTAGTGCTATAGAAAGCTATTCCAATAGTGAACTGTATCCGATAATACCTCGCCATCGCAGTATTTCTTCTAGCATTGGTATAAACTTGTTCCTGTAACGACCTCCATTTGCTGCTTATGCTAAGATATTAAGTGAATCGGAAGTAAAAAATACTATGCAACCTCAAAATCAAGAGTTCCAACCAGAAAAATCACCGGCATCTAATAACCCGGGTCAAGACCCTATTATTTTTTCTAGTGATGCTCAGTCTCCCGAATCGAAACCTGAACACCGGAAATCCTCTCGAGTATGGGCGATCTTTTTTATACTCCTGGCACTTGCTAATATCGTTACTGTTATTTTTCCAGTCGTCGTATTTTGGGGGTTAGCCCAGCAAGCCAAAGCCGGAATGTCAGGAACAGAGTTTATAGGCTTGGCGTTAGGGCCGCTGGTGTTAGCGGGCCCGTTCGTTGCTATTTTAAATGTAATAATCCTAGCCCTATTTCTTATCAAAAAGCGACCAAGGCGTAAGGCAGTAATTATTATAAGTGGACTGATAATCCTTGTTTCTGTAATGTATGCAGGACGGGTAGGATATTCGAATTATCGGGAAGTTCAATTATCACGGGAAGCTAATCGTTCTCTTTCTAAGGACGAAGCTCTTTCATTAATTAACTCGTGCAAAGTGGAGCGCATTTCACGCCAAGACCGCATAGTGTTTCTCATGAAGCTGGATCCCTCAGCGCAAGACGAGCATGTCTACATGCGTTATTTCGAAGATAAATACTTTAATGACATACAAGCTGCGGCAAAGGCTGTCTCAAAATCTTGCGGTGAAATAGTGATAATAGATGCACGAGATCGACTGGATCATTAAATACGGTCCTCCACACGCTTATGCTTAAAGGTTAGGATTTTACGATCTGAAGTATGAGGTAAGAATTTAGCGCCAACAAAATTGTCAAGCTAATGTACGAAACGATCTGCAATGGCGTTCCGCTAAAGCCTTCGTCAATGCCGTTCACTAGCATCCAAAGAACAAATACAATGTTGCCAGTCACTACTAGCCGGCTTAATAACTTTAAGTATCTTCTCATGGTTTTAATATAGCACCATAGGCTATGTTAGTTATAACAGCATCACGCACGCCCCTCCACACTACGAATTCAAGTAAAATAAATTATAGTTAGATAAGCGCGAATTACGTTATAGTTCTCCAAAGGGCAAACTAAAGTCTGGTAATTCTGATAAGAAAGTAACCAACCGCAAGCAAGCTGTCGCAATCGGACTGTCGCAGGCACGTAAAAAAGGAGCAAAGGCCCCCCGGAAATAGTTAAGTTGCTTAATTTGTACACAGTGCTACACTAAGGCTATGAGTGAACCCGTCACTGATCGCCGGATGGCAGAGAACCAAGTCGTATTCCGCGGGTTCAATAAAGAGTTACTTAAATGGCAAGATCAGTTTAAGAACTTAGCAGACGATGAAGGTCAACTCCCAAAAGAATTTAATGCTGATATGCCGCTATATTTTTATTGTGAATGTTCCGATGAAAACTGCCGCAAACGTATAAAAATCAGTCCTAATGCCTACACTAAAATACATAAAGTTAAGAATACTTTCACAATAATTTGTGGGCATGAAGTTATCAAGATTGAAGACGTAACAAACAAAGAATCTGAGTACTGTGTAGTCACTAAGCACTTCCATCCGCCGCAATCAGCCGATAAACTTAATCCTACAAAAGTAGATAATAAATAGTTAAACTACAGCTAGTATTTATCGGCTAAAAATTAACATATGGCGCTTGTACTGCCATTAGTCTGGTTATAACAGCGATACATTGAGCCCCTCCAC
>JBBRXZ010000096.1:0-4590 GCA_038238095.1 Saccharimonadales bacterium (SeqCode)
CGGATAAAAGTTACGCCGGGGATAACAGGCTTATAGCGCCCAATAGTTCACATAGACGGCGCTGTTTGGCACCTCGATGTCGGCTCATCACATCCTGGAGGGGGAGCACCTTCCAAGGGTTCGGCTGTTCGCCGATTAAAGTGGTACGTGAGCTGGGTTCAGAACGTAAATTACATTGCGTTCTACCACTGAGAAGTGGTAAGGTGTTGATGTACATCGCATCAATAACACCAATCCTGACTAATATCGGTGAAACCCTAACTGGAAATCGAACTATCCAGAGGGCAATACCGAGGGAAGACATTTTGCTTAACGAAGAAAAGGCCTATATAGCCGGATTCCTGGATGGAGATGGTTCGATCATGGCCCAGTTGGTGTTCCGTAAGGATTACAAACTAGGTTATCAGATACGAGTCAGCATCGTTTTCTATCAGAAAACGAACCATCAGGATATTCTCCTTTGGCTAAAGGAGCGGCTAGGCTACGGTTACGTGCGCATGCGCAATGATGGCATGAGCGAGTACACCATAGTCGGTTTAAGGGAAGTGGCGTATGTATTGTCACTTCTATATACCTTTCTTCGGCTCAAAAAGAAACTTGCGAAAGAAGTATTGGCGCTCATTGAGCTCCATCCTTCTTCCCGTAAAATGACTGCTTCGAAACTGATTAGTTTAAGTAAACTGGTTGATAAAACAGCCGGCTTTAACTATTCCAAGAAGCGCACTATAACTAGTGCTTCAGTCGTAACCTTTTTAGAGACAGCAACGCAGTATGTCCCCGTAGAGACTGGAGTTCAGGTAGCTCTGAATGAAGATGGGGCAGATCAACAATACCAAGCCCCATAATATGTCAGCCCCTCACCCTGTTACATCAGGGCGGGTGAAGATATAGTCCGTGCCATCAGTAATGGTGGAAGAGGTTTTGGGAATGAACACCCCGAAATAGCACGCGTGAGACAGTTCGGTTTATATCCGCTGTGGACGATAGGAAATTTGAGAGAATTTGACCCTAGTAAGAAATTGCTACTTTCCGCCGTAAGGCGGATTGAAAACGCGGCTTATAACGGTGAAACCCGACTGCTATACTAGTAGCGATATGCATGCTATTAGTAAATATGTAAAGGGTAATACCGTGGGAAGTCGTTCCAAGACTGACTTAGCGTATATCGCTGGTTTTTTGGATGGTGATGGCAGCCTCATGTTACAGCTTAAAAGACGCAAGGATACGAAGCGTGGCTGGCGTTTTATGTGCACGATTTGTCTATATCAGGACAGTCGCCACGAAGAGCCGCTATTATGGATGCAGCAGGTGCTTGGCATCGGCTATATTTCCCGTCGTAATGACGGAATGACCGAGCTTCGGATCAACGGCTATAAACAGGTACAAGATATACTTTTGGACTTGTTGCCGTACTTACGATTCAAACAGCCTCAAGCACTTATAGTGTTAGAGGCAACGAGACTTTTAGACAGTACTAAGGCTATAGATTTGACAGATGAACATTTGACTTCATTGGTAAGCCACATGATTGATGTTCAATCCTACAATTACGTCACCAAACGGAAGAAAACCAGAGAAGAGTTTTTGTTGATCTTGGGATTGACCCCGTAACGACTTGACCTTAAGTGGTCAGATGGAAATTACTTTGTGCATCGCACAAAAATTTATGGTTTCTATAACACGCCGCCCCCTTGTTTTAACAAGGGTGAAGATATAGTCTACGCCATTAGTAATAATGGAATAAAGTGACGAGAGGACCGGGTTGAACGCACCGCTGGTGTATGGGTTGTTCTACCAAGAGCATTGCCCAGTAGCTATCGTGCGGTCTAGATAAGCGCTGAAAGCATATTAAGCGCGAAACTAATCTCAAGATTAGATTTCCCTATGGAGCCCCCAGAAAGACTATCTGGTTGATAGGCGCAAGGTGGAAGTCCCGCAAGGGATGCAGCCGAAGCGTACTAATAGGGCCATTGACTTTTTACGACCATAATACACATAACTCTATTCAAAAAAGCCGGCATAGCCGTCTTTTATCGAATAATTTCTGGCACAGAGCGGACGCTTTGTATTCCCAGTGCTCGGGCACCGTACTTTTGTACGGCTTCCTCCGCGCTTCAATACAAATCACCACTCTGCACTCAGATATGTGTATTATGGTAGCAATTGACTAGTTATTGGTGCGTACCAGCACTAAGACGTTTGTCTACAATTGATGATCTTTATCTTTGCCAAACCTGTGCGATTTGTAATCACATGGACATCAATAGGCCCCGCCTCTCGAATAAGGGAAAAGAGCAGCCGGTGTGACGAATTTATTTCGGCACCCCGCGCGATGAGAAAAACCGTAGGTTTGTCTCATTAGCCGGAGCCGCTTTGGTGCCCATAGCCCGAGGGTAACACCTGTTCCCATGCCGAACACAGCAGTTAAGCCTCGGAGCGGTTACAATACTTGGGGTCCACCCCTGGGAAAATAGCACGGTGCCAAATTTTGATTAAGGCCTCCAATAATGGAGGTCTTTTTCTTTTCTTAGTTGCCCGGATGTGATTTAATGAGGGTGGAATCATAATAAATAAAAACAAAATGTACACGCAGCAGAAGACACATCATGGGCATTATTTAATATATGTTCAGCTCGCATTGCTAATAGCCTTGCTGGCTATAGGTGCCGGTAAGCCCGGGCTTATGGTGGTTATACGTTTTATGCCACTGGCAGTAACGCTAGTGCTGACTGTCTGTTGTGCCCGTATGACCATTAAGATAATTGAAATTGTAGAGCCATCTGTCCGGCGCGGCCGAGTGGACTTTATGCATGGTTCGACCATACCGCCACAAATTTATTATCCAGAATTTGCATAGTTCATTTAGATCGCAAAATATTTTACACATAATCTCGTTGACATGTAGGCAATAGCGTGATATCATAAGCATAATTTCGAGAGAAATGAGAGGGTTTTCGGCTCCATGGGAAGCGGGAGACCCTTTTTGTTTGTCTTCGAGAGTAACTAATTAATGGAGGCCTAACAAATGGCAGGAACTAAAGCAGGCGGCCAAGCCGCCGCAACAACTAATAAAACCAAATACGGCGCAGACTTCTACGCCAAGATCGGTGCCAAGGGCGGTAAACTCGGTCGTACCGGTGGCTTTTACGCTAATCGCGACTTAGCTCGCCAAGCTGGTGCTAAAGGTGGCCGAATCAGCCGCCGTACTAAAAAAGCTCTAGCCTAAAAGACTTTAACGTTTATAACTGACAGACCATTTGTCCTTAGTGGCTTTGATGGAAGATTGTGGGCGGAGGTAAGTTTTTGGTAGTCCGGTAGGCACGGCAAAACCGGCTAGTGGTAACTCGCCAGGTAGTGTGGCAATTAAAACAACGATAGTGGACAAAGTCACTCTGTTGCAGACACTTGGTAGTGCAGGTAGGACAGATACTGCGCTTGTATAGCCAATCACGGTAGGTGTCCAGGCAATCCTGTACATGATCTTCATTGATGTTTACTTTTAAGTCCCGGGCCAGATCTTTGGCTCGCTCCCAAGCAGCAATTTCCAGCCGTAACAGTTCAAAGTCGGCCTTATACGAGTTATGTTCCAATAAAGCATGGCCGGTCTCATGCAGTAATGACCAGGTTGCTTCCTTACTCCTTGCGTTGGCTTTATAGAAAATTTCAATTGTTTCCGGCGACCAGCAGAATTGTTTACCAGGCGTGAAACGTAAGTGGGGAAAATCGATCTGCAGTCTGTTAATCAGGTTTTGCATTACTTTTGTACTTGTCTGGCTAAATCATAGCAGCCATAAATGACGGCTTCCTCTGGCCGCTCTGCTTGGCTAATCACCGGCAGGGTCACTCTTGGTATATTATATTTCTCAATTTCCTGCGCAAGCTGTTTGCCATACCTGTCAAAATAAGTCCCTACACTGCCGCCGATTACGATAACTTCAGGCTGAATTAGCGCAATGAGCTGTATGAAGCCTTTGGCTAGGTCCCGGCTGATTTGATGCCAGATAGTCTCATCTGTTATATCCCTGGCTTGTTTACCGTAACGCTCAGCTATTGCCCGGCCGCCGGCAAAATCTTCCCAAGGTGTTAATACGCCGTCATGTTCCACCAACAAGGTTCTGCCACCGCCATCACCAATGTTAGTATCAAGCACGCCATTCACAACCAGTCCTATGCCAATACCGGTACTAATGGTAATGTAAAGTACGCTCTTATATTTATCTTTCAAAAGCATGGCCTCAGACAGTGCTGCTAATTTGGCATCATTCTCGACCGCTACCGGGCAGGCGCAAATTTCCTTGACATCTGCCTGCATATTAACATTTAACCAAGGTAAATTACTGAAATTGATACCGCGTCCGTGCTCACGGTCAAAAACAGTCACCGGCATGCCGACGCCGGCGGCTTTAAAATTTTTTGTTTTAAATTCAGTTATAGTGTTACGAAGTTGGGCTAAAAATTCGTCGTAGTTTTTGGGGGTAGGGAATTTGGTCTGCTCAATTATAATGCTTTGATCATCAAGCATAGCTACCAGTGTCTTGGTACCACCTATATCTACCCCTACGTACATGCTGTCAGTGTAGCATATATACC
>JBBRXZ010000097.1:0-4554 GCA_038238095.1 Saccharimonadales bacterium (SeqCode)
ATTGTAAATTTCTACACCGTTAGCAGTGATGATATTAGAAAGGAAGTCCACCTGAATGTATTTGCCTATGTTTTTCTTAATAGCATCACGCATCTCTAAAATCAGACGAGGGTCAGCAAGAGCCTCTCTTAAACCTGTCAAAGAGTTCTGTTGATCCCTGTTAAGTTTAGCAAAGATTTGAGCACGTCTAACACCACCGTTGATAAAAGACAGCGTTCCAGTGTCAGTAGTTGTATCTACATAAGCCTGAGCAGAATCTTTAGCCTCAAGCCATGCAGCTCCAAGAGTCGCAACCAAAACAACAACGGCACCAATACCTGTAGACGCAAGAGCATACTTAAGAGCCTTAGTTGTGACAACCGCCAGTTTTGTTGTTATGTCATAAATCTTTACCGCCAGAGTAATTAGCCCCCATGCGACCCTGACAAAGACAAGAGAGGCGACTACAGCCTTAATAACTGTAATGTTTTGTATTAGGAATCGGGTGATGTTGGCTACAGCCTGACCAGCCTGGATGAATAGTCCAGCAATTTGCTTGACGCTTCTCTGGCCTTCTTCACTCTTAAGATACTTAGCCATATCTTGTAACGCTGGAATAAGAGATAGTCCGATAGTTTCCTGAATGTCAGCGAAGATAACTGCCAGCGTTTTGTAAGGGTCATTATTAGCCGCTATCATGGCAGAGTTCTCAAACTGCTTGCCTAAGACCGCTTGGTAATCAGCCCCTAACTTGATGCCTGGCAAAAGTTTGTTCAGAGCGGTGTAGTTACCGCCATACGCCTTAGACAATGCTTTGGTTGTTACATCTAAACCTTTTTCGGAACCAGCAGAAACATCTAAAGCCAAAGTTAGCAAGTCTTGACCCTTGGCAAGTGATCCTGTTGCTCTAACTGCCGTAGCTAATGCAGGGCGTAACTGGTCATCTAGCACAGATGTCTGTAACTGTGTTTTAGCTATAAACGCTTCAGCCCCAGCAATAGCAAAAGCACTAGCCCCAGTAGTGTTTCTTAAAGCGTTTGCAAGTAAAGCCTGAGACTTGACATCCTCGACTGCTGCTTTAGTAGACTGCTTCAACACGTTCTTAAGTTGTTGGAACCCTAAGATGATACCTGCACCACCGAGGACACTGTTGAGTGTCTTTCCAACATCTTGGGTAGTTTTCTGAAACTTCTTTAGGTCAGCACTTATGGCGGCAGTGGTCTTAGATAACTTATTATTCCCAATAAAATTGACTACAAGATTCTGTGCCATTACTGCGTTCCTCTATCTCGAATTGCATCCACGATGGCCCTAAAGTCCCTTAGCGTCATCTCTCGTGCCTCACTGGGAGAAACCCCAGCATAGACGACCATGAATGCTAAACGTTCAGCTACCTTGTCTGCAATTATTCTTTTGGGTCAGAATCACTTATGAACATTTTGTTAGCGTCAGTCATCGTAATGGCTCCTGCTTGTTCCAAAGTAAAGTCTGGTTGGATTCTTTTTTTCATAATAAAGATGATGGCTTTTAGAGCCCTACCTTTAGGCTGACCTGCATCCATAAGTTGATCTATGGATGAGCCTGTAATAAGTTCTATCTGCTCAACTTCATTTAGTGTCAGTGACTCAAAGTCAAAGTTTGCCTCTGTCATTTTTTTCCTCCCGGTAAGTTGTCTATTGCTTCCTGCATCAACTTAGAATAGTTGGCAAGTATCTCGTTCTCAGTGTACCCTAATGCTTCGCTAAAGAATGGCTGAGGTGGTAAACCTCGGTAAGTTCCATACTTTAGTTTGCCTTTATGTTTTGCAGACACAACAGACCAGCCCCAGTGAATTGGGTTAGCGTAAGGTGCACGAGCTCCAAGAGCCTGAACCGACCCACCCTTTTCAATACGTCTAGGTCTAATGCTACCTTTAAGGTTTCCTGTCCGGACTGGGACTAAGGGGAGAGCTCTTTGAATCAAGATCAATGCGGCTTGGTAGCCTGGCTCAGTTAGAACGGCACGTGATGCACCTAGTTCCTTCATCGCCCTGATAGTGGTATCTAAGTTCTCTACCTTAATCCCATCCGACACAAGTAACCTAAGCGGATGTTTTCTCTGTAAGACCGTACATGACAGGTGGAACTGCTTTTGGTGTGTGAACAGCATTTTTGACTGTTAACTGCACGCTAAACTTTACGATGTCTCCGCTAGTTAGGCTTAATGGTGGCAACTGGTCAAAGACGACTGTTCCTACGTAGATAGGAGCCGATGTAGTGCCAACAGCGTTACCCTGTGGGGCAAGAGTAAATGTGACCTCAGTGCCAAAGTTAGCCCATAGAAGACGGTAAAGAGATGTGGCATCTCCTGAAGTAATTCCGTCTATTTGTAGCTTCCACTCTCCGCCAGGGCGAACCTCGCAGAATGTCTGAACATCGCCAGGAGCGTCCCCCAATGTTAGTTCTACTGCGTTTGTGTCACAGCTGTATTCAATAGAGCCGATTAAGAACTTGATATTTTTTGCTGATATTCTTGTTGATGTAGCCATTATATTTTCTCCTTAAAGAGTTATAGATAGTTCTAGGTTTAGGTCACTTGCAAGATATTCGGCAGAGTTCGCCGCTAATCTGTAAGGTGCATTTACGCTCTTTAGGATTATGTATCCTAATGGAGACAGAGCGGAAACAGTGTCAGAGATAAGAGAGTCAAGTTCTTCGCTGGCCACTTCATTAGTTGCAGTCGCTGCAATTAGTGTCAGGTTTAGAGCGATACGATACTCGTTTCCAACTGTTTCAGGTACTAGGTAAGGACTGCCCGGAGTCATGATAATGATTGGTGGAACTATACGCTCAGGAACAAAGTCCATTACGTCTAGCCCAACATTTACTAAGTCAAGTTTGAACTCGGCTTTAGTAAGGGTTATTTCATTTGTCATAAGCCTGGACCCGTAAACGGTAATAACATTTCCCTAGCCGCATTCATAGGGTCTTTTGCTATACGAACAGCAGTCCCTAGATCAGCGAATTGGGCTACCCCGTTAGGGGCAGAGCGACGATGAAACAGTTCAGAGCTGACAGACAAGACTGCGGAATCCAACACGGCTTGTGGCACTCGTGAATTTCCTACAAACTTGTTAACCATCTGAACACCAGAGGACAGGCAAGAATTAACAAAGTCAGAGACTTCTTTAGTTCCTACATACGCCCTAAACTGTTCCACCGTTACCGCCATGAGTTATTAGGCTCCAGTGTTTAGCTTGACGATTGCACCCTCAAACGGAACAGCAACCGCTGCATAACCGTAGACAGAGAATGTGTCGGTCAAAGTTGAAACGTTGGATTGTGTTAAACGTGTTGGAGTGCCAGCAGACTCGTAAGTGGTAAGAGCGTTGCTGTTCGCCAAGTATGCAGTCTTAGCATCCAAAGATGTGTCTACTACTACACGAAGGCCCAAGAGAGAACCAGTTAGACCAACAATGTTTGCTGATCCGATGATGTTGTCTCCAACACCTGTTTGCTGAACTACTGGGCGACCTGCAGTGTCCACGATTGAAACTAGACGCTTGTAAGCAGTCTTGCCACAAAGAATGAACTCTGGCTGTAGGCCTGTGTTCTCGTAGATGTAAGCAGCACCGTCAGCAATTCCACCCATGACCGCTGATGCAGTTAGTGCAGAGATGTCAATGGTACGAGCACCTGTGTAAGAGATTGCTGCAAGAGCTGTAACAAAGTCCACGTTTAGCTTCTTAGCGTAAGCGAGGCTCATAGCCTGGAATGCTACGTCAAGGTAGTTCACAGATGAACGCTCGATAGCCTGCTTTGAGATGGTTGTGAAACCACCGTAAGTGGAGACTGCAACAGAAACAGTGCTTAGAGCAATGTCGCCAGTTGATAGAGCAGTGTTCTCTGTGGTCTGCTTGCCTACAGCAATACTGTTTGTGTTTACTTTTGCGTATTCAATGGTTAGACCAGTTGCTGGTAGAGCTGAGATGCTGAACGCAGAAACAGATGGACGACCCAAGTTGATTAGGTTGTTGATGAATCCTACGAACGCTGGACGGAGTGCCGCATCTGCTGATGTGTTAGCTCTGAACAGTTCTAGTGCGTCTGCGTCTCCGCTGACTAATGCTTTAGCGTATTCACCTTGGGAACGGAATTGTGTTCCTGCTGATGCTACTACTGTCGGGGTCTTTACAAGTTCAAGTTCTCTGCGGATTTCAGCCACTTCGTCTTGTACTGCTCGGACATCCATTTCCATGTTATCCATGGCGGGCTCCTTTGATTGGATTGAATCCACAGACAGGCTGCCTATGGTTGTTTCTTCACGAACTTCTGAAACAGATGCTCCTGAGAACGCTGGGAATGAGACTAGGCTCACTTCTTTGAGTTGAACTTCAGTTCTGGTAACTAGGTCACCGTCTCTAATTTGAGCAACTGGGATAAAGCCAACACTAAACTTGTTTATTACGCCATCGCGCAAAAGTGTGTAAGCCTCTTGACCTCGGACTGTGTCACTGATCATGGCACGAATCTCAAAACCGTCTGCGGTATCTCTACCCTCAAGAATCTTGCCAATAGGCTCGGAGTGTTGCCAAAA
>JBBRXZ010000098.1:0-4546 GCA_038238095.1 Saccharimonadales bacterium (SeqCode)
ATCCAATGAGAAATTCAGGGTTGTAGCTACAGGAATAAAAACCTTTGAGATAAGAATATATGACCGCTGGGGTGAGATGTTGTATATCTCCCAGGATTATAAAACCCATGGATGGGATGGTAATTATAAAGCCAAAACTTCACAGATGGACGTATATATTTATAAGGTAGTGGTTACCGCATACGACGATAAAAAGTATGAATACGATGGTACGGTGCATTTAATAAGATAGTAGTAGGTATAAAAAAGTTTTTGGAGGAGTTCTGTCAGGTATCATGAAAAAATTAATTTTAGCAGTTATTACTGTATTGGCATTGTTGTTTAGTAAAAATGCCAGCGCTACCCACGTAATGGGTATGGATATCCAATGGAAATGCCTCGGTAATGATACGTTTCAAATTACTTTAGTGGTGTATAGAAGATGTACCGATGGAGCCTCCAGCTTGAGTGCGCCTATCCCGGTAATTACAAGCGACTCCTGCGCCAATTCCTATACTGTAAGTCCCGGCAGCTATAAATCTTATACAATTGAAGATATCACGCCCACCTGCGGATCACAGCAAAAATTATGTCCTTCGGCCGGAGGAACGGGACAGTCGACCGCCCAGATTCCTTTTGGTGTGGAAAGACATACAACTGTTTTTAAAGTATACTTTGGGGGAAATTATACCAATTGCTGCTGGTATAAAATACGCTACCAGCTATGTTGCCGCAATAGCAATATCACCACCGGTTATGCCGATGCTGATTTTTATTCAGAATCGTGGCTGAACCGTTGCATAACACCATGTGATAATGGTCCCGAGTTTAAGAATACGCCAATCGCGATTAAATGTGCTGGCCAGGATGTATGCTTTAACCACGGGGTGGTGGATCTGGATGACGATTCCCTATCCTATGCTATGGCTCCTCCATTAGGAGGC
This sequence comes from Saccharimonadales bacterium (SeqCode), assembly GCA_038238095.1. Classification (GTDB taxonomy): domain Bacteria; phylum Patescibacteriota; class Saccharimonadia; order Saccharimonadales; family UBA4665; genus JBBRXZ01. The sequence continues at coordinate 924 of JBBRXZ010000098.1, forward strand.
AGTTATTCCTCACCCTGGAGCTATACTTACCCGCTTACCTGCCTTGGAAACAATAACCCCAACCCCAATGCCAATCCTCCTACAGGCTTTAACCTGGATCCACTGAGCGGTGATATGTGCTTTCGCCCGATGCAGGTTCAGATTACCGTGCTTAAGATCATGGTAACAGAATGGCGCAAAATTAATGGTGTATACAAAGTCATCGGTAGGACCGCCCGAGACATGCAGTTTGCCATAGTACAGAACTGCAATAATAAGGCCCCGACCACTTCGGGGCCCTTCACGTATGAAGCCTGTGCGGGCCAGCAGATATGCATCACGATCAATACCAACGATCAGGACTTGCCGGATACGACGCGGATATTCTGGAATAAGGGGATACCCAATGCCCAGTGGAGCGATAATAACGGCACGGTAAAGAGGGCGTCGGGCCAGTTATGCTGGACTCCGAGCGATGACGATGCGAGCACGCTTCCCTACCGGTTCACGGCGACGGCAGCCGACGACCATTGCCCTTTGAATGGGTCTACCACGCGCTCTTATGCGATCACGGTGAAGCCTACGCCGAAGAACAACCGTACCTTTACCAATAAAGGCTGCGGACTATATGAATTTTCAGCCACTCCTACCAGCACATATTTTAATGGTGCTTCGTATAAATGGTATATTCCCAAAGTAGTAGGAACAGGCTCGCCGGTTACCATCTACGCTTATACAGCAGTATGCCAGTATCAATTCACTCAGGGAGGTAAATACCTTATCAAGAACACGATGTTTTTCAACGGCTGCACCAATACGTATTTTGATACTTTGGTTGTGGATACCCCTATCAGCGTGGTATGCATGCCTGATAGCCATATCTGCCTGGGCAAGACGCTGCTGGTAACCTGTGATGTTCATCATGGTGTGCCTCCTTTCCGTTACCAGTGGAGCAGCGGTGCCAATGACACACTCTCGAGCGTAAGTGTATCGCCCACTGTTGCAGGATATTATAAAGTATTGGTAACAGATAAAGATTTATGTACGGCCACGGATTCGGTATATATCGATGTTAAACCCTTGCCTGTGGTGTCACTTCCACCGGATGAGCGCTTATGTTACGGAGAGACGTTCACCTTAAATGCAGGGAACCCGGGAGCCCAATATATCTGGCGCCAGGATGGGAGCAGCTTGTCCACCAGCCAGAGCATCACGATCCAGGACAGCGGCCAGTATACGCTCCAGGTGATCGATAGCTTCAGCTGCGAGAATTTTGACACCTTTAATTTATTTGTCAACCCGCGTGTTATTGTAGGGCCGCTGCAGGACCAGATGATATGTAACGGTGATACGATTACCCTGACAGAAACGGGTGCTGACACGTATGAATGGAAGAATGATAAGAACGCCACCACGATAACCAGCAATAGCATAACGATCAACCCCACTGTGACGACTGAATTTTATATCAAGGGGATCAAGACCGAACAGGGCAAGACGTGCTATGGCTATGATACGGTGGTGGTGAATGTGAATGTACTTCCCACCATTACGTTCCCTTCGTTCCCCAAGCGTTGTATCAACGGGGGATATATCACCTTATTGGGCACGGTGAAAGTTAATGGCAATAATGTACCGCCCACGTATGTGAACTGGTACAGTAATTCGCAACCCAATGCGGTGATACTTGACGGGATCACGGGCGCGTATTATTTTGATCCGGTACAAACCCCGCCCACGGGAGGGATCTATTATGTGATTATGGACGCCATCGCCCCCAACGGCTGCCGAGTGAAGGATTCGACCACGGTTGAGATCGTACCTCCTCCTGTGGTTCTGGCCGGGACCAACAAGACATTTTGTGTTAACTATAACAATTGCTTCAGCCTGGATACGATGGGTCAGCCTTTTGGAGGTAAATGGTATATTGTTGATGCCAGCAATGCCATAAGCTATCCTTTGGACAGCACCCCTATAGGGTCAGGGCGATACAGCTATTGCTTTGATCCGCAGAAGGCGGGAGACGGTGCTTCTCATTTTGGGGAGACCTTCCAGCTGGTATATTCATATAAAGAGGTTGTTTCGCCGGGCTGTGCCAATACCGATACGGTGGAGTTCAAGGTGACCCCGATTCCTGTGGTAGATGCGGGCAGGGATACGGCAATCTGCGTTGGGAGCGGGAATTTGCAGCTGACCAATAATTTAAAGACGAGCCCCCTTGACGGCAAATGGTGGGGTCCGGGGGTATTGGCCGACAGCGCCAATTTCAACCCGAACTATAATACCACGGGCACTAGCCAAACCTATACGCTATATTATAAAGTGACCCGCATCGGCTGTAGCGACTACGATTCGCTACAGATCACGGTTCATCCCATACCCCAGCCTACGATCACGGCTTCCAATAAGAAAGTATGCAAGACGGATCCGGCAATACAGCTTACCCCAAGCCCGGGAGGCAATGGCAGCCGATATTTTCTGGACGGCACAGAATTTTTCACCACCAGCATCAACCCCGCAGTAACAGATACGGGCTGGCATATCATAAAATACAGTTATACCAATCCGCTGACGAGCTGTTCGAAAGACACCACGATACAAATATATATTGAGATGCCGCCCCATGTGAGCATTGATCCTATTGGAGGATTATGTGAGCAGAAGACGATAGATTCGGGTGTGGTGATCAAAGGCCATACGTATGCTCCCTATGGGTTTCAATGGAATAATATCGGAGGAGGGACCCTGAAGAATTCAAGCTGGACGGATTCGGTGATCACCTATATCCCTTCTGCGGCGGAGCGTGCCGCAGGCAAGATGAGCATCATCTTGTATAGTAAGGGCAGCACTTACTGTTCCAGGGATTCAGCCTATGCCGAGGCGCCGATCTACCCTACCCCGGTTGTAGGATTTACCTCACCCAAGCTGGTGGGCTGCGTACCCTTCACCACGAATTTTGTGGATACGAATGTACCGCGTGATAATGTATCCTATTTCTGGGATTTTGGAGATCCGGCAAGCGGGGCTTTAAATAACGATACCAACCGCAATCCTACGCATACGTTTATTGCACCGGGCAAATACTCTATCTCGTTAAGGGTGGTGAGCAAGGATGGTTGCGATGCACAGTACGCCGTAATCCAGATGATCGAGGTGTATCCTATTCCTAAAGCGGCATTCAGCTTCACCCCTCATGCACCGGACTGGGCTACGGTGGCCCTTCCCAAATACAAATTCAAGGACGAGACCGATAATAATGGATTTTTGATCAAGTCATGGGACTGGGATTTCGGGGATGGCATAGGTAAATCTATCCTGCAGGATCCGGAATATCTTTATAAGATCATCGACCCGGTAGGCGATACAGGCTGGCGGACGGTGACCTTAAAGGTGATATCTGCCAAAGGCGACTGTTATGATGAGGTGAAGCATGATATCTATATAGGTCCCGACCTTACTGTATTTATCCCAAATGCCTTCTCCCCGGATGATAACGGCCCATTATCCAATGAGAAATTCAGGGTTGTAGCTACAGGAATAAAAACCTTTGAGATAAGAATATATGACCGCTGGGGTGAGATGTTGTATATCTCCCAGGATTATAAAACCCATGGATGGGATGGTAATTATAAAGCCAAAACTTC
>JBBRXZ010000099.1:0-4482 GCA_038238095.1 Saccharimonadales bacterium (SeqCode)
ACTAATGCAAACATCCCTCCATATTTGGGTATTAACTTTATTATTAAGACTTAAACCATGTTAAAATTAGCAAAAATTATAGGGTAAATTATGGCTGGGATTCTTGGAAACAGTAGTCTTACGGACAAAACAGCTCAGATTGCTGCCGCCGTTTCAGGCGAAGAAGCACCCAAATCAGGTATACCAGACGAAGCTATTCTCCTAAAAGACTTTAAATTAAGGGGAATCCCTGCAGAAGTAGGCATATCTGGTGCTTTAGCTGAGTTAAAAGCTGGGCTTAAAATGTACCGTCAAAGTAATACTATTATTGCTATCAAGAAGCTAAACCCTGTTACAGCACAAGTTCACTTTTTTACAATGGACAGAGAAGCAGAGTTTCAACAGCTTATTAAGTTTTGGATAGATAAACTACGTGAATTAAACTGCCAAGTTATTTACGATACGGTTCTTGACCCCCATATTATTCGTGGGTTACAGGCAGCTGGCGCTACAATACAGCCTTCAGACATACCTCAGTTTAAGTTAAAGGCTTCGCTATGAGCAACGTCATTGACTTTAGGGATAAGGCAGAAGTCTTACTAGAACAAGTAAAAGCGCTCCCTCAGGTAGAGTGTCAAGAAAAACATTACTTTGGCCCTAGTCTATATATTAAAGAAGTAACAATGCCTACAGGTGCAGTTGTTATAGGTAAATCCCATAAAATGGCTCATATGTGTGTGCTATTACAGGGTAAAATGATTATTGCTAAAGAAGATGGCTCAAAGATTGAGCTAGTAGCACCGATGACTTTTATAAGCCCGCCTGGCCGTAAAGTGGCTTACATACTAGAAACCGTTGTTTTTCAAAATATCTACGCTACGGAAGAGACCGATGTAGAGAAGCTGGAAAATATGTTTGTTGAAAATGACCAGCAATTGCTGGAAGGAGAATAATATGTCGTTTATTGCTGCTGCTACTGCAGTTGGTGGGTATGTTGGGTTAACCGGAATAGCCGCTACTATAGCTGGTGGTGCCCTTATGGGTGCTGGAGCTGGTGCTCTGTACAGTGGGATTACTGGCGATGGAGATATTGGTAAAAGCGCACTTACTGGAGGAATCCTTGGTGGTGGTGCTGCCTATCTAGCGGCTCCTGCCGCTGCTACTGCTGGTACTGTTGGTGCTGGTACTGCCCTAACTGGGGCTAACGTTGCTGGTACTATAGCCGCCCCGGTTGCTGAAGGCGCTCTTGGTACTGGTGTATTGGCCCCGACAAGTGGTGGTACTATTGGCGCTGGATTAGGTCTAGGTGGTGGTGCTGCTGGTACTAGTGCGGCCGGTGCTGCTGGTACTTATGGAAGTATGGTGGCCCCGGCAAGTGGTGGTACTATTGGCGCTGGATTAGGTCTAGGTGGTGGCGCTGCTGCTACTGGTGCGGGTATAGGTACTGGAGCAGAATTAGCTTTGGGGACGGGTGCTCTAGGCTATGTTATGAACCGAGATAATAAGAAGTATGGTGTTCCTGCTAGTAAAGAATATGACGGGCCTTTAACTCAGTTTAAATACGACCCTAAGAAGTACACTGCGTTAACTACTCCACAACCTAGCCCAGCATATGCGCCCCAATACGCTAACTATGTGGCTAACCCATACAATGCACGTGCTGCTGCTGGTGGGCATGTAGTATCTATGGCGGAAGGTGGTATTGCTCAAGCTATGCCTCCAGGTGGTCCTGTAGAGCAGATGTCTAGAAACAATGCCCTAGGACAAAATCAAATGTTTCCACAGGCAAATTTACAGAGTAATGCATTTTCTGTCGCTACTAATACTCCACAAGGCAGTAATCTAATTCCTTCTGTCGGCGATACAAACGTAGACCCTTATTCAGGCGCAGAAAGATTTGCAGAGGGTGGCCTAGCCGATACCCCACAGGCACAACAAGCCACACCTACTCCTGCGCAATTAACTCAAAACTCAATGAACTTTAACAACGACATGATGGCTAGGTTACAACAAGCACCTAATGCACCTCAGATACAACAGGCATTAATGCAAAACCCAATGCAACAGGCTCCTGTACAGCAGCCTCTAGTACAAGCCCAACCATATGCGGCTCCTTCATTTACTCGTGTAACTCCAGAGGTAATTCCATTTGGCAATCCAAGTGCTATTCAAGGTACTAAAGCCTATAACGACAAAGTAGCCGCAGACGCAGCGGCCGCTGCTGAAGCTGAACGGTCAAGTATGTTTGGATTTGGTGGCCCTATGATGGCTAGTGATAGTGGTGGCGGTGCAGCAGGCGGTGTTATGCCTAACGATTTACATTACGCAGGTGGTGGGCAGATTGCCGCTAATATGAAAGCAGTTGACGATTATGTTGCGCAGTACTCTTCTGACCCTGCTTCTGTCCAGGCTAAAGCTAAGGCTGGTGACTTTAATGCTATGGCAGCTCTTAACAAGATTAATAAGACCCCTAACCAAAATTATGCGCAGGGTGGCAGTACTGGATATAACCTAGGAGGATACTCAGATGGGGGAAGACTACTTAAAGGTCCTGGCGATGGCATGTCTGATAATATTCCTGCTACTATTGGGCACAAGCAACCGGCTAGACTGGCTGATGGAGAGTTCGTTGTACCTGCCGATGTTGTATCGCACCTTGGAAACGGCTCTACAGATGCTGGGGCTAAGCACCTCTATAGTATGATGGATAAAGTACGTAGAGCTCGTACTGGCAATAAGAAACAAGGAACTCAAATTAAACCTGAAAAATTTCTAAAAGGGTAATTATGTTGTGTATGGCAATATCTCCTGAGGCTAGAAGCATTGCTGCCAGTATGTTACTTAAAGAGATTGGGGTTCAGCCTTGTAACGATTTAGAAGCTGTATTTTGGACAGACAACCAGAATAACATTGAGTGGGTAGCTGGATACACTGCATTTATAGGTAAGACTTGCCAGATGCATGTAATAGGTTTTAATAAGGCGTATTGCCCTAGAAAGTTTCTTCAAGGTGCATTTGATTATGCATTTAACTTTCGTAGTAGAGATAAAGTTTTTGGAGTTGTAAATAGCAATAATAAAGAGTCTATGGAATACACCCAAAGAGTAGGATTTAAAGAAGCCACCCGGTTTAGTAAAATGCATGATGACGACGGTGATTTAGTAGTACATGAAATGGATAAGGCTAATTGCCGGTGGATTAAAGGATATAAAAAATGAGCATGTTTAAAAGCAAACATAGTGGTTGGACTTGGGACTTAAAACGCACTCCATTTGGTGGCAGTAAAGGCGGCGGTGGTGGCACTCCAGCCCCTGGAAATACTACAGTTAACAATTCTAATATTCCTGAGTACGCTAAACCATACGTAGAGACAATGCTGGGGACTGCCCAACAACAAATCTTTAACTACGACGGTGACGGCAATGTAACGGGCATGAAGCCCTATACTCCATATAGTAATAATGCAACTGACTATATTGCTGGATTCTCACCACTACAACAGCAGGCACAATCAAACGTTGCTAATATGCAAAGCCCTAGTGGGTATGGTACTGGTGCTAATTTTGCACAGGCTTCAGGTTTAGGTGCTTTAAATACGGCTAATTCAGCAGCAGGCTACGGCGGCATAGGTGCGCAACAAGGTTTAAACTACGGTCAAAATGCTACAAACCCTAGTGCGGTTGCTGGTTATATGAACCCGTACCTTCAGAATACATTAGCCCCAGCAATGCAGTTACAGAACCAGCAGTTTGGAATGTTAAATGCGCAAAACCAAGGACAGGCTACCCAACAAGGTGCGTTTGGTGGCGGACGTCAAGCTGTTATGCAGGGTCTAAATCAACAGAATCAAATGCTTGCACAGAATCAACTTGTAGGTAATGCGTATAGTCAAGCCTACGATAAAGCTAATCAAAATATGCAGACGGCTTCCCAGCTGGGTATGCAAGGCGCAGGTATTGGTTTACAAGGTACTCAAGGTCAACAAGCGGCGTATCAACAGCTTGGAGCTCAAGGTGCGAACTTGGCTAATATTGCAGGCCAACAAAACCAATCTGATTTGGCAATTAACCAAGCGCAGCAGGCTTCAGGTGCAGCGCAGCAAGCTCAACAACAGAACATTATTAACCAGCAGATTCAAAACTACGCTACGGGTCAGCAGTATCCAATGATGCAGTTAGCCAATATGAGTAATCTATTGCGCGGATTACCAATGCAGTCTACAACGTCCCAGACATATCAAGCTGCTCCTAGTACTGTGTCTCAATTGGGTGGTTTGGGTGCTACAGCTCTCGGTGCTTACGGTGCCTCTGGTGGGTTTAAGTCTGCCGCTCAAGGTGGGGTAATGAAGTCCTATGCCGCTGGCGGTGCAGTAGCTTTTGACGTAGGCGGTTCGGTTGAATCCGATTTAAACAACATGGATGATGCTCACCTAATGCAGGAAGCTAAGAATAGTCCAAGCACTGTAATTCGCCAAGAAGCCACCAAGATTTTAGCCGAGCGTGC
>JBBRXZ010000100.1:0-4389 GCA_038238095.1 Saccharimonadales bacterium (SeqCode)
ATCAGCCTGTTATCCCTAGCGTACCTTTTGTCCGTTGAGCGATGGCAATTCCACATTAAACCATCGGATCATTTGGGCCTACTTTCGTACCTGCTCGACTTGTAGGTCTCGCAGTTAAGCACTCTTCTACCCATACGCTCGACGCATAGTTGCCAACCATGCTGAGAGTACCTTCGCGCTCCTCCGTTACAATTTGGGAGGAAACCGCCCCAGTCAAACTGACCCGCACGCACTGTCCCTCACCTGGCTAACAGGCTGAGGTTAGAATCCTAATTCACAAAGAGTGGTGTTTCACATTGCGACTCTGCGGCAACCGAAGCCACCGCTTCAAAGTCTCCCACCTACGCTAAGCATCATGAATCAGAACACAATACGAGCTTACAGTAAAGGTGCATAGGGTCTTTCCGTCCTACTGCGGGCATGCGGCATCTTCACCGCAATTACAATTTCGCCGAGATCCTCTCCGAGACAGTCGTTCAGTCGTTACACGATTCGTGCAGGTCGGAACTTACCCGACAAGGAATTTCGCTTAATTCATCTTGCTCAACTTTTCTGTCGGTTGAGTGGACGACCAAGTTTCGTCATCCCTGCATGTCGCCATGCAGTTGGGACTATATCTTCATTCGATGTCTCGAATGTCTGGCGTATAGTCTCTGAGGATTCTAATCAACTCTGTTTTGGATTTTTGACGGTTCATCGTTTGAACGATTTCCACGATTTCGATCAAACCCTCGCGGGTAAGATGTGATTTCGTTTCGATCAATTCCATACATCGCGCAAATTTCTCGAAGTCTTTTTGTTTCGAGGAATGCAGCGGATTTTGTTTGAAGAATGGAATTACCACTCCCAACAAGTCCGTGCGCTTTCGCACGACGTAACGGTATAAGTGTTCCCGGTGGTTGTCGTGGCGCTGATTGATCAGCACCTGACCTACTCCGAAGTATTTATGAAGTTCGGTGAGGCACGCGACGCTTTTGGCGCCTTGTGTCACGGCGAATTCATGGAACACTTGGTATCCGGTTTTGTAGCCTTTACGGTTCGTCCGACTTGGCTGTCTGACGATGCCGATGGAGAAGCAACCTTCTCCGTCCACAAAACCAATAATCCATCCTAGTCTGATTAGCCTTTCCTGCTGATTGTCTGCACTCATCACATTTTCACGCGGAAGATTTTTTTAAATCGCCTGCGTAGTGTGAGATTCTCAGATTTTCCAGCAAATGGCCAAATTTTTGTCTAAGGCAGCGTTTTCTACCTTAGGACCGTTATAGTTACGGCCGACATTCACGGGGACTTAGGTTCCGAGCTTCGCACCGCTTGCGCGGCGCTAACAAGTTGCCTTGATCTTTCCGCATTGGTCACGTGTCACACCCTATACGTCGTCTTGACGACTTTGCAGAGTGCTGTGTTTTTGTTAAACAGTCGCTAAACGCAATTTACTGAGACCCCGCCCTTTCTAATCCTGAAATCACCATGCTCCTACTGATACGTGCTTTGAGCTTTCCGAGTGAGGAGCCGTAGCTTTTCAGCTTTCGCTCACGCTCTCTCGCGTCACTCTCATCGCGGTAAGCTTCATAATACACCAAGCGCCAACCGCTATGTCGCGGCATGTTCTGGTGCTCTTTGAAGCGCTGCCTTAGATTGGACGTGAATCCAATATAAATGGCAGCGTTCACCGGATTTTTCAGCATGTAAACGTAGTGCATTGATTTCAGAACTTGAAAGGGCGGGGCACCCCTTTTCCCGAAGTTACGGGGCTAATGTGCCGAGTTCCTTAGAGAGGTTTCTCTCGCGCGCCTTAGTGCACTTACACTCACCCACCTGTGTCGGTTTACGGTACTGGTAACCAGGGAAACAGTATGGAGCTTTTCTAGATAGATTGTCCGGTGATGCGCTTCGGCCGAAACCTAAGCTCAGCATTCGATTGCCTAGTCACTTTTCTCTCTACGCACTCCATACCTTAATCCTAGTCAGTGAAGGAATATTTAACCTTCTGTCCATCCACTACGCCTTACGGCCTCGTGTTAGGTCCAGACTAACCCTGGGAGGACGAACCTGGCCCAGGAAACCTTGGGTTTACGGCGACCAGAATTCTCATCTGGTTTATCGCTACTCATGTCTGCATTCTCACTAATCAACGCTCCACCATCCCTTTCGGTTCGGCTTCACTGCATTGATTACGCTCTCCTACCACTCGAATGGATCGAAATCCACTCGAATCCAAAGCTTCGGTATGTAATTTAATCGCCAATCATTTTCGGCGCGACATCGCTCGATGAGTCAGCTATTACGCACTGTTTAAATGATGGCTGCCTCTAAGCCAACATCCTCACTGTCTAAGCAACGTCACATCCTTTCCACTTAATCACATTTAGGCACCTTAGCTGTTGGTCTGGGCTGTTGCCCTCTCGACTATGAACCTTATCGCCCACAGTCTGACTCCTATGATACTGAGATCCGTAGAATTCGGAGTTTGATTGGTTTTGATATCCTGGTAGGGACTCTAAGCCATTCAGTGCTCTACCTCTACGGAGTACTTCCATAAGACTCGCCCTCAAGCGATTTCGGAGAGAACCAGCTATCACGGGGTTTGATTAGTCTTTCGCTCCTACTCTCAAGTCATCTCAGAATTTTTCAACATTCACGAGTTCGGTCCTCCACTGTATGTTACTACAGCTTCAACCTGCTCAAGAGTAGATCACCTCCGCTTCGGGTCTATTGCCAGCGACTAGTCGCGCATTTCGCACTCGCTTTCGCTTCGCCTCCATTCCAAAGGAATTTAGGCTGGCCACTGACAATAACTCGCAGACTCATTATGCAAAAGGCAAGCAGTCACCCAGCCCATTCTAAATCCTAGAGATTTAAACGTCTTCGTAATCGTAGTTTGAGCTTCTGTAACGATGACCCGTAACTTTTTAATTTACGTTCTCGTTCCATCGCATCCTCTCGACTTAGATAGGCTTCGTAGTATATCAGCTTCCATCCTTTATGCCTTTGAAGCTTCTGATGCTCCGAGAATCTGCGCTTCAAGTCTTCAGTGAAGCCGACATAGATTTGTTCGGTCTTCGGACTTTTCAGCAGATACAGGTAGAACATAAGATTTCTCTGGGTTCAGAATGGGCTGGGCTCCTACACATTGTATGCAATTGGTTTCAGGTCTATTTCACTCCCCTAACAGGGGTTCTTTTCACCTTTCCCTCGCGGTACTTGTTCACTATCGGTTGCCAATTAGTATTTAGTCTTATCCCGTGGTCGGGACGGATTCATGCAGAGTTTCACGTGCACCGCATTACTTGGGATACCTCTAGCCGGTTTCAGACTTTGCTCACCCGACTGTCACGGTCTTTGGTCAATCTTTCCAGATTGTTAAGCTCATCATTCACCTGGCACATTAAGGTCCCACAACCCCGAGGATACAAGTATCCCCGGTTTAGACTCTTCCGCTTTCGCTCGCCACTACTTACGGAATCACTTTCGTTTTCTTTTCCTGGGGTTACTGAGATGTTTCACTTCACCCCGTTTCGCTTTGCAGGACTATGAATTCATCCTGCAATAATAGCCGGTTAAGACTATTGGGTTTTCCCATTCGGAGATCTTCGGATTAACGCCTGTTCAGCGGCTCCCCGAAGCTTATCGCAACTTTCTACGTCCTTCATCGCCTATTGGCACCAAGGCATCCACCGATTGCACTTAGTAGCTTGATCACAAAGTTCACCATTGATTTGACTCAATGGAACTCAGCGAACTGTAATTTGCCCTAATAATTATCTGTGTGTAGTTGTCAAAGAACATTCCTGATTCTCGTCGCCAGAGGTTTTTTAGACCCCTCGCAACTTGCTCCAGGTAAATTGATGTATTAAGTGGTGGGCCTGACTGGATTCGAACCAGTGACCCTGCGCTTATCAAGCGCATGCTCTAACCAACTGAGCTACAGGCCCAAACCGGTCGTTGGAGCGTAGAGCGTCCTGAGCGTCTGAACGTGCTTTCAGGAACGCTCCCACGCTTTTACGCTCTGACGCTTCCACGAGGTTGGTGGAGCTGAGGAGATTCGAACTCCTGACATTCTGCTTGCAAAGCAGACGCTCTACCAACTGAGCTACAGCCCCATCTGCAAATTTGCAAACAGGTGTTTCGAACTCTTCCACTTATAAAAGAACGAACTCATTGAGAACTGAATTGTGCGATAAAAAGAGCCTTCCAAATCTTGCGATCTGGCTGACCTAGTGAAACGGTTTTTACCCCGCTCACGTGTTTCTCCTTAGAAAGGAGGTGATCCAGCCGCAGGTTCCCCTACGGCTACCTTGTTACGACTTCATCCCAATCACCATCCATACCTTCGGCATCTGCCTCCTTGCGGTTAGCACGACGACTTCGGGTACAAACGGCTTTCAT
>JBBRXZ010000101.1:0-4382 GCA_038238095.1 Saccharimonadales bacterium (SeqCode)
ATACCGAGCTATGAAGACGGTGATTTTAGCTGGCAACGGCTGCAGGCGGCTTACAACAATGAACTGGCCAACGAACTCGGCAATGTAGTCCAGCGCGTAGCAGCTATGGTTCAAAAGTATCAGGATGGTGTCGTTGGTAAGATCTCACCGGTTGAACATGATAGAGCCCAATATGATGAGGCGTTGGTCGTCTGCCACTTTGACCGGTCGCTTGATGAAGTCTGGGAACGCGTCCGGGGCCTCAACCAGTATATCGATGAGGAAAAGCCCTGGGTTATTGCCAAAGAGGGTGACAATGAACATTTGAGTGAAGTCTTAGCCTATCAGGTTGGTTCGTTGCGGGACATTGCCGTATTACTGGAACCTTTCCTGCCGGATACAGCCTCCCAGATTCAAGCCGTTTTTTCGGGTGATACCGTCCGGCCCATAGAAGGTACTTTGTTCCCGAAGCACGAAACAGCTCCGGACAACTAGACATGGATTTGATTGACACGCATTGTCATATCCAGTCGGCCGGGCCGCTAGTTGGCGAGCGGATGACGCGGGAATTATGGGCTAAAGCCGGGCTTAACCGTGATAATATGGTTGCCGATGCGGCAGCAGCCGGCGTAACGCGGCTGATTTGCGTGGGGTGTGACCTTGATGATAGCAGTTTGGCGGTTTCGTTTGCACAAGAGCACGAAAATTGCTGGGCCAGCATCGGCCTGCACCCGCACGAGGCACAACACTACGCCGGCGAACAGAAAAAATTAGCTGCTTTTGCAGCTCTAGCCTCCCAGCCGAAAGTGGTGGCAGTAGGCGAGTGCGGTTTTGATTTTTACTATAATCACTCGCCAAAAGCGGATCAGATTGAAGTTCTTAAATTTCAGATTGAACTGGCATTGAGCCGGGATTTGCCGATGATTTTTCATGTCCGCGAGGCTTTTGACGACTTCTGGCAGCTATTCGACGGATACCAGGACATTCGCGGTGTAGTTCATAGCTTTACTGATTCGGCTGACAATCTGGCTAAAGCCCTGGAGCGCGGGCTTTATATTGGCGTTAACGGCATTGCTACTTTTGCTAAGAATCCTACGCAATCGGATGTTTACCGAGCGATTCCGCTTGGAAAATTACTACTGGAAACCGATGCCCCCTTCTTGACACCAACTCCTTATCGTGGTAGTATAAATGAGCCCAAACGACTTGGTGCAGTTGCTGACTTTATGGCAGACCTGCGCGGCGAGGATAGAGAGGAACTGGCAAAGGCCACGACTAATAATGCCCGGAAGTTGTTTGGTATATAAAGCTTATGAATGACGAATTAGAATTATTTAGACTAGAAAGAGCGCCTCAATCTGAGTTATTGAGAGCCGTTACAGGCGTGGATGCTGAAACGGAGTCTGGGGTCTTCAGGCTTGAGGCATTGGTACGTGACATAGATGCCAAAGAAGCACCAACGCCTAAGTCACCAGTACGCGAAATAAATTCTCCGGAATCACCAATAGGGGAAACCGAACTAGATGCTGCTCGTCGTAGGGCTGAAGCGGCCCGACGAGAGCTCTCGGAAGTTTATGCTTTAGATGCTGATCAGATGGAGAAGGCTGCTTAAATGAGCGTCCTGCCTAAATTTTCTCCTCGCAGTGACGAGGAACGCCAAGCGGAAATTAAGCGAGCACTAATCCGCAAAGATGCCGAAATTGGGGGAAAACTATTCGGGCCACTACAGGCAGGGCAGCAGCGGGAATTTTATTGTCAAGATCAGTACACCTGGGTGTGGCACGAAGAATTGGCGTTGCCGGGCGGCCAGCGCAAAGCCGTAACTACGCAGTATAAGGTACGGCCCGATGGTATCTTAAAACTGCAGGATGGTCAGGCCAGTGAGTATATTTCTCGTAACGAAGCGCATAACTTGTATAAGGCCGCCGAACTTTATCGTCAGAAAGTTGGTGACGAACACCAACGTATTCTGCAAGCCGCCTAAATATTTCAAAGACATTAAACCAGACATAAAGTTATAATTGGTTTGATGGTAAAAAAGTCGATTATTTATCTGGATCATGCTGCGGCTACACCCATTGATCCAAAAGTACTGCAGGCCATGCAGCCGTATTTTACGGACATTTTTTATAACCCGTCGGCAACGTATACTCCAGCCTTAGAGGCGCGTAAAGCCCTGGAAAATGCCCGGGCTACGGTGGCTCATTGGCTGGGGGTACGCTCCAGCGAAATTATTTTTACTGCTGGCGGTACGGAGGCTAATAACTTAGCTATTCACGGTATTATGCGGCAATTTCCGAAGGGCAATATAGCAGTGAGTTCGATTGAACATGAATCAGTCCTGGGGCCGGCTGATAATTATGATTGCCGCCGGATCGCCTCGAAGCCGGATGGCCGGATTGACCTGGCTGATTTGAGCCGGAAGATTGATGAAAATACCGTACTGGTCAGTGTAATGTATGCCAACAACGAGATCGGTACTATTCAGCCCATCAGGGAAATCGCTAAAATTGTTGCTGAAAAGCGTGTGCAGCGAAAACCAGTAGCTGGAATTTCAAGCCCAACACCTCTATATTTTCACACAGACGCCTGCCAGGCAGCCAATTACCTTGATTTACATGCGGCTAGGCTAGGAGTTGATCTGCTGACCATCAATGCCGGTAAAATTTATGGGCCAAAGCAGTCCGGGGCGCTCTATGTTAAAGCCGGTGTGCCGGTGTGCCCGCTTATCCATGGCGGCGGCCAGGAACGTGGTTTGCGTCCGGGTACCGAAAGTGTGGCGGCAGCTATTGGTCTTGCCGCCGCGCTTGAACTGGTACAGTCCGATCGTCGTAAAGAAGCAACGCGAGTGAACGAACTGCAGCGAATCTTTTTATCACTGATAGCTAGTAAGCTGACGCAAGCAGTAGTCAATGGTTCACTCAAATATCGCCTGCCGAATAATGTACACCTTACGCTACCCGGGCAGGATAATGAGCGGTTGCTTTTCCAGCTGGATGACGCGGGTATTCTGACTGCCGCCGGATCAGCCTGCAGTGCCGGCAACCAGGAAACCTCACACGTACTCCGGGCTATTGGACTTAGTGATACTAATGCTAGGTCCAGCCTGCGTCTTACGCTTGGTCGGGCGACTAACAGGGCTATGATTGAGCAAACTATCCATGCCCTAAAGCACTTAACCAAGAATTAATAAGGATTAACGCAAACAGAGCTGGCTGATTGTTATTGCCGGGGTATTTGCGCTATACTTACTCCTGAAGCTTTAGCATTATCAAAGGGTAGGCAAATTATGACAATATGGTGGCTAGTTTTGGTCTTAGCCGCTCTGGGTAGCGCCGGTATTGCCTTTATTTGGTTGGCTGTCAGGATTGGCAATAACGGTCAAAACACCAAGGGCGGTAACCATAACCCTGACTCCACTCTGGAAGCTGCCGATCATGATGTGGAACATATTTTCAACACAGAGTTCCGGGAGGAACTGCGTAACCGCGGCCGCTTACATTTTGAAAAGATCATTGGTGAAAATGCTATGTTCCTGCAGCAGGATTTACGCCTAACTACTTCTCAGCTTAATGAGTACATGAAGACTGAGATTACCCGCAAACTCAAAGAAGAATTCGATAAGTATGAACAGTCTATTATGGATGCTAAGCAGTTAGCAATTGAGTCACTGCAAAAGACTAATACTGCTATTGATGAACAACGCGAAACGATGAATCAGCAGTTTCAAAAGGAAATGCTTACCCAAAAGCAGCAGCTGTTAAAACATTTTCAGGACAATATGGCCGAAATTATCAATCATTATGTAGTGGCGGCTGTCGGTAATCAGATTGACTTAAGTGACCAGTTGGAATACATTCTGGCCGATCTTGAGACCAACAAACAAGCCATTATTGAGGATATAAAAAGTGGTGCATAGACCGGAGAAGTCCGAAAAGATGCTTGGCCTGCCGATTCTGGCGGTCAGTCCAACTGATGTCGGGCGTTTAACCCGTGAACTGGAATCGATAGACGACAGCCTTATGCAGTTAGGCCTGCGTAAAGGCGGTGGAGAAATCAAGGTGCCCGAAACCAGTCAGGGAATGGATCAGCTCGTGCAACTTAACCGGCTTAATCTTCTGCTCACTGCCGACCGTAAACTATTGCATGAGTTTCTGTTATCTGTCAGCTCGAAGGCTCCGGTTTTACATCTTAGTTTTTGTGCCGATCCTTCAATGGCTTTTACTGAGAAACTTATGTTGTGGTTGCGGCGCGAAATTCATCCGCTGACACTTATGACTGCTGGCTTACAGCCAAATATGGGCGCCGGCTGTATTGTGCGCAGCACTAATCAGTACTTTGATTTTTCACTGCGCCAGAGATTTGCTAAAAAACGCCAACTGCTACTGGCCAGCCTGTCTGAC
>JBBRXZ010000102.1:0-4346 GCA_038238095.1 Saccharimonadales bacterium (SeqCode)
CCTGGCCGATAACGCCGGGGCTAACCGAGTCGATCTTACGCTCAGCGCCACTGTTACCACCGTCGATATCGCTTCATATAATAATGTTAAAGATTACGGCGCAGTCGGTAACGGAGTGGCTAATGACACCACTGCTATCCAAAACGCCATTAATGCCTCGGTGCCGCCTGCCGGCAGCATAGCTGGTGTGACCGTGTACTTTCCACCCGGTACCTACCGTATTACCAGCGGTCTGACGGTAGAGTTTAACAGCGGGGTCAATCTACGGGGTGCCGGTTGGGAAAATTCGGTCATCGTGGCGGCCAGCGACCTTGGCGCTAATAATTATATTTTGGAATATATCAACAGTGGTCGTAGTAGTAATACCCATCAGACCATTACCGATCTGGGTTTTAAAGGACCTGTGCCGTCCGGGGGGCTGCAAAACGGTATTCCGCCCAGCCAGATGTACGGCGTCAATATCCGCGACACCATGACCATCCGCTCATGCAAGGTAGAATATTGCTACGGAGGTATTGTGTTCGTTGGTAACCACCAGGACGCCGAGAGCTGTATCGCCACCAATAACTTCATTAATGTTCTGTGGGCTAGCGTCGCCACTCTTGGGGACCAAACGGTCTACGGCTGCGATCTGCGAGGCGCAACGATGGCTTCTCTAGGGGGAGCCTGTGATAATCTCTACAGTTTTCCGGTAGGCTCATCCATTATTGATTGTCGGCTAGGCCAAGCACCATTTGGCTTCTATGCTTTCCCGGCAGTTGCGGGCTCCACAACCAACACCATGCTATATTGTCCGTTTATTAATGTCTCTTTTGAAGATATAGGCTACGCTTGCTTCTTTGATGATGGTATGTCCCGAAACTTCGAGGACAATGCTTTTATCGGTTGTCGCGGTACCCGACTATTTGTGGGTGGGGGCATGAGTTGGGTTGACTCCCGCACTTTAGCGCCGCGATCCGCGCCGCTGAACGGTACTGGGCAGGTCCAGGTAGCCACTGGCTTTTTTCTCCGTAACCGCATCGTGAACTGTCTCGGTGAACTGTTTACCAAGCCAGGCAGCAGCGCTATATTTGCCATCACCAACGGCGTAAGCATCTGGGAAGATGCCGATAAAATGCTGGCGAGCGCCAATGCCGCCGGTAAGCCAATATTTCTCGGTGCAGTCAGCAGCATAGGCTGGTCAAGCAGCCGAGCTAGCGGAACCTCGTTGAAAACTCTCGCCACGACCAGCACCGGAGATGTTTTAGTTCAGTCCGGCGGAAATGGCACCATACCGGTTAGTGGCATCGGCAGCGGCATTATTCGTGGCGTCGCCATGCACTCAGCGAGCGCCAACGGCTACCTATTTGCAGCTACCAAGGGAGCGGTGCCCGTTAATTCCTCCAGCCCAGTTAGTGCCGACGCTTGGGTCAAGTATGACCTAGCCAACCCCGGCAATGTCGTAACTGCTACTGGGCCCACCGATAGTAATGTCATCGGCTACTGCACCGTCGGGAATGCCACGCAACCGACGATTATGCTGGGCATCGAATAGGTTTCCTTACGGAACTTGTGGAAAAGAGCTAGACTATTTAACACTGCCGAATACAAAGCCCAACTATAAGCAGAAGTGTCCTTGATGTATTGCGCCTGCGTACTAGTTTGACCAGTGTGGCGTAGCGGCTTATACTTATAGGTAAGTATAAAGACAGCAATTCTGTTTAGGAGTATGACGCGTGAAGGCTAGCAAGCCTAAGGTTAAAGTGGAGAGCGAACCAGAAACGGAGATAGAAGTCAAAGTTACTCCGGTTGAAGCTAACCCTGATGAGGCCGCTCCTGTTGAGGTTGATCCGGACACTGAGTTAGGTACTGAGCCCTTAATGGAAGAGTCTCAATCTGATATACCGGCTGAGATAACAGATCAACCATCGGTAAAACACTCACGCCGCTCATTTAAATTTTACGTGGCTATAACAACCGCAATTTTAGTTCTGCTAGGGGCTAGTTGGATACTTAGCTCGGTCTATTTATCCAAAATAACCATAGGCAGCAAAAGTATTTTGGCTCACTCAAGCGATAAAGCCGTGGCGGATGTATTAAGCCGGCAGGCTTCAGCCTACAGGTTAACTATCAAATATCCTGATGACACTACCAAAAAATATCCTATGCAGCAGCTTGGCTTAAAACCGGATCCGTCGTCCTCAGTGCGGTCCGTCCGTAAGAGCCAGCAGCTACTGGCTAACCGTTTTTTATGGTGGCGGCCGCTTAAAGCCAGTGTGGTGTTCCATAAGAACGACACAGCTCTTAATAATTTTATTGCCAATGAAGTTAACGTTACTGCCCAGCCTTCCAAAGATGCGACCTTAACAATTGTAAATGGCGATATCCGCATAACTGATGCGGTAGCCGGCAAGCAATATGGACTTAACCGGCCCCAAGTGACACTCTTGGCTGCGGCCGGCAATTTGCGGCCGGCAGCAATAAAACTGAAAACTCTTACCGTACATCCGGCTCTAACTGCCAAGGCGCTGGAGGCCTACAAGCCTGGTTTAGAAAAAACCCTTAGCCAATCGGCTGGTTTTACGATTGGCGATAAGGTCGTTACGCCATCACCAGCCGACATTGCTAATTGGCTGGAAATTACGCCTGATGACAAATCGAAAAAAGTCGATATTACGGTTAACAGCGGCAAAGTACAGGAATATATAAACAATGCTGCCAGAGCCGATGTTTTCCCGGCCAGGGCGCAGGTTGAAGTCGTGCAACCCGATGGCTCCCACCAAGTGCTGGTGGCCGGCACAAACGGCCGTGACGTTTTAAATAAAACGGCTGTAGCCACATCGGTATCCAAGACACTTTTAAGCGGCAGCGGCTTTAACTTTTCAATGCCTGTTAATTACGAGCCGTTCCAGACCATAATTGCCCAGAATTATGATAAGTGGATTGAGGTGGACCTGACTAATAAGCGGATGTACGCCTACGAGAAAGCTAACCTGGTTAAGACTGAACTGGTAACCGCCGGCGCACCGAGTTCACCGACGGTAACCGGCCAGTACGCTATATATTCAAAATTTCCCCAACAGGATATGCGCGGCGGTAATGTTGACGGCAGCCGCTACTTCCAGCCTCATGTGCGTTGGATAAACTATTTTTATAAAGACTACGCCATCCACGGTAATTACTGGCGTCCCCTAAATTATTTCGGCAATATCAATAGTTCCCATGGCTGTGTCAGCTCGGTTGATAGCGAAGCCGAGTGGATGTTCAGCTGGGCGCCTATAGGTACGCCGGTAATTGTTCATACTTAGCATTTTATGTCCAATATGCACACTAAGGTTTTAGAACGTCTGCTTCAGCGTCAGGTAAATGCCCATAAATATGATTTTGGCCACGTGTTGGTTGTGGGCGGGTCTCCCGGCATGGTTGGCGCACCATTTTTGGTAGCCAGTGCGGCTTTACGGACAGGTGCCGGACTGGTAACGATTGCTTCTACTGCCGACGTGATTGATAAGCTCGAAAAGAGGGTAGAGGAAATTATGACATTTCGTATATACGCTAACGTATCGGAAGCAGTTGAAAATTTGAGTATATTCTTACAGGAGCGCAAAGTATCCGTTATAGTCTTAGGGCCGGGGCTAACCTCAGAATCTGCCGGCTTAAGTACTGAATTATTGCAGCGTTTAGTTATTCCTGTCATTGCCGATGCCGGTGCCTTTTTTGCTTTCCATGGCAAGCTGGCCTTACTCAGTCAAGTTGGAAACAAAAACAATAACCTGATTCTTACGCCGCATGCCGGCGAGTATGCCAAGCTAACGGACAGTAAGCCGCCTGAAAGTATAGCTCAGCTTAAACAAACTGTGTCACGATTTGCTAAGACCCATAACGTAACCCTTGTATTCAAAGGTCACCACACACTGGTAGCTCATAGGGATGGGCGTGTATACCAAAACACAACCGGCAACCCGGGCATGGCTACAGCCGGCAGCGGCGATGTACTATCGGGCGTTCTGTCCGGACTGTTAGCCCAAGGCCTGACTACAAGTGAGGCCACAGAAGCCGGCGTCTATCTTCACGGCCTGGCGGGTGACCTGGCTGTTCAGGCAAAAACCCAGCCCGGTATGATTGCTTCAGATATCATCGACTGTATACCGGCCGTCTTCAATATTAGTAAGGGGCCATCCTACAATTAGTAATGTCACGTAAACGGGTCTTTGACGATTAAACTTGCCCCGAATGCGGAAATGAAGCCGGACACTAGCTATGCGAAATGCGGTTTTGAAGCCGGACACCCTTATGGCATATACTTGCAAGACTAGTAATAATGGGAGCAAGCTGACATGAAAAAAACTACACACATCTCACGGAAC
>JBBRXZ010000103.1:0-4321 GCA_038238095.1 Saccharimonadales bacterium (SeqCode)
AAATAAACACGACATTGTAGTTATAGGGCACCATGGTGCCCTCCAGTTAACTCAGCGCGGCGTCGCCTATAAGAAGCACTTCAGATTACCCAGCAGGGACAAGAATATAAACGTCCTGCCTATAGTCCGTGAAATATGGCAATATAACTCAACCAGAATATTTTACCAGAAGTATGTGTCACTTATGGTTCAGGATGTTAAGCGTATTGAGTTATCCAGCGCCGTCAGTGAACGTGGTAATGCCAGCGATAAGCCTGATGAAGTGATCAGTAAAGACACCTATATTTTTGAGCCGAGTACTTATGCGGTTGCCGCTCACCTGGAACGCTCGATGACACAGATTGCCATCAGCCAGCTGATTCTGGAATCGAAACTGGCCCAGTATGCTTCACGTTTCCGAGCGATGAGCGTTTCGCATGAGCGGGCCGATGAGACTAAATCTGACCTTCATCTGGCCTATAACCGGGCACACCGGGCTGCCAAAGATGAACGGCTAAAAGAAATTGTCAATGGCCTGAAAAAAGCCGGGAATGGGGCAAAGGCCTAATGCCTGGCGCCATTACCAGCATCAAAGATTTAGTGGTGCGGGTCCGGTTTGATGATGATTCGCCAGGTGTTAATGAACTGGTGGTTGTCCAAAATGACCATGGCACGGAACTGTTGGTTGACCACTTAGAGACCGGCGGCATGGCTTTTTGCTTAAATATTCGTAGTGACCTCAGGATGACTAAAGGTATGGGCGTGGAGCGTAGCCACAAAGGTATAGAGGTCCCGATTGGCGGCCAAATCATTGGCCGGGCCCTGAATGCGTTGGGTGATCCGCTGGATGGTCTGGCAGCGGTTAAAGGCCATAGTTTACAATACAAAGATATTTTGAAACTGCCCACTCGGACAGTTGATTTTTCAGTCTCCAAGCCGGAAATACTGGAGACCGGCATTAAAGTTATAGATTTTTTCACGCCATTCGTCAAAGGCCGCAAGATTGGTATTATCGGCGGTGCCGGCGTTGGTAAGACGGTGCTGACCATGGAGCTGATTAATAATATTGCCCGTGGCAGCGGTGCGTTGTCGTTTTTCTCCGGTATCGGTGAACGTACCCGCGAAGGTCATGAATTATATGTGACATTGAAAGAAAATGGCTTGCTTAAAAATACTTGCATGTTCTTTGCACAGATGAATGAAAATCCGGTGCAGCGCTCATTGGTCGGTATCTCGGCGGTGGCGGCTGCAGAATATTTTCGTGACGAACAGGGCAAAGACATCCTGTTTTTTGCCGATAATATGTTCCGCTACATCCAGGCCCGCAATGAGCTATCGACCATCCTGGACCAGGTGCCTAATGAAGGCGGCTATGAACCGACAATTTTCTCTGATGTGAAGCTATTGCAGGATCGTTTGAGTTCCAATGAAAACGGCTCTATTACCTCGGTCCAGACCATATATGTGCCAGCTGATGACATTAGCGATCCAGCCGTGCAATTCATTCAGCACGAGATGGATTCAATCATCGTACTGTCGCGCAAAGTCGCTGAGCAGGGTATCCGGCCGGCTGTTGACCTAAGTCAGGTAAATTCTTCGCTACTAACCCCTGAAATTGTCGGTGATCGTCATTATCTGCTCAGCGTCCGGGTGCAGGCTTTACTGCAAAAATATGAATCATTAAAAGGTATCATTGCTATCATTGGCGAGAGCGAGCTGAGCCCGGCTGACAGGGCAGACTATGCCAAAGCCAGGAAACTTATCTATAATTTTACACAGAATATGAATGTCATGACCAAGCATACCGGTATAGAGGGAGACTTCTTCACCCGTGAACAGACCCTGAAGAGTATTGAGGAAATCGTGGTATGAGTGATTCGGTAGTCGATGAACAGGTGATTATTGAGCAAGAGGCTTCTCCGCAAACTCAGGCTAACACAGAACAAACTCAGGCCGCCAAGGACTTTAGTCATGCCGGCGATAAGAGCCAGCTTAGGATGCAAGTCCGGGTATATTCGCCTTTCCGTAACTATTACGATGGCTTTGCCTTTAGTCTGACAGCCGAAAACACCACCGGTACTTTTGATATTCTGCCTCATCACCATAATTTCATTTCATTGCTACTGCCTTGTGAGGTTATTATCAATACCGTTAAGGAAGGCGAGCGCAAAATCCTTATTTCCGGCGGCATCATTCACGTTAAAGCCGACCAGGTCATCGTTTTTCTCGACGTCTAAATATTAATCGAGAGTGCTTTGTTAGAATAGAGACTATGGCTAAGAAAGTATACGTGGGTATGTCCGGCGGCGTCGATTCGTCAGTAACGGCAGCGCTGCTAAAAGATCAAGGTTATGACGTTAGAGGTGTGTATATGAAAAACTGGAGCCAGGATCTGCCGGGCTTTGTTTGTCCCTGGAAAGAAGATTATCTGGACGCTAAACGTGTAGCAGTTCACTTAGGCATAGATTTTAAACTATATGATTTTGAGGCTGAATACCGCCACAAAGTCGTTAATTACATGGTGGCTGAATACCAGGCTGGCCGGACGCCAAACCCTGATATTATGTGTAACCAGGAGGTAAAGTTTAAGTTATTCTTGGAAACGGCGTTGGAAGATGGTGCTGACCTCATTGCTACTGGCCATTATGCCCGGATCAAAAATGGTCAACTTCTGGCAGGTCTCGATAAAAACAAAGATCAATCCTATTTTCTCTACCGTGTGACGGAAGAAGCCCTAAGAAAAAGCCTGATGCCTATAGGTGAACTGCAGAAGCCGGAAGTCCGTAAAATAGCTAAAAAGCTAGGTTTGGCCACGGCTGACAAAAAAGATAGTCAGGGTATCTGCTTCGTCGGTAAAGTCGGCATTAAAGACTTCCTCCTGGCTGAACTCGGTCCCCAACCCCACGGCTCTATCGTCGACCAAAAAGGTAAGGAAATTGGCCAACACGATGGTGCTATCTTCTACACCATCGGCCAGCGCCACGGCCTGGACGTTGGCGGTGGCTTGCCGTATTACGTAACTAAAAAAGATATGAAGACCAATACTGTCTATGTCACGACCGACCTCGATGATAAAGCTCTCTGGTCCAAAAATCTTACTTTACAGGACCTACATTGGATTAACCAAAAGCCCGGCGCTGCTAAGCCTTACCAAGCCCGTCTGCGTTACCGCGGCCTTCTTGTAGAATGTAAAATCAAAGATAACCAACTCGTGCTCAAAGAAGAACAACGCGGCCTGGCTGCCGG
Source organism: Saccharimonadales bacterium (SeqCode) (assembly GCA_038238095.1). GTDB lineage: Bacteria > Patescibacteriota > Saccharimonadia > Saccharimonadales > UBA4665 > JBBRXZ01. The sequence continues at coordinate 3,226 of JBBRXZ010000103.1, forward strand.
CCAATCCGCTGTTATATACGACGGCAATCTAGTCCTCGGCGGCGCTATCCTAGCTAGCTAGTTTTGTGCTTATCCCAATCCCAACATATTAATAATTTATTAAAAGAACTCGGTTTGCAATTAAAGTAGGTTTATACTTATGACCATGGCAATAACCATGACGCCGCAACCTTACATGTTGCAAGAACACGATATTATTCATAGCGAAAACAACGATCGCTATATTTTACGGGTTCGTGACCTACCCAGCGAAGATAAGCCGCGTGAAAAACTAACCGCATTTGGGCCTAAAAACCTTAGTATGGCGGAGCTGGTAGCTACTCTTTTAGGTACCGGTACGCGCAAAGAAGAAGTTATGAAAATGGCTCAACGGATTGTACAAGAATATGGTGAAAAGGCTCTTATATATGAAACCCAGCCGCGCCGCTTGGCTGAAGCTCTTGACATACCATTTTCCAAAGCCTGTCAGATTGTAGCCAGTTTTGAACTAGGCCGGCGCTTTTTTGAAAAGCGTAGCGGCCGGCCTCTTTTCATACGCACCGCTAAACAAGCATATTATTATTTTCAGAGCATGAGCGAAGGCAAAAAAGAGCAGCTCCGCGGTCTTTATTTGAGTAGTCGCTATGAAGTTATACATGATGAAGTTATTTCGGTCGGCAGCTTGACTGCTAATATCGTACACCCCCGCGAAGTCTTTCAGCCCGCCATTGAGCGTGGAGCGGTAGCAGTCATCATTGCCCACAATCATCCCTCCGGTAATGTCCAACCGACTACTGATGACATGGCAGTTACCAATCAATTGGTCGCTGCCGGTAGATTACTTGGCATTGATCTGCTTGATCATTTAATAATCACGCGTGGCAAATTTATTAGCATAATGGAGGTAAAGACTAATGAGTAATTTAGCGTATGTATTAGACTCTGCAAAAACAATTTGGACGCATGGTCATGGCAGGCCTATGCAGCTGCGTGATGGCGGGGACGAGGACTACCCCCGGCTCGCCGTGCAAATTCGCTCTGGCGATTACTTCGCTACTTTAGCAACTACTCTTGATGAGGTAAGCCAGACCCTTGAGCATAATAATGAAGTCGTAAG
>JBBRXZ010000104.1:0-4281 GCA_038238095.1 Saccharimonadales bacterium (SeqCode)
AGGCGTTAGCTGGCCACCGCTTGTGCGAGACCGCCAGCTATAATGTGGCGGTCAACGGATTAACGGCCGGTAAAGACGGAGGCGTGCTGGGTATACCTATGTTTGGCAAGGAAAGTTACCACCCGAATGCCCTCGGACAAGCACTGATCGAGCAGGCAATTCTCAAGCAAACGCATAATTTGACAGAGGTTACACCGACTACTACGGCTACGACTAATAACGAATCTGTCAGCCAGGCTTTATTGAAAGCTCCTAAGACTGGCCGAGCAATCCATACCCGTGTACCGGATAGTAGTTTGACGGCCAGAAGAGTTAAGGCCGGTAAAAGCACAGTGGTAAAGGTAAAGGGTTCACGCGATGGCCTTAAAGCTAAGGCCGTATATACGCTCAGGCTTGACGGTACCGCCGGTGTAAGCATCGGTTCGGCAACCAGCGATGAAGAGGGCAATATTGATACCTCTGTCACTATCCCAAGCGGCACGGTACCCGGCGGACATACTATCGACGTAACAGGAGAGAATCAAGCTGGTGAACCTGTAGATGTGACACAGCCTGTTTACGTACCGGTAAGCGATAGCGATAGCGATGGAGACGGCACAGATGACCCGGTTGATTCCTGCCCGTTAGCCGTAAATAGCGGGGAAGACAGCGATCATGATGGCATCGACGATAGCTGTGACCCGCTTATAGGCTCTCCCCCTGAACCTGTTAGTTCCGCTGGGTCAGGCAATTCAACAAGTAATATAGGAACCGGCACAGCTATAAGTCCTTCAGCTGATAGCCCTGGGAATTCACCAAGCGGCGGACAAACCGGCACGAGTACCGGTCTTCAAAGTGGTGACCTCTTTAGCCCACCAGTTAACACAAATAATGGCTCTCCTGGCGGCAGCCCGGCAGCAAATCAAATAAGCACTACTGTTACGAACGCTAACCCGCCGTCTACTAGCGGCACATTAAATACAGGGTCCACTACCGTAACGGGTTTTACGATGAATATGGGACCGTCTGCAGCCGCCTTTACAAGCCTACCGATAAGCAACGTAAGCAAGGGCCAAACTGTAGCTCACATATCGTCTACGTTTGCCACAAATGCCAAGCTAAGCTCAGCGCGGCTCCTAGGCGCCGCGACAACTAATCCAACTACAGTTATGCCCAAAACTTTCAAACCGTTGGCTACAGCTAAACAAACAAGTCCTCACGTCCCGTTTCCGGCACTCCGCACTATCAATTGGCTGCCCTGGATACTTTTGCCGGTCATAAGTTGGCTACTACTGCTAGCGATTATGGGGCTGAGACAGCTTGCTAAACGTTCGTCTCAAACTGAGCATTCGCCGCTTAAGCCTAAAATAAGTACCAAAACGGCAAAATTTTGATTACAATAAAGCTAATGATTTGGCTACGTAAAGGATTTGTCCATTTATTATCTGTATTATTGCTGGTATCACTGGTGGGGTGGGCGCTGGCCACAAGTGCTAATGTGGCGTTGTCTCCGGCTAATGTCAAGAGTAAACTCAGCCAGAGTAAACTGTACGATCACTTTATAGACAATGCTATTAAAAGCGGCCAGAAGTCGGCTGGCAGTAAGGATCAATCAACTGAATCCGGCGCGGTATCACTGAGCAATCCGAACGTGCAACAGGCCGCCAAAACGGCTTTTCCGCCCCAGTTGCTTCAACAATCGGTAAATACCTTTTTAGATAGTAATTACGCCTGGTTACAGGGTAAAACCAGCCAGCCGAACTTTGCTATCGACCTGACTGCCGCCAAGCAAAACTTTGCGCAGCGAGTCGGGAAATACGCTCAGATCCATAGTGCGAGTCTGCCAATTTGTACTAATGCTGAGCTGGCAGATATTCCTGATCCTGCCAACATTGATCCGCTGGCATCTACCTGTCGGCCGGCTCAACTAAGCCCGGAAGCCGCCGGAGCCAAAGTGACTCAACAGATCATCGGCAGTGGCGATTTCTTGAGCAACCCGGTCATCACCCCGCAATCGCTAAATCCCAAAGACCCCCGCGGTCAGAGCCAGCCATACTATGAAAAGCTGTCTAATGCCCCCCGGGTCTACCGCTTGGGCCAGAAGCTGCCTTTGATACTAGGTGTTGTTGCGCTAGCCAGCACTCTAGGCATTGTTCTGGTAGCACCACTGCGGCGCAGGGGAGTAAGACGAGTCGGCCTTGTACTGTTTATAGCCGGTATAGTTTTAGTAGCTATCAAGTTCATAGCTGATTTTGGCTTTAAGAAGCTTGAGCATAAGGCCTTTAATAGCGCAACTGTCGGCCCCCTCCAGCGATCCCTGGTAGATTTTACACACCGCCTGCAAGGCCAGATTGTCGCCACTGATGTATATTTTGGGATAGCCTTCTTGTTACTGGCCCTCATCATATTTATCTATATCTTTAAAACCCGGCGTCCCACAGGTAAACCAGGCATACCTGATGTTTCTACGAGCATCCCAAAACCCGGAACCGCAGGAAACCCTAAGGCAGATGCCAGCACTGTCCGGCTTGCGCCCCGTCCCCATATGTCCACCACAGATATAACGAACCCGAAACTGAAATCACGATCCCGTCCTCCGCGCCTGATCCAATAGTTCCGAATTTTAATGATTACCAGAAATTTGACGTATCTAATTTAATAGTAAAATGTATATACTACAATGGCTGTCGTGCAAGAAACAGAACCACTAACCCGAGTACTGGCTGATCTTGTTGCCTTCCAAACAGTTAGTGGCGAGTACGAGCCAGCTGCTGCCTGCCTTGATTACATAGAGTCTTACTTAGTTAAACGGGGACTGCACATAAAGCGCCTGGAGTTTAATGGCTTCCCATCTCTGGTTGCTACTACCCGTGAGACAAAAAGACCAAGGGTACTACTCCAGGCTCACCTGGATGTGGTATGTTGCCCGGATGCTTTATACAAATTATCGGAGAAAGACGGCCGGCTCATAGGCCGGGGTGTATTTGATATGAAATTCGCGGCTGCAGTCTTTCTGCAGGTCGTTGACTCGTTAAAATATAAGCTCACTGATTACGATTTTGGCATAATGTTTACCACTGATGAAGAAGTTGGCGGCAGTAATGGCGTTAAAGCTCTATTAGATTCCGGCTACGGAGCAAAAGTATGTATTTTGCCGGATGCCGGCGACTCGTGGCAAATCGAAACAACCCATAAAGGTGCCTGGATTGCCGCTTTAAGCGCGAGCGGTAAGTCATCGCATGGTTCCAGGCCCTGGGAAGGGGATAATGCTATTCATAGGTTAATCGACGCGCTGAGCGAAATTAAAGACTTATTTAAAGCACAGAACTCAGACAGTGATTCGCTAAGTATTAATAAAATTTTTGGCGGCACTGTGATGAATCAGGTTGCCGATAAAGCCGAGGCTATCCTTGATATGCGTTTTCTGAGCAACGAAGGTTATGCGGAATTGCACGAAAAAATAGCCAATATAGCTGCTCGCTACAAAGTAAAAACAAAAACTATGTATTGTATTAAGGTGTTTAAGACCGATGTTACCCACCCCTTGGTCGCATCCTTCTTACAAATTGCTGAACAGATAAATGGCCAGCCTCTAAGACAGACGCGTTCACTTGGTACCAGCGATGCCCATTTTTTTGCAAAACACGGCATACCGACCATTCTGGTGCGTCCAGAAGGAGGCTGTGCCCACGGCGACGAGGAGTGGATCGGCAAGCAAGGATTTGAAAAATATTACCAACTTGTTAAAGCCTACGTACAAAAAGAAGCACGGATTTAGGCTCTTGATTTCTCAAGAGTACTAACTCGAGTGTCGAGACTATTGATATTACGTGTGTGGTCGATAACAGCAGTTTTGATGATATTTATGTTGGCTTTCACATCAGCCATGTCTAACTTAAGTTTCGTAATATCTGTTGGCACAGTGACAAGAGAGGCCTGGCCTTCTTGTATGCCCTTTAGCCTATCATTGATTTCTTCAAGCAAGGCGCCTTCATAGTGGTCGGTGCTGTTGTTGTCATCAGAACTCATAGTGCGTCTAAGTATACGCCCTCGCAGTATTCGTGGGCAACACTAATTCATAAGTTTTTAATATTTGGCGGAGCACTACCGTTGACTTAAGCTTTTTAAATTGACTTTATGCAGGACTCCGAGGATATACTGTAGGTAAAAAGGAGTACTCATGAAAAAAACACATACTATTGCAATGTATCGATCAGCATTTAGACGACCTAGGGTTCATCGCCCGACACAAAAGAGCCTCTCAAGATTTTACCAGAGACCGGATGTTGACCTTCAGAACCC
>JBBRXZ010000105.1:0-4189 GCA_038238095.1 Saccharimonadales bacterium (SeqCode)
GTAAACGGCGAAAACGTCGGTACAAAGATTAGTTAATAATATTTCTGGCGGAACACACGGGTCTGGAACTCTACTAGTGTCTCATATTTTAACAGTTTCAAGGGTAAAGTGAGACAAATGAGACACAGCAAGCCATATACGACCGTGTCCCATTTCTTGTGAGCTAACAGGGGTGGTGATTTTGCAGGCAAAACTTGCTAGACATCAATTTATATGTCCTACATACGCTATTAATCGAACTGAGCGGTAGTCATACCGAACAAAACCCGCACTCACCGCTTATGATATTATAACCGTGGAATAGCCCCTGCAATCCTTGCGAGAGAGGGGCTATTTTGCTTTCTTGACTAACTTCTTGCGTCGTTGTATCGATAGAGCCAGTATGGCTTCAGTAATATGCCGCATATTCATTGGTTCATGCCAACTGACCTTGGTAACTTGGACAAAGTGGTGACGTGGCGCATGCCACTGCTGCTTTTGGACAGTTACATGATCGTCAATCGAAGCTTTGGCGAAAAACGCTAGGCAAAAGTGCCGTTTAATAGCTGGGTTAGCGTTTATGTAGGCCTTGGCGAAATCTAGACCTTCGGCCAGTAGTAAGGCACGATCCTTCCGAAAGACAATAGTCGCCAAACGCTGTTCAGCTTCCTTGATGACCGACTTGGCCTGGCTGATGTCTTTACCAATCCGTTTTTGCTCGCTCTTGAGCAGATCGGCCTGGATGACTTTGTCATAGTAGGCTTGTAGTAGGTTCTCACGCTCCGCCAGGAGACGATTAAGTCGTTGTTGCTGTTGTTTTACCTCGGTCTCCGCAAACTGTTGCTCGCTGTTCAGCTCTTGCTCCACCTGTTTGACAAGGACCTTGCGATCACTGTCTGAAAACTTGAGCTTCTTGAACTCGTCAGCAATTGCATCCTCAACTTTGGCAACGGGTACATACACTAGATCGCAGAGCCGGTCTTTACGGTTCAGACAGAAATAGTAGTAATAGTTAACGCCATAGCGATTTTTATGAACGCTATAGCAAAGATGCCGTCCACACCGACTACAAAGTAGCAGCCTGGATAGGTAGTGAAAATGATGGCGATGCTTGTTATCTCGCAGCAGATGATTTATCCGTACCATTTGCACGGCTGCGAAAACCGAGGGCGTGACTAACGGCTGATGATTACCTTTGTACTCCACCCCGCAATAGCGAAGATAACCGAGATAGTAGCGGTTGCTTAACATTTTATTCAGGCCAGCAAGACTGAGTGGCGTTACCACCGAGCGTCTGCGAATTCGACTCCGTAATCCTCGTTTCTCCAACGCCGCACACAGCTGACGTTGGCCATAGTCACCAGTCGCATAGCGTTCAAATGCCCAGCGAACTAACGGTGCCCGAGTTTGGTCGAGTGCCACCGTATGTATCTCGCGTCGGTTGATCCGTTCTGTGACATTCAGATAGCCAATCGGGGCTTGAAATGGTGTGCCGCCTTGTTTGGCTTTCTCGGTGGCACCTTTCAAGGCTTCAGCTGCCAGGTTGCGGCTGTAAAACTCGGCAATAGCCGCCATGATGCCATGCAACAGTTGGCCGGACGGCGTGTCATCTATATTTTCAGTGACAGAAGCGAGCTGTGCTCCACCTTTCTTGATGGCCAGACCGATCATGACATCGTCATGTAAGTTACGAGCCAGACGATCAATTTTATGAACAACGACGTACTCGATACCTTTCTTGTCACAAAGATCAGCAAGTAAGCGCTGAAGTTCTGGCCGAGCAGCCGAGCGAGCCGACTCACCACGGTCGGCGTACTCCTTTACTTGGGTCGCACCGAGTTCTTTGGCTTTACGCCTGCATGCCTCCCGCTGTGCTGGGATGGAAAATCCATCCCGATTCGTATTACCTTTTGTGGCTTGATCGAGTGTTGAGACTCGTAAGTAGATGGCTACTTTCATGCTTGTTCCTCCTATTATGTTTACTGAGACATAATGGAACAGAAAGCCAACAAGGCTACCATCTGTAAATATCGCCTTCAAAAATACTCGTGGTGGTAAAATCAGAGGTAGAAATTATGAGTAAGCAAGAGTCATTTGAAAAAACATACTTCACTACCAAAGGTGCGACTGGTGAAGCTTTTGTGCATGATCTTGCCGAAAAAAGTATCTTCACTGACTGGTGCTATAAAAATCCGATGCTTAAGCCAGGCAAAGAGCTGTGCGACTTGCTTGTGGTGTTCGATAACATGGCGATCATCGTTCAGGTAAAAGACCTTAAGCTAAAGAGTAGCGGAGCGCCCAACGTTAATGCTCAGCAGACCAACATTAAACAAATATTAGGTGCGTACCGACAGCTAATGAAACTCAAAACGCCCGTAACCTTGCATAATGTAAGACAGGGAGATGAGCCGTTTGACCCGGATAAAATTGATAGAGTCTTCCTGATTTCTATACTTACTGGCGAAGGTAGTTCAGATTTATGCTATCAACAAGTAGATGATAATATCGTACATATTTTTGACAAAGATTTTACCGAAATAGTACTCAATGAGCTCGATACAGTAGCTGATTTACTTCTCTACTTAGACCAAAAAGAACTCCTAATTGCTAATAACAAATCTTTGTCGATAACGGGGAGTGAAAAAGATCTGCTAGCATACTTTATAAATCAAAAACGAAACCTCCGAGAGATCAAAAATGCCACCGACTTGATCATTATAGAAGGAATTTGGGACGACTACACGAATGCTGACGATGTTATTGCAAAACGACGAGCCGACTCGATTAGTTACGCCTGGGACAGGCTCATAGATATCTCGCATACATCAGGAGGTGAATACGAGCGTATTGCTCGAGAGTTCGCCCGACTCAATCGGTTTCAGCGAAGAATATATGGAGAGGCTCTGATTGACGGCTTCGAGCAAGCCCAAAAAGGCATAAGCCCTAAGGTAAACACGTACAGGAGAGTTATGGGTTTGGCTGATCAGAAACTGACAGTGGTCATCTGCTATTATAATGACCCTTCACTCGGTAAAGAAAAGCTTCGCGGCCAGCTACTAGCCATGGCCGAAGTCGCAAGGTGTATATTGCCAGATAACCCTAAGGTTATAGGGATAGGCTCAGACTTAACCGCTAATTTTTCGGGATCATTCACGTTCCTGTACCTTGAACAGCCCGAACTCACAAAAGAGTATGTGCAGCGAGTAAAAGAGCTTCAGCAACAGCACAAGATTTTTATCAGTCCACAGCACAAGGCATTTAGTGCCGATGAATACCCTTCGGCAAAGAAGTCTAAGCCCTAGGCAAACGCAGGGCTTTTAACTACACACAGTACTTTCGCCTGAGCCAAGTAGTCAACTTCGTCGTCTTCGTGAATAATAATTGGCGGATAATCTTGAGTCGATTCTGAAACAAGAGCAACCTGACCATTAATGGAGTCATCGACAAACTTCTTGATATTTGCCATACCGTCGATCAGCGAGATAACATAGTCGCCAGTCTTAGGTTCAAATGTTCGTGCGTCAGCGACAATATAATCATCATTATCTGCACTTTGGCCTTTTATTTGGGACTGGTTCATGGAATTACCCACTACCTTTAGGGCAAACAATTGACCGGAAGCGTAATTAGTCGGCAACAGTCGAGAAGAAACGTGCAGATAGCCTTTGACTTTTCCATCAGCAAAAATTGAAGCCGGGCCAGCGTTCGCTGCGCCCAATACAGGTATGGATATAAGGTCTGAGCTCTTGAAGTAGTCTTTAAGAACTTTTGTTTGCTTCGACTGGGTAGGTGCGGACAGGAGGCCTTTCTTTACGAGTTGGTCTCGGTGGTGCTTTACCTGCTGAAGACTAGATACACCAAGTAGCCGACTTAGGTCAGCGAGCTTCATTGAAGGGATATCGTTTTCCTGCGAAAGCTGGATTAGCTTTTCTTGGATAATATGCATTAACTTGATTTTATACTTTATCTATAGAGAAGTCAAGAGATGAATTGATTTTCTTGATTTTTTCTTGACCTGCATGAATCTTCTAGTATAATGATAGTGACCATGCCCACTACCTATAGCGGTGTAACTGCTCACACCCCCTTGCCCTAACCGGCCATTCGTTTTAAGCTAAAGTTAAGGACTGATTAATACAAAAATAGCCTTATGGCCAACAAGCTCTCCTCAGCAACCATTAAGAAACGCCTACTAGCCCTCAGAAATGTA
>JBBRXZ010000106.1:0-4137 GCA_038238095.1 Saccharimonadales bacterium (SeqCode)
AGTAGGCTAATTACTTAAAAGAACCAATAAAAAGTTGCCTTTAATCGCAGCGGGCTCATTCGCCCGCCTGCTTGCATATACATCTGTTGACTAATGAGAACTCGTAGACAACCTGCTTAGTTTATCGGGGACGCCTCAAAAAGCCAGTAAATTAAAAAATAGATATGTAGTGCTTCGTCATGGTGAAAGCGAAGCTAATGAGGCTGGTCTTATAGTTAGTGAACCTGCAGAAGGTATTAAGGCGTTTGGCTTGACTAGATTAGGCAAGCAGCAGGTTACTATATCAGTACATAAAGCTAAAGTAAAAGGGTTGTTAGACACAAAAGTTATTATTTACTCCTCTGACTTCAAAAGAGCAGTTGAAACAGCTTCTATAGCGAAAGAGATACTAAATTGCGAAAAGCCCCATTTAACCCAAGCCCTAAGAGAGCGGTACTTTGGGGATTATGATAAAAAGAACTACAAGAATTATGCAAAAGTGTGGGCTAGAGATCTACTTAGGACTACACACAATAAGCACAATGTAGAGAATTTAGACAATATATTAGACAGAGCAACAGGGTTTCTTATTGATTTGGAAAGTAAATATAATAATGAGACCATTCTTTTAGTAGGACACGCTGATACGCTGCAGGTATTACAAACAGCTTTTGATGGTGTCTATCCATCACTGCATCGCTTAAAGCCTTTAAAGATAGCAGAGATACGAGAATTGGAACGCAATAAAGTGTAAGTTCTAAACCCTTATCTTATCAATTAGAATACCTGAACATATGTTGAACAGGGTCAAGGAACGAGCTAATGAAACCAATGTTCCATACCAATTGTTGATTAAAGAATATATTAGCAGGGGTGTTCGCTCCCCTCGGTAGTAAGTGTTCCTGATAAAGGACTTCCAAGATGACCCTCAGCGAACAATATCAATCCTAATAAGGTGGAAACTTTTACTTAGCTGTTGTACCATTACATCCTATGCAGTACCTGCCACTTATTCTTACGGTTGCGTTGATTCATTTGCTGGCTGTTATGAGTCCCGGACCGGATTTTGTAATGATTACGCGGAACAGCCTGGTTTATACGCGTAAAAGCGGTATTTATAGTGCTGTCGGGTTGGGGTTGGGTATTCTTGTCCATATTACGTATTGTTTGGTGGGAATCGCGGTTATTATTTCGCGCTCTATCATTGTATTTTCCGTCCTTAAATATATCGGGGCGGCTTACTTGTTATACATCGGCGTTAAGTCGCTGCGGGCCAAACCGGCAGAGTCAATCCAGGTGGACCAGGCCGCTGGTGCCAAGGATTTATCAAGGGCGCAAGCCATGCGCATCGGCTTTATAACCAATGTTGCCAACCCCAAAGCGACACTGTTCTTCCTTAGCTTATTTACGCTGGTAATACATCCGACCACGCCTTTTATCGTCAAACTTATCATGGCCACGGAGATGTTTATCGTCCAGATTTTATGGTTCAGCGTGGTGGCGGTAATCGTATCTCACCGCTTGGTCCGCAGCCGGATTGCCCGCATACAACATTACATGGAGCGATTCATGGGCGGCGTATTGATTTTATTCGGGCTTAAAGTCGCCTCTGAACATACCAAGTAATGCTTGACAATTGTTAAACTAGTGCGTACAATGTACGTATGACTGCAATTAATACAAACCTTACGACTTCCGGCAATAGTGTGGCCGTTCGATTGCCAAAAGAGTTGTTGCGAATGAGCGGACTGGGCCATACGGTTAAGCTGGAAGCCAAGCAGGGTAAAATTATAATCAGTAAACTGGCTAATCCGCGCGCCGGCTGGGCTTCGCAAATTAAAAAAGAGATAGCTAGCCAGGGGCTTCCAAACATAATTGACGACTATGGAAATCTGCAATCGGAGGCTGAAGCGACACTGGCTGATGGGTTAGCGTAATGATCGCAGAGTGCAAGCAGTTTACCATTTACTGGTGTAATCTTGAACCAACGTTCGGACACCAAATAAAGAAAACGAGACCGTGCGTCATAGTATCACCTGACGAAATGAATAGCGCCCTCGGCACTGTTATAATTGTTCCTTTAACCAGCACTCTACGCGAGTTTCCATTTTATGTACCCATCACGTACCGCCGCCGTAAAGGCGCCTTGGCTTGTGACCAAATTAAAACAATTGATAAGCGGCGGGTTGGCGAGAAGTTTGACGTACTTACTAAAAAAGATGCCGAGTCGCTTAGCACTGTTTTGGTCATGATGTTTCAAACAAATTAGGACTTTATTTGATATTTCGCATTGGTTTTGGGTGAGGTTGTCTACAATGGAATGATAACGGAGGGGTTTTTATGGCGGAAGCTGTTTCGGCGAGCCAGGCGGGCACGATTACTTTTGGGGATATTACGGTTAACCGGTTGGGATTGGGGACTAACCGGATTCATGATAACGAACAAGGTCACGCCTTACTGAAACGGGCAGTGGAGCTGGGCGTTAACTTTATTGATACCGCCCATACTTATGCCAGCGGCGATAGTGAGAAGGCCATAGGCAGCGCCTTAGCGCCGTACGGTAATGGTTTAATTATTGCGACCAAGGGCGGCATGGGTAACGGCGCTAAGCCGGAGCAGTTACGCTGGGAATTGGAGGAGAGTTTGCGCCGCTTGCGGACGGACCATATCGATCTATACCAGCTGCATAGGGTGGACTCTCAGGTACCATTGGCTGAAAGCGTCGGTACGCTCAAGCAGTTTCGGGAAGAAGGGTTGATCCGCCACATAGGTTTGTCAGAAGTCAGCATCGAGCAGTTGAAAGAAGCCATGACGGTGGCTGATATTGTCAGCGTGCAGAATGAATACAACGTGGCTAACCGCAAATACGAAGAACTGGTAAATTATTGCATGGCTAATAATATTGCTTTCATTCCTTGGTTTCCGCTTGGCGGTTTGGCAGGCGATACCGTCAAAGTTGAAAAGCTGGTAGCAAATATGGCCAAAAAATACCATGCCACCCCGCAGCAAATAGCTTTGGCCTGGCTTCTAAAACGTTCGCCGATGGTTCTTCCAATTCCCGGAACCACTTCTCTTAAGCATTTGGAAGACAATCTAAAATCCGCCACCCTGGATCTTTCCGACGAAGACTACCGGGCGCTCGCTAAGATTTGATTATAATCTTCTGCCGCTGGCTATAATTACGTTAGCGTCCACATAGAATGGTTCGTCGTGATGAACTCTGGAAAGAACTTGTTGCACGTTTCTAAATCCATTTCCAAACATAGCAGCTACTGTTTCTTGTCCTTCCTGGGTAGTGTACCTATGTTCGTCAAGGCCAATTAAGTCTCTACCTGTTTTATCCTGCCTAACCCTATCTGTGTTAAATTCTACTACTGCTAGTCCTCCCACCTTTAAGAAAGTAGCTGATCTATTAAAAATTTCTTTAGCAGTGGCTGGCGGCGCAAGGTATATAAATCCGGCATTTAGCGAACCGTCGTAACTGCCTGGTTGAAATAACTCAGTGCCTTCTAAGATATCTCCGCAGATAGTGTGGACTGTGCCTGCATCTTCTGGCAGTTCAGCTGCTTTCCTTTGGGCAGCTTCAAGAGACGGCTCATGGACATCTAAAATCGTAACTTCGTAACCGGCTTCTGCCAATGGCAATGCGTATCTGCCGTCACCGCCGGCTACATCTAAGATTCTGGCGCCGGCGGCCAGTTGGCCCGTGAACAATGCTAATGTTTTAGGATCTGGCGCGCCATATGTAGATTCATCTTGGCTTAGATCAATCTCTTCCATAAGACGTGACGGATAAAAATATGGTAATCCTGGACCTTGGTTTCCCTCAGGCATAACCTTGCCCCCTTCACTTTAAATAAGCGTTGTGGCGGTAAATATACATTATTATTAATAAATTGTCAATATTATTGTTTAAATTGTTGGCAAAAAAATAAAAGTGCAGTGCTTCCAGGGGAAGAAGTACCTATTTAAAAAGTAAAGGTGCAGTGCAGTATGCTGCCTCTGTAATTAAGGAGGTAGCATGTCACGACTGCATAAACGGTTCTCAAGTGATCAAGTCAAACTAATACTGGAGTGGTACGATCAGGATAAGCTCAGCCTGAACGAAGCATTGCAGCGCCTGGAGATTAAGGAACGGCGCTTCTACAAACTCCTGGC
>JBBRXZ010000107.1:0-4059 GCA_038238095.1 Saccharimonadales bacterium (SeqCode)
ACAGTAGGCTAATTACTTAAAAGAACCAATAAAAAGTTGCCTTTAATCGCAGCGGGCTCATTCGCCCGCCTGCTTGCATATACATCTGTTGACTAATGAGAACTCGTAGACAACCTGCTTAGTTTATCGGGGACGCCTCAACGACTTATGCCCAAAGTGATGATTTTGGTATGCTTGGTGGTGAAATGAGGACTATAGCGGCTGTAGCTAGAGCGAGGCTGGCACTCACCCAGCACGTTTTATTCTCTGGTGGTAAAAGTAAGAAAGGTGCTGCTTTAAGAGGTGGTGAACATGTTCCTGCACCACCAGCCGCTGCTGTTTATGCGGGACACTTTACGGACATGTTTCAAGCTGGCAGAAGTCAAGACAACGAGCCAAACTTGCCACCAATCTTGTTAGATACAATTTCGCCTAATACAAATGCTAATATGCTGTATAGCTTGCAATTAGCAGCCAGAGAAGGCTGGAGAGATATGGTAGTCATTTCTAATGAATACCACGTGCCTCGCATACAGGCATTGTATTCTATTATTAAAGAAAAGTTATGTATGGACGGCATCCGTACTACTTTTGTTGCTGCCGAAGATGTCGTGCAAGAAGCACATCCTGGTTTGTATGATGAAGCAATCGCTGCCGCTTACACAAGCGAGGCGGGACAATTGAGAATGACTAGCGAAGCAAGAGGTCTGGCTGATATGCGTGAAGGAAGGTACTCATTTCGAGAAGTACAGGCTAAAGATCTTGAAGCTTAGATGACTCATGATTTTCTGTAACATATTTAAATAGTTCAAGAAATAGCCGATTTTCTCGACCACGAATGCTTTATAGCACCGTTAAAGCGTGATATTATTCGAGCATTGTGCACCTACCATTCATACTACTAGCATTGTTAGTTATAGTGGCTATAGTTATTGTCACCTTTTGCTTGTGGCTGTCACTGAAAATCTTTGGGCTAAAGCCTGATAGAAATAATCTGGCAAAGATAGTTGCAGCGGAAATGCTTTTTACAGCTGTAACCAGCTTGCTAGGCATAGTTACTAAGGGCGGAGTAGCAGCTATCTTCAATCTGTTGTACCTTGTGGGCGGTTTCGTCTTATGGATTGTATTGCTAAAACATTATGCTGCTAGCAGGTATAGTATTGGGCGAGCTATTGGCTCATATATCATAAGCTATGTACTTATACTCGTATTGTCACTTGTAGCTGCGATTATGTTTATAACTTTGTTTGCTCAAGTATTTAAGATTGATGGCGACAGCATGGCTCCCGCTTTGCGCGCCAATAATACTGTTCTGGTATATAAATTTGAAAAACATCCCTCCGATAATTCAGTAATTGTATATAGGACCAAAACAGGTACTCATGCTCTTGGGCGTGTACATGGCACACCCGGCCAGTCCGTATACATTACAAGCGGGCGTGTTGAAGTTCAGGGCAACATCCAGAACACATCATCATACACTCTTCATTCATCACAGTATTACGTTACGGCTGACAATACAGCTTACGATATATCACCACGCATCATCAACCATGCCGACATCATTGGCACAGTTGGGCCTAAGCTCTAGATAGCTAAACCCATAGTATTAAGTCTCAGAAGGAGTGGTTAACTTAAATCCCGAAGAGAGAATAGCTGCGTTATACGGACGGTCTGAGTTTATCCATCTCAAAAACGAACAGCTATTTTTAAACCAACGACTTGTGATAGATCACAGCCAGCTCGATACCATAAAAGCTGTTTTACATCCATTCAAAGGTGTTGCCCAGCAACTTGAGAATCATTCAGTTTGATATGGTATACATCATGATGTATAATAGGAAATATGCATAGAACTCAGATATATCTACCGTCGGGGCAGCAAAGGCATTTGAAAGCTTTAGCGTATCAAGAGGGGACAAGTGTCTCTGAAGTGATTAGGCGGCTGGTTGCTGAGAAAATTTCTGAAAAACCAAAAAATATGGGTGCCAAAAAATTAAAATATCGCAATGCCGGTGAATGGGTTCAGGCGCAGGTTCTCTGGGCTGAAAAAAATGATATCCATGGCTCGGCTGATCTGGCCAGCAATCTAGACCAATACCTATATGGCGATAAAGAATAAAGTCTTTGTTGATTCTAGTTTCCTAATTGCTCTTTATAATGTGTCGGACACGCTTCATGGTCATACAGGTGAGGTCAACAAACGGTTGGCCAGCTCAGAGCCTTATCTCTATATCTCGAACTATATTTTATTGGAAGTTTTGACCGTGCTGTCGCAAAAAGTCGGCAGGTCCCAAGCTATTGACATAGGAAAGCATATTATCGGTGACGGACAAATTGAGGTTATTCATATTACAGAAGATTTGCAGATTATGAGCTGGGAGATATTTCAGTCTATCGAGAACAAAAATATGAGCTTTGTGGATTGCAGTATTTTGGCTGTAATGCAGTCTGCCGGCTTCAGACACTTGCTGACTTTTAACAAAACCGATTTCACTCCCTTGCGCCGACGATTCGCCTTTAGTTTTTTCTAAATGGTAGTCGGGGGCATATCATTCCGTGTGTATTTAAGCCGGACTAAAGTCAAAGAAGTCCTTGAGGAGTTAAAATCTAAATTATACAGTTATCATTTTTTGTAACAACAGTAAGACTTAATTTATGGCTAGCTTTGCGGGCCCATACTAGTAGTGCTTGCAAGTAGTGTTTTAGTTCGCTACTCTCGAATCTAAATGGAAACGCTACCTAATATGAGAGAACACATGCAACCTGTAAGAAGTTTTGTTGAATCTTTTGAAGAACCACCTAATTTAAAATTGCTTGACTCACTACTTACCGTTGAAGCCACCACCACGGAGGGCGAGGATGTAATTTATACGGCTCATCTACACCCTAGTGGGCTAGATCCTGCACAGTTTCATGAGTTACTACGTGCCGTTGCACCGGCTGGATTAGGAACTTCGGCCAAGGCTATCAATGAAGATTGGGAGCTTCCAAATCGGCATTCTGCTACCCGTCTTTTGGAACTTCACTCTCACCTTGGAACAGCGTGGGAAGTCTTTATGGCCAGTCGCCGGACATTTATGCGCGTAATGGCCGATAACACAAATCTGGAGGACTGGCGTTATAAAATAGTTAGAGGCGCCAGCCAGAATATACTTATTCCCGAGCATAAGGTTGATGTCTCAAAGCTTGTAACTGCGGCTCTCGCTGACACGGTGGAAGGACCGCATTTACTTGAACCTTTAGTAGAAGTGGGTATCAACGATCCTCGGCATCTTATCTTAGAGGGCGTAAAGGTTGCTCTTAATCAGGATCGCAATGGGCGAGAACAATTAAGGGGAGAAAGAAGTATTCTTAGACAATTTAGATTACTGTCTACTTCTTCGAAAGAAAAAGTCTTGGCAGAATTACCGAATTATGTATCTAACGATAGTGGCACCTCTTTCCTGGAGATGGCGAGATTTGCATTATTTGATTCGTTTAAAGCAGAAGATGGCAACCGTTATTATGTTCCGAAATCTGATATAGAGGGTAGCTTGGTGGAACAGGCAAGTCAAACGGAAGTGGTACGTGAAGGAAAGTATGAAGCTAAAGTTTTTAAGCTCAGACATATATTCTTACGATTAAGTAGATGGTACACCCAAAAACTAATTATGATGCCGGGATCCATAGAGCAAACCGAACCAACAAGCACTATCCGGCCACACATACGTTGGTCTAAAAGTCCACGGGGCGAAAGAGAATTCATACTTGAAGAGCCCGTAGAGAAAAGCAATGGACAGTACGAAGATAGCGTGCTGGGTGTGTTAGTAGTGGCGTACTTTACTCCAGAAGTGCGCCAAAAGTGGCCTAATGCTATGTCTGTCAAGGGCAGTAGAATCAAACAACCTATACAGGAAGCTCAGGTACCAGTGTTAGCGCTAATGCCAGGGGTGCAACGAAGCCTCTTGAACTCACGCTTCATTACGGAAGCTGAGAAGCTAGCTGCTTAGAGACTTTTGTGGGCGTGTTAAGATTAGATACATGTGGCAGGAAACTAAACACGGGCTTTACAAGCAGTTTAATTTTGAAAATTTTAAG
>JBBRXZ010000108.1:0-4025 GCA_038238095.1 Saccharimonadales bacterium (SeqCode)
ATTACCCTAGCCTCAAGTGGTATAGGGCAGGCTACCGGTGCACAGTGTATTATCACCTTCTCGGGTGCCTACACGGCTACACCTAACCCGGTGATTACACCGACTTCCAGTAATGGCCCTGGCGTAAACTCATATCTCTCTGCTGCAACGGGAACCTTTACCGTTAACTTCAATACTGCGCCAACAGCTGGCCAGACCTATACCTTTAACTACTTCAATGTGCAGTAGGGCAAATATGATCTACTGGAAAGAGCTAAGCTTGTAATCCGATTGACAGTATGAGCCGCGCGTCGATTTTGGATTGCAAAGCACTGGAGGTATGCCCCAAGTGTCGTAGAACTTGGGATTGCTCAAGTGTGATAACTTTGCGCATTTTAAAAACTGAGGAAACTTTGAGACCGGTTAGCTGAAAATCAGAGTCGTCGCTTGTTAAAATGTACTCAGACTTAGAAGGACGACTGGGAAGGATTGAGGAAATAAAGGCCAATACTACATCATCTGTTTGTGGGTTGGCCGAGATGATAACTGCTGGACGGACTTTATTGGCAGAAAGATCAGTAAAGGGGAAAGGCACCAGAACAATGTCTCCCCGATGCATTAGCATAGCCTTAGACTGACCGGCCATCCCTCAAAGAGTAAATATTTTCGCCTTTTCTTTTCAGAAAATCATATGAGCCGCCTTGCTCAGCCACGCTCGCTATTAGAGTTGACGGAAT
The DNA here is from genome assembly GCA_038238095.1 of Saccharimonadales bacterium (SeqCode). GTDB lineage: Bacteria > Patescibacteriota > Saccharimonadia > Saccharimonadales > UBA4665 > JBBRXZ01. The sequence continues at coordinate 717 of JBBRXZ010000108.1, forward strand.
ATCGTCCGGGTCTATAAATTTAAGCATAACTTCCTGGTGTTCAGTAAGAGTGAGCTTGTGTGCAGGTTTTAAGACACCCTTTTCGTAGACAGCTTTAATTGTTTTGCTCATAGTATAAATATAACAGGTTTTAGCAGAATGACTCAAGATCACCCTGGTTTCCAGCGGCACAGGCCAAGCTTTCAATACCGCCCCGACTGCCGGCCAGACCTATACCTTTAACTACTTCAATGTACAGTAGCTTCCGGGTGCGTGATATAATAGGGGTATTATGACGCAACAGACTACTAGTAAAGTTAAATCTACTCTCTCTCCTCTTATTACTCCCGAGGATCGTGTAGCAGTGTGGGAAAAAGCCCGTGGCATGTGGAGGCATCGTAAGCCTGATCCTATCGCCGAGCTCAAAACCATGCGACAGGGGTGGAAGCGTGAACTGCCCCCTTTGAAGTAATCCCCGTGTACACTTTAGATACCAATGCCATAATTTATTATCTGAAAGACGATCCGCGGGCGGCTGCGGTTTTAAATGATATTTTTGGACAGCCGGTATCGTTATATGTCTCGTCGGTTACTGAGATAGAACTGTTTGCTTACCCGAAACTGACTACAGTGGAAAGCAATCAAATTGAGGAACTCCTGGAGACCTTGGCTTTGATCCCTCTGGATTCACGGATAGCTAGAACTGCTGGTTTGGTCCGTAGAGAATACAATCTTGAGCTACCTGATGCTGCTATCGCGGCCACAGCTTTATTTACTAGTAGCACACTCGTGACGCGCAATGTACATGATTTTCGAAAAATCCCGAGCCTTTCTATTCAAAAGATTTGAGCGATCTTAATAGGCCAAGCCACCGGCGCTCAGTGTATTATCACCTTCTCGGGTGCCTACACGGCTACACCTAACCCGGTGATTACACCGACTTCCAGTAATGGCCCGGGGGTAGACTCCTATCTCTCGGCTGCAACGGGAACCTTTACAGTTAACTTCAATACCGCCCCGACCGCCGGCCAGACCTATACCTTTAACTACTTCAATGTACAGTAGACAAGGTTGCGCGAGGAAAAATGATGGGAGAGTGCTGTGCATACTACACTTTTTCTGTCTGAACTGCAGGTCTATAATTAAGCTACCGAAGTAAAATTAATTTTGCCGGTTTTAATGATTATTTAACCTGGCGGGCGTATATTAAAAGGTAAGTAAATATAATAGGAGTCATCATGGACGATGTTACTAATCAGCAAATCCTCGACAAGATTATTGGTCTGGACACTAAGTTTACTGCCTTGGACACTAAATTCACTGGAAAATTCACCGGACTGGATAATAGGGTAACAGGTCTGGATAAAAGGGTAGGCGGTCTGGAGAAGCTAACCCTTGACATACGCGAAGAGCAGCTCCGGCAAAGTGTATTAATGGAGGATCTTGACGATAAGTTTACACAAGTAGCTGAATCAATCAGCGAGAACCTGAACGTCAAAAGCCGAGTCGATGGTCACCAGGCTCGGATAACCGATCTTGAAGCTAACAGTAAACTTACCAGGTCAGTTGTTACACTTCATTCCAGACAGCTTAAGGCTTTGGAAAGTAATAGCAAAACCAGCTAAGTAAAGCTTAATTAGATACCGAACTGTAGCAAGTTTGACAGCATTAGGTTATTGACCGCCCCTGTTAAGTTTGTTACAATAGAGCCTAAGCTTGAGTTTAGGTAGCGGCTAGTCGGCCATCTGCCGGAAGAGCTAAACGTAAACTCAAGCCTCAAGGATTACGGTGGGTGTACTTATAAGTATGCTGGAACCGGATACAAAGAATCCTCTTGAGTTTCGCGAACTTTAAAAATTTGGCAAAGTAAACGGATCAACTTAAATTTATTTAAGGCGATCCTAAGAATCGAGCTTACATTATATGGATGTAAGTTTGGTTCAAGCAATAGCAGATGCCTTTTTAAGACATCTGCGATAAGACAAACGGCTATTGGCTTACATGTTTGGTAATCCCGCTTCGCGGTAATATTAAATGGTATGCACCAATAACTAGTCAATTGCACTAATGAGAGAAGCCAAAGGCTTCTCATCTATTCAAGTTCTGAGTTTTGACGGATTTATTCCGGCAAAAGTCTGTCCTTTAAAGGAAAAGAGCAGCGAAGCGATGAGAAAAACCAAAGGTTTGTCTCATTAATCGTAAAAAGTTACTCAAGCGCGCACAACGGATGCCTTGACGTAAGATACCGACGAAGGACGTGATGAGCTGCGATAAGCTCCGGGGAACAGCTAAATATGTATTGATCCGGAGATGTCCGAATGGGGAAACCCCGCTGGAGTTATGTTCAGTGGCGCCTGTCTGAATATATAGGACGGAGACGCGGTAAGCAGGGGAACTGAAACATCTTAGTACCCTGAGGAAGAGAAAATAACTAATGATTCCGTAAGTAGTGGCGAGCGAACGCGGAAGAGCCCAAACCTTAATGACTTTTGCTTGAGAATTTATGCAAATAAATCCAAAGGCAAATAAGTTGTTAGACGAATGTTATTAAGGGGTTGTGACCTGTAAGTAACCTTTTGTGACTATCCCGATCACGGGTATAATAAGAATTATATAGTTTTTATTATACCTCCCGATCAGATAGTTGCAAAAGGCCGGAGGCGCTAACACTAGCTTCCATAAAGTAAAAAATTCGTAATGCGAGCAGAAACGGTTGGAAAGCCATGCCACAGACAGTGAAAGCCTGGTATGCCAAGTGTTACGAACTTTATCACTTACAAGGACGAGAGTCCTGGCGGAATTATACGAATCTTTGATTCGGCTAATTCCACTGTGTCGAGTAGGTCGGGACACGTGAAACCCTGACTGAATCCGGAAGGTCCACCTTCCAAGGCTAAATATATCTTACGATCGATAGTGAACAAGTACCGTGAGGGAAAGGTTAAAAGAACCCCGGAAGGGGAGTGAAATAGATCCTGAAATTGTGTGCGTACAAGGAGTTGGAGCTAATTTATTAGTGACAGCGTGCTTTTTGTAGAACGATCCAGCGAGTTATTTGCTGCTGCAAGCTTAAGGCATTTGCCGGAGGCGTAGTGAAAGCGAGCCTGAATAGGGCGAATAGTAGCATCGAATAGACCCGAAACCGGGTGACCTAACCATGGGCAGGTTGAAGCGTGGGTAAAACCACGTGGAGGACCGAACCGTAGCATATTGCAAAATGCCCGGATGACCTGTGGTTAGAGGTGAAATGCCAATCGAACTCGGAGATAGCTGGTTCTCCTCGAAATAGCTTTAGGGCTAGCGTCGTACGGTAGCTGGTAGGGGTAGAGC
>JBBRXZ010000109.1:0-4012 GCA_038238095.1 Saccharimonadales bacterium (SeqCode)
AACGATTTTTCAATGAACATTTGCTCAACCTGATAATTTCCAAGTTAGCTTTAGACCAAAGTGCGGTAATAAATCATCCGCAGTTTGAATATCTCAGAAACTATGCGGCTATCGCTGCTTAATTCTGTCCGAACCATTGATTATAAAATATCTTATATAGTAAGTAGTGCAATTGATCTAAAGCAAGGTGCGGACATTGGCTAGACCAGCTTCGGAGAAAATAATGCTGTCAAATAGCAATAGAATTGAGCAGAAAGATAAGAAATTCGACGCTGATGTTTCCAAAGCGAATCTTACGAATCAATTATTTATTCGTCTTGTTGCTAAAGGTAAGCGTTTCGCTAATGTGGATTTTAAGTACACAATTTTCGACGCTTGCTATCTTCGGAATTGCATTTTTGACACCTGTGATTTCACTGGATGTCGCTTTGTTGGAACAAGCTTATATGGATCAAGTTTCCCCGGATGTAAGTTCGACTACGTTACATTCGAGAAAACAGTTATTGATAATGACATTCTAGATACCGGATGCCCCGCTCTTGAAAATCTGAAAATGAAGTTTGCTCGCTCGCTGAAAGTCAATTATCAGCAACTCGGAGATACAAAATCTGCTAATAAAGCGGTCAGCGTTGAGCTTCAAGCTACTGAGGTTCACTTGAGCAAGTCATGGCGATCAAATGAATCTTATTATCGGAAAAAATATGCCGGATGGGGTCGAGTCAAAGCATTTTTAGAATGGGTTAGCTTTAAGACTCTTGATTTTATCTGGGGTAATGGTGAAAGCGTTCTAAAGTTACTACGTGCAGGGCTACTTGTTTTACTTCTAATAGCATTGATTGATGTCTTGTCATTCAAAAACCCAGAAAGCCTCAAAAGTTATTGGCAAGCTTTGAAAGAAGCACCGCCAATTTTTTTAGGTGTTTTCTCCCCAACATACTACCCAAGTTTATATTTGGCTTTAATTGCGTTTGTTAGGTTGGTCACGATGGGCTTCTTTCTGTCTATTATTATTAAACGTTTTAATCGACGCTAATTATGCATATATACGCATTCGGCTCAATTTGTCGGGGCGAAATATCGCAAGGCTCAGATACTGATTTGCTTGCGGTTATTAATGGTTATGATGCTCGATTCGATCCAGAGATTTTCTCTATATATTCCCACGGAAGAATTCGAGAGCTATGGCAAGAGGGTAATCCATTCGCTTGGCATTTATCTGTTGAGGCGAAATTGATTTTTGCAGCAGATCAACAAGATTACTTAAAAGGATTGGGAGACCCAGCACCCTACAAGAATTATGTACACGATTGCAATAAGTTCTATTCACTGTTTAATGAAGCATATCTATCTATAGTAAATAACATCAGTGGTCGAGTATTCGATCTCTCTACGATATTTTTGAGCATGAGAAATATTGCAACCTGCTTCTCTCTGGGGGTCACGGCGCAGCCTAACTTCGCAAGGAATTCAGCACTTCACTTAGAAGGCGATAGTATTCCCCTTACAAAAAGTTCCTATCATATTTTTGAAAGGGCACGTATCTTATGTACAAGAGGCTACGGCGATAACCTTACGCAACAAGACATCGAAATTGCCGTTAGCCAGCTTGATAAGATAAGCGGCTGGATGAATAAGTTAGTGGAAAAGGCAAAAATCCATGAACGAATTTAATAACCGCATCGCAGCTCAAAGACAGATTCTCCAGCGAATCAATTGTAAGCATTGGGAAAAAGAAGAGTTGTTCGGGCTATCGAGTAAAGCTATCGAAAGATGGATTTTTATTAACCGCATTGACCCTGATTCTCGCGTGGTAGGACTTATTAAGACCGCTTCATCAAAGCTTTTCTTTCTCGCAAATAAAAGCCAAGAACAAATATCGGATAAATATACATCGGTCTCTAAAGAGATCAGCGAAATCTCTAAAGAAATTGAAATAGAAGTCAGTCAATCTCCCGGCAAGGCATGACTACACAGCTTATCCCGCTCAGCAATAGAAAAAGTGAGATGGCATTCCCAGTTCCGGCCATCATTTCTCAGGAAGGCCGGAAGGCTACCAAGCGATTCTTAGAGTTCTTCACCGCCAACATAAGAAATAAAAATACGCGGCTCTCTTATGCCAGAGCCGTCGGCGCGTTTCTCGTTTGGTGCGAGATGCGCGGACTAGACCTCGCGCAGATCGAGCCGATGATAGTCGCGGCTTACATTGAGCAGCACCCCGGCTCACCGCAAACAGTAAAGCAACACCTTGCAGCGATCAGGATGCTTTTAGATTGGCTTGTTATTGGTCAGGTGGTCCCGTTTAACCCTGCCGCGAGCGTCAGAGGTCCGCGCTACTCGATTAAGAAAGGAAAGACGCCGGTGCTATCGGCTGAAGACACGCGGCGGCTCTTAGACTCGATTGATACAAGCCACGTTGTAGGTTTGCGCGACCGCGCTTTGATCGGTGTCATGGTTTATAGCTTTGCGCGTGTGTCGGCAGTCGTGGGGATGAAAATTAAAGACTACTACGCGAACGGCAAACGCTACTGGCTAAGGCTTCACGAGAAAGGCGGCAAGTTCCATGAAGTGCCGACACACCACACCGCCGAGAAATATCTTGATGAGTATATCGAAGCCGCTGGCATCACCGGCGAGAAGAATAAGCCCCTCTTCCGCACGTCACGCGGCCAGAGCCGCACGCTTACCGCTAACCAGCTTTCACGCTTTGACGCTTACCAGATGATTAAGAGACGTGCGCGGGATGCGGGAGTATCATCGGAGATCGTTTGCCACACATTTAGAGCTACAGGTGTAACCGAATATCTGAGGAACGGCGGGACGGTCGAGAAGGCCGCGCAGATCGCGGCGCACGAGTCCACCAGGACGACGCAGCTTTATAACCGGACGGATGATGAATTAACCTTAGATGAGATTGAGCGCATTATGATTTGAGCAGCGTAGGAAACAAGAATTCTCAGTATTTACTTGCTGACTTCTTGGGTATCGCATCAACAAAGATAACTTCAGGCACTCTAAGCCCGGATGCTTTACTGACTCTGATGCGTTTTTTCAATGCTGCTATTCGCGTTGCTGATCCGCCTGTTACATCAATAACAAGATAGACTCCAAATTGAGTTTTCTCGGCTTTCTTATACTCCTCAATTTGAACATCCAACCCATGCAAAAGCTGTTGATTCGTTGTTAGTTTAGCTTCAACTACAACCCGCCCCCTGTATCCTTTACTCATCTTAAAATCCACCGGCCCCCTGCCCGCATTAGCTTCTCTTGATAGATCAAGATTGTTGGCTGAACAGTAGGCATCAGCGATACCATAGAATACTTTCTGCGCGGCTTCTTCCTTTTTGGGCTTTCCAGAAGATTCATATAACAATGAAGAAAGAGCATTATTCTCCACCAAATCTTTGAACTTGTCGCAAATTGTTATGACAATCTGAAGCAAATCTTCGGGAGAAGGCTTTGCGGGTAAGGTTATATTTAACGGAAAATTACTGACATACTTGCGAGCGACCGGGAGCCAAATCACCTGCCCCGCAGGATCATTAACAAAATCGTATTTGGTCGCCGGTTTTTTTCTATATGATTCAATAAGGTCATTCATTACTTCCGGCTCTCTAACAAGCACAGCACGAAGTATTCGCTTTTTAACTCGTGTTGCTTTTTTCCAAGTGTCACCAATAAGCGCATTTATCCTATGCCTTAACGCCGCATTGTGCGCGCACACGCGATCTATCTCATCCCAAGACTCAGCTATAGGTAAATCTCTAAGAATATCTTGGGGAAGCAAAATAATTGGATATTTACTAAACGGATTAATAACCGATTGATAAGGAGAATTCTTTATTGATTCTGTGTTGACCTTAAGCTTTGAGAAAATGGGGTTTAGGGAGCAGCGGAACATAAAACCCGGTTAAGAGTCAGTGTCGGATGGATTGCGCAATGGTCGCAGTTCGCCTCGAGCGACGGCCTCGGGCACGGCGAAAGAGTAGCGTCCCAAGAGATTTATGTGCCGTTC
>JBBRXZ010000110.1:0-3961 GCA_038238095.1 Saccharimonadales bacterium (SeqCode)
AGATTGCTTCCTATGGTTACCGAAAGAACAACGTTCTGCGGCGCAGAAAAAAGCTATTACCGCTATGGCGTTACGTATTGGTATTCCTTGGTCTGAGCATATGGCCTACTTGATGGGTGCTAGACCTAAAGATAACTTACGTGGCCGTGTTTTGATGGCTATTGGTAAACCGATTAGCCGTTTGATTGACCATATTCCACACCGTCGGGGGCATCGTATTCTAACCCTATGGGGTATGTGGGCCTTGTTCTGGATGAGCCATGGAGCTGCATCTGCTATTGTTAACGTAAACAAATTTAGCTTTAAAGGAGTGAAAAAATGGATGATGGAGTAATGCAAGAACCGCCAGTCGAGCTTCGGGTCATACCTGAGGAAGCAAGGGTAGAAGCTTCCCCATACTTAAATGTACCTGTAAACCAGATTGATTCCTACCGTGAGTCTGTAGTCCACTACTTCGATAACCAGCTGGGTCGAGATATTTTAATGCTCCCAGAAGTAGATAAGTTCCGTATGTTTCAGATGCTTAAAGACTATGCAGATATCCTAGAAACTATATTTCACGCAGGTATTCCAATCCTAGAGTATATCAATGGGCACGAATGGGGCGCTGCAGAGGGTAACCCACACCCAGGAATTAACTGGGATTATGACTGCGAGATTATTCGTCAATATAAGGCTTGGAATGTTTCGCCAGTTGAAACCCCACAAGAGTAATTTAGATTTTACTCAAGGTGCTAGCCAAGTTGCTTATGGGGATGTCATAGAGTATTTTGATGCCAAGGTAAGTGATGAAGTGCTTAGTATTATTCCTGAGCGGCATAGGCAAGATTTTAATGTAGCGATAATGCGGATTAATAATGCAGTACCCCCGCATACCGATAGCCAGATAAACACGGTTATTAACTTCTACATTAAGACTGAGCCTTGTAGAACTAAGTTTTTTAAAGTAAAGCCCGGTGCCACAGCCTATCAAGTTGAGAACCAGACTAATGGGGTTATCTTTAACGAAGCTGATTTAGAGTTCCAACAAGCATTTGTTGCTAGTGAGGGTGATGCCTGGTGTTTAAACGTATCTGAGGTGCATTCAGTAGAGCCTATTAAAGATATATCAGAACGGGTTGCAATATGTATAAGTACCGGCCTACATAGTTTTGATAAAGTATGTGAGATGTTAGAAGAAACGGGAGCACTGTGAGCTTTTACGAAGAGATAGACTTAGTTAAGTTTGACCATGAGCAACTTGTGAAGGATGTGCAAGAGCATGTGTTTACGCTTGGACAGCAGATTATTCAAGGAGAAGAGTATGAAACGCCGGCTTATAGAGGCTTTGGTGGTTGGTCTATTACTTCCCGTACTGGTGATTGGCGAGATGGTTGGGATTTCTTTCAGAATGATGAAGGACAAGCCATGGAAGTCTACTTTCCGAAAAATGATAACAACTATAAGTCGCTTAAGTTCTTTGATATCGCACACTCTATGGAACATAAAAACCCAACTCAAGCTTGTGTGGGAGAGATTGCGAACGTGGTGAGTCTTATAGAAGACTTAGGGTTTACCCCTAGAAGGGTACGGGTTACCTGTTTAAAGGCAGGGGCTAAGTCGTTAGTACATAGAGATGCGGATGATAATGAATATATGGCTAGGCTGCATATCCCATTGATTACAAATAAGAAGTGTGTGTTTATGTCTGAAGGCCAGACCTTGCATATGCAGGTCGGCAAAGCTTATTTAGTATGGGTAAATTTGTGGCATCAGATAAGAAATGATAGTGCTGAAGACCGGTTTCATATCATCATGGACATATACGATACAAAGCATGTATCTAAGGGTTTTCACTATAATGCAGATATTACAGAGTTAGAAGACCATGCAGTTATGGTTAGGCAGAAGATTGAAGAAGCAGTAATTAGCCCTGAAGAGCTTGAACGTTTTGAAGCAGTTAGACAAACCTTTATAACAAACCCAAAAAATGAGAACAAATAATGAGTGAACCAACATACATTGAATCAGCCAAAGAAGTAGCTGGTAAAGCAATCGGCAAACACGGCCTAATCTACATTACCATTATTGTGGCTATGGGGGTTTGTGCTTCTATTGTGCTTGATGAAGGCAAGATGGCTGCGGTAATGGGCTTGCTTGGTGCGTCTTTAACTGCGTTAATCTCTATGCTAAATGGGGTTGCTGGTGGCGCGCCTAAACAGGAAAAGCCTGAATTTGAGATTATGAAGGAATTGATTGCCCGCTTAGATGGCATGGCAGACCGTGACCCAATGTCTGTAGAAGTTGAAGGTGAAAAAGTTACTGTTCGCAAAGGCAATAACCAAACTACGGTAGGTCGATAATGGACCCAATTAGCGCAATTCTTGGTGTAGGAATGAAGCTGGTAGATAAGTTTTTTCCAGACCCAGAACAAAAAGCCAAGGCTCAGCTAGAGTTGTTACAGATGCAGCAAAATGGTGAATTAGCCCAAATTGCCGCTGATACTGCAGAGCAGCAAGAACTGACTAAACGTGCCCAAGCTGATATGCTTAGCGATAGCTGGCTGTCTAAGAACATTCGTCCTATGACTTTAATTGCTATTCTTGTAGGTTACTTTGTGTTTGCCATGATGTCGGCATTTGACTTAGATACCAACAAGACTTACGTTGAGCTTTTGGGTCAGTGGGGCATGTTAATTATGTCTTTCTATTTTGGTGGCCGCACCCTCGAGAAGATTATGGATATGAAGTCCAAGGAAAAAGATGCAAAGTAACTTTGAAAACTGCCTAACACTACTACTCGCCCATGAAGGCGGCTACGTAAATCACTCATCTGACCCAGGTGGCATGACAAATCTTGGGGTTACTGCTAGAGTATGGGAGGAATGGGTAGGCCACTCCGTAGATGAAAAGCAAATGAAGGCGCTTACTCCAACAATGGTTGCACCACTATATAAGAGGAAATACTGGGATGCTATCAGAGCTGATGAGCTTGTATCTGGTGTTGACTATTGCGTTTTTGATGTCGCTGTTAACTCGGGTCCCGGGAGAGCAATTAAGTTCCTACAGTCTTGTGTTGGGGCTACTCCTGACGGCGGTTTCGGTAGCATTACTCTCAGTTTAGTTAAGAAAGCTGAAGAAGACCCAGTTCGTTTGATTGAATTGTATTGCGCTAAACGCTTAGATTTCTTACAATCACTAAAGACCTTTGAAACGTTTGGCAAGGGTTGGTCTAGGCGCGTTGCCGAGGTCAAAGACAAAGCACTCAAAATGTTAGGGTAAACCATGCCATTACAAAAACTACAATTTAGACCCGGTATTAACCGTGAAGGTACTACCCTATCCAATGAAGGTGGTTGGTTCTACGGGGATAAAATTCGTTTTCGTTCTGGACAGGTAGAAAAACTTGGTGGCTGGGTACTAGATACTGGCAAAACTAATTCTTTTGGTGCTATTCAAGGTGCTGCTAGAGCCTTATGGAACTGGGTCAGCCTTAGTAACTTTAACTATATGGCAGTTGGCACTAACAGCAAGCTGTACATACAAAGCTCTACCAACGGTACATACTATGATGTAACACCTATTCGTAAAGTAACCTCGCCTGGAACAGTAACTTTTGCTGCTGCTAATGGCTCTAAAACAGTTGTAGTTACTAATTTGGCCCATGACGCACAGACTGGGGATTTTATTAACTTTAGCGGTGTAGCCGCGAGTGGTCTAGGCGGTGCAGTAACTCAAGCTATATTGCAGCAAACAGCTGGGTTTAAAATATCTTATTTAACATCTTCTACGTTCTCTATTCAAGTACCTGTAGCAGCCAATGCGTCTGACGTGGGTAATGGTGGGGGCTCTGTAGTAGGTACTTATCAGATTACTTCTGGTAACGACATCTATACCTTTAACTTCGGTTGGGGTACTGGTGGTTGGGGTGGTCCTGTTGCTGGTGGTCCATCTACTACTTTAAATGGCGCTATATCTAATTC
>JBBRXZ010000111.1:0-3939 GCA_038238095.1 Saccharimonadales bacterium (SeqCode)
GGGCGTTCGGCCGCTTCGCTAAGCAATCGAATGATTTGCCCATGCTAATATGTTGGTGAATTTAGTTGATTCTTAAGATTATCAAAACCTAATGTTCGACTCTTTTTGAGCGCCCTGTTTTCAGTAGCTTACAGACGCGATTTTGACAAATCGCGTACAAACGGAAAAGTCCGTTGTTGAAAACAAAGGGTTTATCTATCCGGTCAGGAAAAGAGTCGAACATTAGGTTATCAAAGTCTATCGTAGGAGAAGCATGTAAATGAGTGGTGCAGCAGAAACGAACCGGCGTTTAAAACGGACTTATATAATTCTAGGTTTCCTAGCAATTATATTGGTTGTGATTGGGATTCTTGTTCCACATAAAGATGCATCTCCTACGCATTCTATAGTTGCTCACCTAATCCTGATTCATGTTGGCATTGGCTTGGGAGTAGCATGTCTAGTCGCTGCTATTTTCGACCACTTATATCATGAAGAATTAATCGGAAAGCCCTTGCGGCAAATTAAAGGGCAACTCGAATCGGCGCAAAAAGATATTGAGAGTTTTCAGCAAGAACTTACTAAGCTAGAGCATAGTGTCACTGAATATAGCAACATTCTACGTATGTCTAAAGATGAAGGCATTGTAGGAATGTACCGACGCGATAATCGGGAATTTAAAGATATAGTCACCAAATACGTGTTAGAGGCAGAGAAATTTGTGTATACGCTGGGAAGAACTCACAGAGATATGCTGATTAATGAGGGTGAAAACGGCTGGCTAATTGATAATCTTATTAAGAAGGTGGAGCAGAAAAAAGGAGGACTCCCAATCAAAATTCTTCTCCCCAATCCTTATGATAAAGAATCCGGTTTCAGGAAGCAGCTTGAATATCGAACAAATAAAGGAGTTACTGAATATCACGCGACCAGGGACACTGTGAAAGGTTTGCTAAAAATATTCAACAGACAGCCGGAACACAGTGTATCACTTCGACTGACAAACGACGCACCGCTTTATGGAATGGTAATGACTGAAGAACGCTTATTTATAGAACATTATATGCCTACAAGTAAGGGTGGAGCTTCCATTGTATTAGAGATTGAAAAACATGCGAGTATTTACGCCAAAGTATCTCAAGACTTTGAGAGGCTTTACGAAAAAGCCGCTTTTCCATTAGACGTGTACACAGCCTACATGGAAAGAAAGACTAAAGAGCGGGGTAACGACCCCTTAGATTCACACTTGATAGAATTGAAGAATGTGATTATTCCCATAGCTGAATTTTGGAAAACCGCAGAAAGTCAGGGCAGTTCTAAGAACGAAGCTCTTAGAAGTACGCTGACTATGAAGTTGTCAGTTAATTCTGTTCCGCAGCCGAACAAGTCATTCGAGCCGACCGCGAAATAGCGTTGCTCTCATCCGCAAGACTTGTGTGTTTGCCGCGTTGCGTGCGCGGCGGCTCAATTCCGGCGTTAGGCGGCTGCGCGAAGCGTGATTGTCCCGCGAGGCGCAACGCGATAAAATACAGAATGCGAACCAATCTATTTTCTTATGCAAAATCAAACGCCAGCGCCACTTGCCTTCGATAAAGAGCGCGCTTCTTCCTACGATAAAAAATTCGCTGCAATGGCTCCGATGCGCGATGCACTTCAATTGCTGACCCGCGCAATCCTCTCCGAACTTCCTGCGGATGCGCGCATTCTTTGTGTCGGCGCAGGAACCGGAACGGAAATTATTGACTTTGCCCAAGCATTTCCCAATTGGCTATTCACTGCGGTGGAGCCTTCGGCACCAATGCTGAACATCTGTCGCCAGCGCGTCGAGGAAAACGGTCTTACATCACGTTGCACTTTTCACGAAGGTTATCTCGATTCGTTGCCCACAGCCGATCCATTCGATGCGGCTACTTCTCTTTTGGTATCTCAGTTCATCATGCAGCAAGAAGACCGCCGCAATTTCTTCCGCCAAATTGCGGTACGACTTCGTCCCAATGGGATTTTAGTCAGTGCCGACTTGACTTCTGATATGTCTACTGAGGCTTATCAAAACCTGCTTGAAGTTTGGCTGCGGCTGCTCCAAGCCTGTAATATTTCTGCGGAAGAAATTGAAAAAATGCGCGCTTCTTTTGGGCAAAGCGTCGCTATTTTACCGCCGCAACAAGTTGAAACAATCCTTGCGTCGAGCGGCTTTAACGCTCCGGTGTTATTCCTTCAAACTCTTTTCATTCATGGCTGGTTTGCCAAGCGAACGTCCTAATTGAAAGTCACCAACAGCCGCCTAACAAGGCGCTGCACCCGACCGCCTACAGCTTCGTTCGTCGTTCCTCCTCTCTTCGCTTCCGGCGGCGGGTGAGCTTGGTCGTTAGACATCTTTCTTCTATATGGGCGAACGAGGAATCGAGATGCGAACCAAAGAAGTTCCAGCTAATCTTGAAAGTATCATGCTTGGGAATGCGTGGCTGCGGTTGGCTTTGATTTTTGTTGCCGCGCCGCTCCTTTGGCTTTCGCTCGTTTATTGGTTTGGGCAGCAAGTAGTTTTAGGCTGGCTTGTCATTGCTTTGGCTTATGCCGCAACGCTTCTTATTGGAGCGAGTGCTAGTCTGCCGGAGAGAACAGAGGTTCATCGCAGGCTGGAAATTTCGCGGATGCTTGTTGCGTGGCTGAGTCCTTTATTTTGGGGCGGCATTCTTGCCACGCCCTACTTCTTTCTGTACATGTTTCTTTTTGATCGAGGGAATCTCTTCCCGCGTTGATAGTTTGCAATGAATGGCGATGTCTAACAAGTCATTCGAGATGACGCCCCGATAGCAGGCTTCTCATCAATCTTCCTTCGATGGAGATTGAATGCTGTTCGCGGGGCGCATCTCAATTCCAGCGTTAGATTTCTTCATGTGAGCCGGTAACAAAACCGATTATGATGAAAAGCATTATCTTATCTTTCCTTCTTATACTCATTGGCATTAGTTTCGAGCCATCCGCAGGCGCTACGCCACTTAGCGGAATAATCAAATCTGAGAAAGGTCAGCCGATTCCGCAGGTTAAGGTGCTCACCTACGCGCCTCTTCAGAAGCAGACTAAGTTTCTAGGCATGAACATGACTATGCAGCGTTACGAGGTGATGAGCGATGAGAAGGGATTCTTCCGCCTCCCTGACCACGGGCGCGTCATCTATTTCACGCACCCTGAACAACGCCCCGTTACAAAAATCCTCCCTCTCTCGGCTACAACCGTTCAGGTCATCATGGAAGAGGCGGCAGCTACGCTCTGGAAAATACCCCAATGTAGGGCGGAATCAGATAAGGCGAGAACAGGGATAGCCTTCAAGGTTCTCGCGCCAGACAACGTTCAGGTAAAGAAAGATGTGCGCTTCGATCTAGATGTTTATTATTACGGCTACCAAATGCCGGTTGGTAATTTCGAGGTCATGGTCAATTGGCAGGACTCCACATCTAGCCATCCGACCGAAGAGACACTTCTCGAAGCAAAGGAGTTTACAGAGAGGATGTGGAAGTCAGGCGGAAGATTTGGGTACGATGTACGAGGGGAAAGGCGTGATGGTAAGGTCTGGCGGTTTGTGAGTTATCGCTGGGGAGCAATCTCGTATCAAGGTAACTCTCCTGAAGCAGCAAAGGCATTTGACAAGATGATCGACGGGATGTGTTTTGATGAGGAGGACGCAAAGAAGTATCCCGACGAGAACTTCTAAATTGAGAAAGCAGAATGAATGCTTAGTGCGGCGAAATCTAACAACGGCATGCAGCGGACGCGCACCCAGCGGGCCTTTCATCCTCGATGTTCTGTGCGCGCCGCTGATGCCGGGCGTTAGACGGCTTCCTTAGTTGGGCACAATGAATTATGACGATATTAAAGCCAATAACTGTAGAAAAACTTGTTGAGTCCCTCTTGTCAAAGAAGTGGACTAATTTGCAGAGCAAAAGCCTATCTGCCGAAGAAGGA
>JBBRXZ010000112.1:0-3885 GCA_038238095.1 Saccharimonadales bacterium (SeqCode)
ACCTAGATTGGAAAATTCCAGCAGACAAGTCTTAAACTTCTGGAAACGACAAAGAAAGGTGGTTTTCTAGAATGAGCAAGCTTAAGTCAACGGCAGTGATGGGGAGGGTATAGGGGGGCAGTGTATTGTGGAGTTTGGGATTCCATTTTGATTTTTTCTAATTAGCTAGTTTTCCTAAACACTAGAACAATTACGATGCTTTCTGTATATGGCTGAGCATATCTGTGTTAGGGCAAAATAATTGCCAGATTTCGGTAGGCTGAGCCACTCGTACTTAACCATTTTCTGCTATGATTTGTAAGATATGCAATCCCGAATTAAAACAACCGGATATCTAGTCATTGCTTTAATCGTTTTCATGCTTTCTATTCTAAATGTCTACGCAGTTAAGGCACTTGATGTTTTAGGTACTCCAGTGTTTTTTGCCTTCTCAATATTAATTGAAATCATACTGCTGGTCATATTCGTATACAGCCTAGTAAAAGGGCTGACTTCACCGAGAAGTGTCGCTTCATCGCTGCTTAGATCAGCATGGTCAGGCTTACGCCGGGACCCGTACATTAAAGGATTAAGAAAAACAGATTCTTCATTTCTACGCTGGTGTGGAGCTCGCTTTGATACCCGCAAACCGCAGGGCTTGATGCTTACAAGCCTTATAATAATTGCCGGCACTTTTCTGGCCGGGTTCGTCGGTGTGTTGCAGGACGTGATTTTTAAAGATCCTTTGACCAGAATTGACACCCGTATTGCAAACTTGGTGCCAAGTATTAGGACAGATGAGCAAACGCGCTTTTTTAACTTCATTACGTCGCTCGCGAATGTAGAAACGATTGGACTCTTATTGCTGATAGTAGGTGGGATACTTTGGTATAGGCGGCTTCGGCTTAGTGCCGGTATTTTTGTGGTTGTATCGCTAGGGGCGGAAGTCACAAACTATATCGTAAAGCATCTCGTAAGTCGGACAAGACCGGAACAATCACTGAGTCTGATTCGCGAAGATGGCTATAGTTTCCCAAGTGGTCATGTTATGGCCGCGACTGTAGTGTTCGGCTTACTGGCGTACTATATCTACCGGTCAACTAAATCATCAGCTGTTAAGCTCTTGGTACTGGTTAGTTATATTTCAGCAGTATTTTTGGTAGCCTTGAGCCGTATTTATCTCGGTGTTCACTATCCTAGCGATGTCATTGCAAGTGCCTTGTTCGGTAGTTTTATCCTATCAATAGTTGTCGGAGTGATAGAAATAGCTATCCGTTTTAAATTAGCGGGTATCACACATGATAAGGTTTTTGATAAGCAAGTCTACCTGGCTGTCCCAGCTATACTGGTTTTTGCGTTAGTTGCAAATCCATTCCTGGTAAAGATTCGGCCAATTATGGCTACACCTTCCCAAACCCCGCTGGCTGCGCTGAACCAAGAGACAGTGAAACGGTTACCTGTCTATAGTGAAACGTTAACGGGATCACGCATGGAGCCGATCAGCTTCATTTTTGTAGGTTATGGTAATCAGGTTGAGAAAATATTTGACAGCCACGGGTGGTATAAGTCCGACCCATCCACTTTATCTAACACACTAAGGGCTTTGGCAATCGGTTTCCAGGACAAGCAATATCTGAATGCTCCGGTTACGCCTTCATACCTCAATGCCAAACCTCAAGACCTAGCCTTCCAAAAACCAACTGACGCCAATACCTTAAAACAGCGACATCATACACGTATTTGGCGCACTGATTATGTATTGCCCGACGGAAGACCAATATGGGTAGCTACCGCCAGTTTGGATGATGGCGTGAAGTTTGCAGGCCCAGCTAAACTGCCTACACATCATATCGATCCCAATATTGACGCTGAGCGTAATTTTATAGCTCAATCGTTAGGTGTTCCGAATGATCTAATGCAGGTTGTGAATTCACAGCTTGGCATGAATGCCAGCGATGACCCTTTTTATACTGACGGGAAAGCCATTATTATAAACCTGTAGTAAGTACGTCAAAGCTGACAGAAAGTTTGGTAATTTAACGACCGGTTAGCTTCAAAATAACATTCAGTGAGGAAGTTGGTCCAGTCCAGAGTTCTTTGACGACTTCCACGCCTACGCTTTTAACAATTCGGCGAAGCACCAACGTGACAATAATAGCATCATCCAACTGACCAGCCACAGGAATAAAATCAGGTATCAGGTCAATTGGAAGAGCCAAGTAACCAATCAGAAGAATAAGCTCGAATCTATACCGTTTTGGCGTACGGGAATCCTGTAAGAGCCGCTTGAACAGGATTATACAGTCGGGAATAAAACCGCCAATTGCCCGGGCGTGGGTACGCTTACCAGCTATAAACAGTCCTACTACAAAAACAACATAAACCCCTAAAAATATTGCCAAGACCAGGAGGAGTACTTTCATGGCTTATATTATGCCTGAACGGCTCAATTTAGGAGCTATTAGAGGCCCAATTTCGCGGGAAAGGACTCGAACCAACTTACCTCTGTTAAGTAGACTTTACAAAAGAAAAAGACCGTTGCATAGCAATACGGTCTATCTCTGTTAAACAGCTATTGGCTGGCCATTATGTTCCGTGTTAAACTTTTGCTGATCAGCTCACCCCAAGCAGTGAATTACGCTTCCTAATGGTCTGACCTATATAGTTTTAGTTTTGCTGTGCAGAAGCCTCTACTGAATGTTTAGTTATATCTAAGTTACAGCTTTTGTGCATACTGCACCAAGCTTCACACTCTTTAGCGGTTGCTTCATTATTGTAATGCAAACCACAAGCCGGGCACTCATATTCTTTAACGGATTTATCCATGATTAACCTCATTTAATTGAACGCTTAATGTATTTAATAGGTGTGCTTTATTCGGAACGACTCCCTGTGAAAACCGTTTGCCGTTAATAGTAACAACCGGCGGATGCCAACTCCACCAAAACAAACAGCCTATAAGATTGTTAATCCACGGCTTTACGGTTACTTTAATCTTGTCTTGTGCACCTAGTTCTTCGACAACTCGGCGTACGATTGCAACGCTTAAGTCGCATTCCTCGCAAACTTTTTCAGGGATTCGGAAAAATAACTGTTTACCAGTGATGCGGTAAATGATGATATGAACTGGCTTGGCTGCTTCGGATTGTTGCATATTGGATATCCTTTCTATCGCATTATTTGCGTGCCAGTTCGTAGGCAGCTCGTTTTCCAAAACCATGCACGGAATAAAGCGTCAGAATAATCCCGATAATATTGCCGATGGCACCTATATTCCGCGAAGCGGATGCACTTGCCGTCGCGCCGACACTCGCGAAAAGTGGCGCGATTATGGATGTACCACACGTTATGCAACCCGCTGCCACAAGTCCCACGAAGAGGCCGCCCGCACCACCGTGCATCTTCTGTTGGTCGTTTTGGCTACTTCGCTTAATAAATATGAACAGTGAAATGTTAATGGCAGCTAGGATGACAAAAATGTCGCGCGTAAACACTATTGGGTCACGGAAGAAATACAAAAAGGAGTTAGTGTAGCCACTGAAAAAATAGCTAAGCTTCTCATTCACTGACAGGAATGGCACGCTTAGCACATAGAACAAAGTTTGAAAACTAAAGAGCCATATAAGTAGACCTAGTAACACAAACCCCGAGAATATGGCGATAAAGAAATAGGGGGGTATAGATAAGACCTTAAAGATGGCTCGGGCTGAAATTTTAATGCTGATCAATAGTTTCTTCATGTTTGGAGCAATTTTACTCGATAACTTTTACGTCTTTCCAAAACGCAACATAGTTTGAAAAATCTTTTCGCATAATAGCCTTAGATAGCCTAGTAGGTTTGGGGTAATACCAGGCAGCGCTTTTCTCGATCTGTTTGTTAGCAGTTATGTCGTAGTAGCTGGCCAA
>JBBRXZ010000113.1:0-3872 GCA_038238095.1 Saccharimonadales bacterium (SeqCode)
AGCAGCTAGTCTTCCATCTATATAGAGTTCAACCTTACTGACAGCTACATTGTCTGTGGCGGTAGCGCTAATAGTAGCAGTGCCGGAGACAGTGGCACCTGGAGTGGGCGCAGTCAGGGAGACAGTGGGAGGAGTGGTGTCGGGGGGTGGAGGGGGCGGAGGGGGTGGAGGCGTAAGGTTATTAACCGTAACGTTGAGCGTAGTAGCTGTCTTAGTGTTACCGGCGGCATCACGGGCTACGGCACTCAAGCTATGACTGCCATTACCGACACTGGCTGTATTCCAGCTAGTGGTATAAGGTCCGGCAGTGTCTTCACTGCCCAGATTGTTACCATCCAGCTTAAACTGGACACCGGCTACCGCTACATTGTCGGTGGCGGTAGCACTTACAGCTACAGTACCGGAGACAGTGGCACCTGCAGTGGGAGCAATCAGAGAGACGGTGGGTGGGGTGGTGTCAGGGGGAGGGGGCGTGACCGGAGAACCGGATTCATTAATAGTAAGCATTCTGGGCGAGTCAGTTACGGGAAGTTCAACCACTAAGCTGGTGGTGCTGGCAGACACGGTAGTCACAGGTACGTTAACATTAGTCAATGGGTCAAAGGCGCTCACCGTGGCCCCGACGCCGTTTACTCCGCCAATTGTCAGGCGGTATTTTTCTGGCGGCATGTCGAAACGGGTGGCATCACCTTGCGGGGCACTGAGGTTATACGGCTTGACTATATTCCGCGTCATCACATACGTCGGGATCACGAACTTCTTGTCGGTCACCTGGAAGGGGAAGAAGGCGAGCACGTCGCGGTTATAAAGCGGCGGCCGGCCCGCCGTGCCATCCCCGGCGAATTGCTGGTTACCGGCGTAGTCATCAATACGGTTAAGCGTCACTTTGCGTGGTTGGGTAATCGAGGTACCCCCGAAGGCTTTGGTCAGCCGGCCTAAGGCATCAATCGTCTCTCCCCCACTGGTGTCACCGGGGTAAGTACCGGTTGACTGGGAGACGGCGTTGTAGAAGGAATTCTGCACGAATCCCAGGCCAAGGTCTTTATCCTTGGCGGCGAAGAAATCAACCGCCGTCAATCCCTTGTTGGTGTACGAGGTCAGGAAGCGTAACGCGCCCTTGGCTTGTATGTGGAGGCGTTCCGGGTCGGTCAAACCGGGGACGAGGGGGGGACCTTGGGGGTTGCTCGGGTTCGTTAAGTCAGAGTTGTATGCTATAGCCATGTTCCACTCCGTCATCCATACCTCGACGGGCGAGCCCCCAGGAGTTAGGGCCGTCCGACCATGAGGTGTCGTGCCGATCTTGTTGGGAATCGGCGACAGGTCGCGGATGAGTGTCTCCGTCTGGATGCCGGTCAGGAAATGCTCCGGTAAGAAGGAGTAGTAGGTGGGCACCCCGGTTTCGGTATATTGGTTAATAGGCTGGTTGTAGGTGCCGTTCAGCTGGCCCAGGGCATCAATCGGCTTGATACCGTTGTTTACCGTATTTTGCGGCCAGCGTTCGAGATTACGATAGTAATGTTTGGACATCGCGGTGGTACCGGCAGGCAAGGTGGCCCCAGAGCCCCACGGGGACTGATTGGTAAGCCCGTCAGTAATGCCGATCGGGCCGAATCCGTTGGCAGGATCACGCAGGGCGGCCACAGAATAGTCAAAGATACTCTGAAATGCCCCACCGGTACCGGTCTCGCGCGCCGGGTTGTAGTAGTTCTTGTTGGCATCGAGAAACTCGGAACCAAAGCTCGGTTCGTTCCAGATCTCGATATCGAAATTGGAGCTGCCGAGCGTATTCTTGGCGAGGTTGGTGATGGCCTTGACGTAGCTGATCCAGCCGGCCATCGTCGCTTGGAACTTCGGGTTGGGGCTGCCGTCGGCCAGCTTTTCCGGACCGAAGGGCTCGTACTTGAGCGTTGCCATCTTGACCTGGTTACTCGCAGGGATGTCTTGAGCGAGCGGCTTGGAGAGGGTTGCCAGATTACTCCCGTCGATGCTCGTGATGAGGTATTCGGCAGCGGGCCGGGCCAGGGTGAACCCGGTGCGCCCAAGGATGACTTGGCCGGCGGTAGCGGCATCCAGTTGGATGGTGCGGTCACCGGTACGGGCAGTCTGGGTGACGGTGCCGGTGAAGAACGTCGTCGGACCAGGGAAACCGGAGTTGCCGTTTAGAAGAATCAGTGGGCGTATACCGTTGTTCTTCATCGCCAACAGGGCAGCTTGATCGTATTTGATGGTGGCCGTGTCGACAAGCTGAGTCGGATCAACGTAGGACATCTGCTTCCAGGCGAACTCTATACGCGCTCGCTTAAAGCCGTTGGCACCCAGAAGTCGCGCCGTTTGGTCATAATACTGGGGATATACATTGAAGTTAATCCCCAGCGCATCCGTCAGCTTATTGGCAGGCTGGGTGTCGAGGTAGCCGCGCCAGGGTTGGATCCAGTGGGAGCGGGTCCCGAAAGGCAGGACGGTCTGGAAGGTCGGATCGATGTAGTTCGTTACACTGCCCGCAAACGGGCTGGTAACAGCATGTCCAGCCAATAATAAATAAGTACCGACGGCTGCTACCAGACAGGCTGCTACGCCGGCTAGGGCAAAGCTAAAGCGTTTACGGTCTTGGAGTTTTTTGTTTTGTAATCTTTTGAAACCCATGATTAGGCTATTTAGTTTCACAATTGTTTTTAGTTAGTTTTATATGTAACTTCAGCAGTTAGTATGGGGGAATATATCTGCTTATGTCAAGGTTTCAGCCGTCAAAGACCCGCTTACGTAACATTACCAGTCGTAGAATGACCGTCATGCCGTGGAATACGGCTACTTCTTCAACAACCGCCAGTACTGCAGCATAGATGTAATGAAGATGTGTAAGGTGCAGAACTAACTCGCTAAAGCTATTGCGCCAGACAGGCAGAAAAGCCAGGATTATCGTGTTAATGTAAAATACCAATACTATAAAACTCGCGAGACGAAAAATACTTCTATATGCCAGGTGCTTAAATGAGCGGTAAGGATCCCTACCTTTCGGGTGCGCATAATTACTGATTATGAGGTCGTTGGTTACTTCAGTCGAAAAGTTCCGGACCAACCAAATCAATAAGTAGATAAATGCGCCGACCAGCGCCCAGAAAATGGCGGTAACAGCCCCTGCTTGAATGCCCTGCCCTATAAGATGCCCGAGTAAATCGTTAATCGAATCCAGCACTACGCGGTACAAATTGCTATCCGGCGGTAACAGGAATAATTGCGCCATGGCTTTCGTGCTACTGAGCAACAAGGTCGCTACTGCTATAATGAGGTAAAAGACAACTTCTGGCAGTGAAGGCAAGAGCCATTGGAGAACCGAACCAACTTGTTTTCTTTGTATCATGATAATTTACCTATTATGCTTTGTCTCAAGTATGGCGTCTGTCGAGCTGGTGTCAAGACGGTCATCTCCATCACACTAACTAAATTTACCGGGAACCCGTAAAATGACTTCTTGAGACTGCAGGCTGCCCTGCCCCGTCCAAAACCGGGCGGTATATATGCTACACTGACAACATGTACGTAGGGGTAGATATAGGTGGTACCAAGACACTAGTAGCTGTACTTGATGATCAAGGCATTATAACTGAGCAGATCAAATTCCCTACCCCAAAAAACTACGACGAATTTTTAGCCCAACTTCGTAACACCATAACTGGATTTAAAACAAAAAATTTTAAAGCTGCTGGTGTCGGCATGCCAGTAACCGTTTTTGACCGCCAACATGGACGAGGCATTAATTTCAGTAATTTACCTTGGTTAAATGTTAATATGCAGGCAGATGTCAAGGAAATTTGCGCCTGCCCGGTAGCGGTCGAGAATGATGCCAAATTAGCAGCACTGTCTGAGGCCATGCT
>JBBRXZ010000114.1:0-3798 GCA_038238095.1 Saccharimonadales bacterium (SeqCode)
GAGGTGGAAGATTTATGATTAGACGTTTAATCTTCCCAGAAACCACATCCTCGAATTTTTTTGCCATGAGTGCATGATGCCTTCCGTGGACAAACCCCGGCCACATCACCTTCACATACTCCATGAACGAACTTTGCGCTTTTTCCCTTTGTTCGGCCTTCTTGGTTTCCTCAATCTGAGCCATTAAGTTATCAAGCTCACTTTCATCCAACCCGGCAATCAGTTCTTCTAAATTCATTGAAGCTCCCTAAAACTTAAATAAACAGGCCGTATAGTCCTAGGCCTTTTATCCCACTTCTTCAAAACTCCAATACTAACTAACCTATCCACAATCTTCTTTGTATTCGCAACTCCAGGCTTCCCCCTTTGATGCGCAATCTCCCGCAAGGTAGGCGAGTACCCAAACCTCTTCCACCACTCATCAATGATGATAAAAACTTCTTTCTGTACAGGAGTCACAATTTTCTCCAACGCGATAGCTCGCTTTTGTTCCGTTTTCATATTTAGTTTAACTAAATCCTTAAAATCATTATTTCGTCTTATTCAGCCATTTAGTTCAATCATTTTCTTGATTAACCCACTTTTTAGTTTAACTAACCACTATCCTTCATTTAGTTCAACTAAATTACCACCCCTAAAAAAGCACTATATTTAGTTCAACTAAATCAGCTTTCTGAAAAAATATATACCCCCCCTATCCCATGCTGCTTTTTTTGATTTGTGATTCCTATGAAATTAGGATAGTTTGTGTGGATTAATATGTAATGATTTTGGTGCGGCGACTGCGTCTGTAAGGGGGGTGGCGGGTGGGTGGGGGTCGCTACTGTCGTTTTCCACAGTGTTTTCGGCTGTATCTAGTTGAACTACTGGGGCAAGCTCATCAAGCAGTGACTGCGCCGATAGATCAATCGCATCGATAGCAGTAGATTTGGCAAGCTGCCTGACGTATTGAAGCACCTGTGCGCGTGCATCGTCAGCGCGCTTGATAGTGGTGATCTCTTTTCTCTCAGTAAATGCCGCGACCTCAGTTACCGTGCCGAGAACCTTCGCCGCTTGGACACGAACGGCAGGCTTTATGTCAGCATTTAGTACTATTTCTGCTAGACTTTGTACTACTAAAGCTCTCAAAGCAGCAGGTGTGCGGTACTCCTGAGCTTGTAAAGCACGTTCGTAGGCCTCTATCTCAGCCGCGATTCTGGGATTTGCTGCTAGCCTGTATGGTTGCTGAACGATTGTTGAAGGTGCTGGGTTGGCGTTGTATGCCGTCCTGTATGCGCCTGCTTTGGTTGCGCCTTTAGCTACTTCCATCGCAAATCTACGTTGCTTGCTGGTTAATTGCTTGGCAGCGGTAGAGCCCAGTATGGTGGAAACAGGGATAGTATCTAGTCCTTCCCTTACTTGTGATCTGGTCAATGGTTTGTGTTTATTCATAGGTGCGTAGTGTACTGCAATGGGGAACAAGTAGGCAACTACAGCCCGGCCCGACCTCTTGTTTTACTACTGTATATAAACCCATTCGGGAAAGCACCCATTTCCAAGCCCATTTTTTTGATAAATAATTGCTGCAAGGGCGCAAATTTCTTGCGCCCCCACTACAGGATAAATATCATGACACAGTACACAGCACAAAAAGATCGCAACGGCAACACGATCGTATGCAGAGGCGATACAGCGCGCTCTGGTTATCGAATCATCTTCGTTGGCACTTACAGCGAATGCCTGACAGCAGCAGGGAAATAAAAATGACAATCAAAGATTTTGAAAATAACGCATATGTCACGTTTGAAAAAATCGGCTCTTGGTATTTCGTGCAATGCCGCGCACCGAATGGTGAGCTTCACGATAAAATCAGATGTGATGACTACAGCAGCGCGCGCGCTTATTACCGCGCATTTCAAGCCGTAGCAAAACAGCTCTAAAGGACACGCAAATGACAATCGAACAATTAAACAACATGCGGGCAATTCTCGGCGCTGTCACTGACACCGTACAAGCTGCTGGCACTGCAGGCGCTCCCGGTGGAGTGCTCTATGCTGCCCTGATGACCGGAGGTTGCTCATTAGCTAACTTTAAAGCGATCATGAGCGCTTTAGTCCAGACCGGAAAAATAACGCAACAGGGGGACCTTTATTTTATAGGGTAAACACCTACACCAGACACCTTTTTTTAACAGATAATATACCAGACATTAACAACCACTACCCACAAGGTACATCATGAAATCCATTGCCATCAAAATTGAAAACCGTACGGCTATCGAAGCCGCGCTCAAGCTGATCAACGGCAAGGCCGTTAGCCACACGTTTACCACCTACGCCGAAGTAGCAAAAGAGGCAGCAAATGCGGAGGCCAAGGTGCTTAAGCTGGTCGGCAGCAAAAATCTTGCAGTCGGCGCCAGCGTTCGCGCCACGAGCGGCGACTCTGTGCCAAATGCATACAAATATACCCGCGTTGGCACCTCTGTCACTTTGGTGCGCAAATCCAGCGGTTGGCACTTAGCTGGCGTTAGTACGCAAGCGTTGTACAAAGAGGGAGGTAAGCGCATCATCACCCTGACCGTCGCCCAGTCCGACAAAGCCAAGGCCGACTTTGCCAAGCAGTGGCATGTGCTGGCGGTTCCTGGCCTTTTTTCAGCAGTGCCCGCATAACCTCTTGCCAAAGTAAGACAACATGAGCGACTTTAATCTAAGTCCTGCCAGCGAGTTGGCAGATACCAGTCCACAACTCAGCCCTTATGAGCTAGCCAGACAAGCCGAGGAAGCCGCAGCGTTCACGCTTCAGCCGACGACCAACGCACCGCGCACCAGTAGCGCACAACCTAATTTATTTTGAGGCAATAGGGTAAACACCTACAACCAAACCCTTTTTTTATTAGATAATCTACCAGACAGTAACAACATCAACCTACAAGGTACATCATGGACAACATCGAATCACTACAGCGCGCCACTAGCGGACAGTCAACCGTTAACCTTAACGCAATCTACAGCGGCTTTGCAGCAATGGGAATAGATGACATACAGCCCAGGGTTAACGTCCTGACCTTCAAAGCCTGGCTTGCCAAAGGCCGGACAGTACAAAAAGGTCAGCACGGGGTCAAGTGCATCACCTGGATTCCGACCCAAAAAGACGGGGAAGATAAATTGATGCCGCGCACCGTGACAGTTTTTCACATTAACCAGACAAAGGAAATTTAATCATGACTGACTATCAATCTCAAGGGTTTAAAAATCGCCGCGCCTACCTTGAAAGCCTATGCGAAGAATACCCAAGGAGTATGGTTTTCGCGCTAGCTTCCATGCTGGGCGAATCAGAGGATTTTGACGGACTGGTAACCAGCCTTGAGGATGCCGCCGAAGAACACGATTTTGAGTGATCGACTGTAAGCCCTTCTAGGAGGGTTTATGGGTGACTATTCACCGACAACAGGACAAAAACCATGTACTACTCAGTCAATTTCAGTCAATTTTGTGATGCTTTCCAAAACCACGACCGTTCTGCCCAATTCAGCTATGAGGGCAAGCGCGTTTTATTTGACTACATAGAACAGCTTGAAGATGATACAGGCCACCGCGTAGAGTTGGACATCATTGCGTTGTGCTGCGAATGGGAAGAATCGGACGTTGAGGACATCGCGGCGAACTATAACATTGACATCGAGGGCATGGACAGCGACGAAGCGCTCGCAGTCGTCAGCGAATATCTAGAAGAAAACACGCAGGTGGCAGGGCAAACTCCTACAGGCATTGTCTTTCAATCATTTTAAGGGGTGGCAAAATGAAAAAGCTAAACCAAGAC
>JBBRXZ010000115.1:0-2500 GCA_038238095.1 Saccharimonadales bacterium (SeqCode)
GCCCGCACAAGCGGAGGAGCATGTGGTTTAATTCGATGATACGCGAGGAACCTTACCAGGGCTTGAAAGTTAGGGAATAATCCTGAAAGGGATTAGTCAGCAATGACCCGAAACTAGGTGCTGCATGGCTGTCGTCAGCTCGTGCCGTGAGGTGTTGGGTTAAGTCCCGCAACGAGCGCAACCCCTACCATTAGTTGCCAGCAGGTTAAGCTGGGGACTCTAGTGGAACTGCCCGCGCAAGCGGTGAGGAAGGTGGGGACGACGTCAAGTCATCACGGCCCTTACGTCCTGGGCTACACACGTGCTACAATGGCGAGTACAACGGGTTGCTACACAGCGATGTGATGCTAATCTCTAAAGCTCGTCTCAGTTCGGATTGAAGTCTGCAACTCGACTTCATGAAGCTGGAATCGCTAGTAATCGCGTATCAGCAATGACGCGGTGAATACGTTCCCGGGCCTTGTACACACCGCCCGTCAAGCCATGGGAGTTGGGAGTACCTAAAGTCGATTGCCGCAAGGCGTCGCCTAGGGTAAAACCAATGACTGGGGCTAAGTCGTAACAAGGTAGCCGTACCGGAAGGTGCGGCTGGAATACCTCCTTTCTAGAGTGGTTCGAATCACTTCTTCATCCTTCGGGATTAAGATTGATGGTTCTGTACTTCCTTTCCCATTTTTTATTTTCTCAACGCGAGGCACTCAAAACGAGCAGCAGTGAGACAGCTTACCAACTAGGTTAGCGGATACTCAACAGTCCCGTAGCTCAGTTGGTTAGAGCGCTACACTGATAATGTAGAGGTCAACGGTTCAACTCCGTTCGGGACTACTACACTAATGCTTCGTTATGAGGAATAGCTCTGCTAGTAAGGTATTTGGTTTTCCAAATCCCGATTTCAAGCTAACCTCTGCAATATTTGGGGGTGTAGCTCAGCTGGCTAGAGCACCTGCTTTGCAAGCAGGGGGTCAACGGTTCGACTCCGTTCATCTCCACTTTTTTACCACAAATGCTCCGGCATAAGTGTTTTTATTAACGTTCTTTTTTATTGATGAATTAGCTCATTGGATGAGCAATTTCGACTTAGGTCGGAAGAGGTTACCGGTTCGATTCCGGTATTCAACACGCTTCCCTTTAATGGGAAATCGTTCTTTGACATATTGGATAGGAAATACAAATTAGAAGTAAAATACAAAGAAAGTAAGCAAGGGCGTATGGAGGATGCCTTGGCTCTCAGAGGCGATGAAGGACGTGATAACCTGCGATAAGCTACGGTGAGGTGGAAATAACCCGTGATCCGTAGATTTCCGAATGGGGCAACCCAATATTCTGAAGGAATATTACCGAAAGGTGCCAACCCGGAGAACTGAAACATCTAAGTACCCGGAGGAAAAGAAAACAAACTAGTGATTCCCCAAGTAGTGGCGAGCGAAAGGGGAACAGCCCAAACCGATTTTGTTTCGGCAAAGTCGGGGTTGTAGGACTGTAACGTGTATGCATAATTGAAGTGGAATTCTTCTGGAAAGTTGAACCATAGCGGGTGATAGTCCCGTACACGTATGATTATGCATGCTAGCAGTATCCTGAGTACCGCGGGGTCGGAGACGCCCTGCGGGAATCTGCCAGCACCATCTGGTAAGGCTAAATACTACTGAGAGACCGATAGCGAACAAGTACTGTGAAGGAAAGGTGAAAAGAACCGTAAACAACGGAGTGAAATAGAACCTGAAACCGTACGCTTACAAGCTGTAGGAGTTCCCCATGTGGGAATGACTGCGTGCCTTTTGCATAATGAGCCTACGAGTTACTCCTAACTGGCAAGGTTAAGGACTTAAGGTCCGCAGCCGAAGCGAAAGCAAGTCTTAATAGGGCGAATAGTCAGTTGGGGTAGACGCGAAACCTTGTGATCTATCCTTGGCCAGGTTGAAGTTTCGTTAACACGAAATGGAGGACCGAACTGGTAAGCGTTGAAAAGCTTTCGGATGAGCTGAGGATAGGGGTGAAAGGCTAATCAAACTGGGAAATAGCTCGTACTCCCCGAAATGTTTTTAGGAACAGCGTCGGTGTTGAGTGTCATAGAGGTAGAGCTACCGATTGGGCTAGGGGGCTTCACCGCCTACCAAACCCAGACGAACTCCGAATGCTATGACATATAACCGGCAGTGAGCCTACGGGTGCTAAGGTCCGTGGGCGAGAGGGAAAGAACCCAGACCATCAGCTAAGGCCCCAAAATCTATGCTAAGTTGTTAAAACGTAGTCCGACTGCTGTGACAGCCAGGATGTTTGCTTGGAAGCAGCCATTCATTTAAAGAGTGCGTAACAGCTCACTGGTCGAGCGGTTGGGCGTGGATAATAATCGGGCATTAAGCATAGTGCCGAAGCTATGGACTCGTAAGAGTGGTAGGGGAGCATTCCAACTGCGCAGAAGATAGGGCGCGAGCTCTGTTGGAGCGGTTGGAAAAGCAAATGTAGGCATAAGTAACGATAAGGCAGGTGAGAAACCTGC
>JBBRXZ010000116.1:0-3789 GCA_038238095.1 Saccharimonadales bacterium (SeqCode)
AGGGAGTGTAAAGTAAACTGTGTCAAAGATTATTCTTCCCGCGTTCTTCCGGCCAATTGGCCGGAAGAACGCGGGAAATTTTTTTAGAAAATTGCCGGCATCCTCCCCTCGAAGATAATGCTTAACTGCTGCATGGTGAGGCCCCAGTTCTGCAAAGGCATCGTCCATTTTTCTGCGATGCGTTGCGATGCCAGGTATACTAATTTCAGCAACGCCATATCATTTGTAAAAGCACCTTTTGTTTTGGTTACTTTGCGGATCTGCCGGTGAAAACCCTCGATCGTATTGGTGGTGTAAATCAACCGCCGTATGTCAGCGGCATACTTAAAAAAAGTGCTCAGCTTATGCCAGTTGTTGCGCCACGATTTTATTGCAATCGGATATTTGGATCCCCATTTTTTTTCAAGTGCATCAAGGTACTCTTCCCCCTGTTCTTTACTGGACGCCCGGTAAATTAATTTTACATCCGATATCACCGCTTTAATGTCTTTACTGGCTACATATTTTATCGTGTTGCGCACCTGGTGAACAATACAGCTTTGCACTTCTGTTTTTGGATAGATACTGACGATCGCTTCTTCGAAGCCCCCTAAGTTGTCGATACAGGCGATCAGGATATCTTTTACTCCTCTTTGCTGCAGATCGGTCAATACACTTAACCAGAACTTTGCTCCTTCACTTTCCGAAATATACATGCCCAGCAGGTGTTTGCGGCCCTCAAGGTTGATCCCAAGTACATTGTAGAGGCATCTTGTTACTACATGACCAGCCTGGTCTTTTACCTTGTAATACATCGCATCCAGCCATACAATCGTATAGACATCTTCCAACTCGTGGGCCTGCCATAATTTGATGGCTGGAATCACCCGGTCGGTTACTTCAGATAATACCGTGTGACTGATATCGGTGTCATACATTTCTTTGATGTGCGCTGCAATATCACGAAGGCTCATGCCAAGGCCATACAAACCAATAATTTTGCTCTCAAGATTATCCGCCAATATCGTTTGCCGTTTCTTGACGATCTCCGGTTCAAAGCTGCCGCTGCGGTCACGCGGTGTGCTTAACTCCATAGTACCTTCGCTGGTCCGGAGTTGCTTGCTGCCATGACCATTGCGCCGGTTGATCTCCTCGTCAACGTTTTCCTGGAGATGATCTTCCAGTTCCGCTTCCAAAGCAGCTTCAAGAAATGATTTGAATAAAGGGGCAAGGGCGCCTTCTTTGCCTAATAAAGGTTTACCCGATTTGAGTTGGGCGAGTGCTGTGTTTTTTACTGATTCGTAATCGAACTCGAAGACTTTGTTTGTTTTTTTCATTTTACTGTGTTTTTAAAGTTCCTCTTATTTAAGGACTTTGACACAGTTTAATTTACAGTCTCTAAATGAAAAACCTTAATTTGCAGTCTTTTCTATATGCCCAAAAAGACGATCACTTCCATCATTGATTTTTTTTATCCGCCTTTCAGGAACATGATGCCCATCCAGACATTTCGTTATGCCGCCTGTGGCGGAGCGAATGTGGCGCTCGATATTGCATTGTATTTCATCAGTTATAATTTTATCTTGCGGAAGCAGGTGATGCACATTGGTTTTCTTGCGTTCCAACCATATATTGCCGCCATTCTGATCACGTTCTGTGTTACATTCCCCGTTGGCTTCCTGTTATCAAAATACGTAGTTTGGACACAATCCAATATCAAAGGACATGTGCAATTATTCCGTTATTTTCTGCTGGTATTGATCTGCCTGCTCCTGAATTATGTCTTTATTAAATTATTCGTGGAACTGCTGCACTTTTATCCCACGGTCTCCAAGATCATCACCACGATCATCGTGGTCATCTTCAGCTACCTCAGTCAAAAGTATTTTACCTTTAGGATAAAGGCGGAAGAGAACAACGCCTGACTTATTTATAAACACTAATTCCACATAATTTAAAAGCTTTTATCGCAAGCTTTCATCTGTATTTTTAATTCATCTGCCATTTTTGCACTACCTGTCACGTGGCACAATCATTGAGATGATGCCTTTGAATTTTAAAACAGTATAAAATGGGAAAAATAATAGGAATCGATCTTGGAACAACCAATAGTTGTGTTTCAGTAATGGAAGGTAACGAACCGGTTGTTATAGCCAATGATGAAGGTCGTCGTACAACCCCGTCGATCGTGGCTTTTTTAAAGAATGGAGAGCGCAAAGTTGGAGACCCTGCTAAAAGGCAGGCTATCACCAATCCTCAAAACACGATTACGAGCGTAAAGCGTTTCATGGGCCGTCGTTTTGATGAGGTAACCGAAGAGATCACTCACTGGAGTTATAAGATCGTAAAGGGTGACAATAATACCGTTCGTATTGACATAGATGGCAGGCTGTATACACCGCAGGAGATTAGTGCAATGGTATTGCAGAAAATGAAAAAAACGGCCGAAGATTATCTTGGCCAGGAAGTAACGGAAGCGGTGATCACTGTTCCAGCATATTTTAATGATGCCCAGCGCCAGGCTACCAAAGAAGCCGGTGAAATAGCAGGTCTTACTGTAAAGCGCATTGTGAATGAACCCACTGCCGCTGCATTGGCTTACGGTCTGGATAAAGGTGGTAAGGATCATAAAATAGCGGTATTCGACCTCGGTGGCGGTACATTTGATATCTCAGTGCTGGAACTCGGTGACGGCGTATTTGAAGTGAAGAGTACCAACGGTGATACGCACCTTGGTGGTGACGATTTTGATAAAGTGATCATGGACTGGCTGGCGGATGAATTTAAAAAAGATGAGATCATCGACCTGCGCAAAGATCCAATGGCATTGCAGCGTTTGAAGGAAGCTTCCGAAAAAGCAAAAGTAGAACTGTCTTCTTCAACAGAAACCGAGATCAATCTTCCTTATGTGACCGCCGTGGATGGCGTTCCAAAGCACCTTGTTAAGAAATTAACCCGTGCAAAGTTTGAAGCACTGGCCGATAAATTATTCGACCGATGCTTAAAACCATGTGAAGCCGCTTTGAAAGATGCCGGCCTCAATACTTCTGAAATTGATGAAGTGATCCTTGTTGGTGGCAGTACCCGTATTCCGAAAGTACAGGAGATCGTTGAAAAATTCTTCGGCAAGAAACCCAACAGGAGCGTTAACCCCGATGAAGTAGTTGCAGTTGGTGCCGCGATACAGGGTGGTGTGCTCACCGGCGAAGTAAAAGATGTTTTGCTGCTCGACGTTACACCGTTAAGTCTTGGTATCGAAACGATGGGTGGTGTAATGACAAAGCTCATTGAAAGCAATACGACCATTCCAACAAAAAAATCAGAGGTATTTAGTACGGCGAGCGATAACCAGCCGGGTGTGGAGATCCATGTATTGCAGGGAGAACGTCCTTTGGCGAACCAGAACAAGAGCCTCGGTAAATTCAACCTGACGGATATTCCGCCTGCACCGCGTGGTGTACCACAGGTAGAAGTGATCTTCGACATTGACGCGAATGGTATCCTTCATGTTACCGCTAAAGATAAGGGTACGGGTAAAGAACAAAAGATCACTATCCAGGGCGGAAGCGGCTTGAGCAAAGAAGAAGTGGAGAAAATGAAAAATGATGCGAAAGCTAATGAAGCTACCGACAAACTGGAGCGGGAGAAGATCGACAAAATCAACCAGGCTGACAGTCTTATTTTCCAAACGGAAAAACAATTGAAAGATTACTGGGAAAAGATCAGCGACGATAAAAAAGCAACTATAGAATCATCACTGGCTACTTTGAAGCAAGCTCATAAACTCCAGGACGTGGCCCAGATCGATTC
>JBBRXZ010000117.1:0-3752 GCA_038238095.1 Saccharimonadales bacterium (SeqCode)
CGTAAGTTATCTTTAGGTCTAGCACCCATCAAGTAGGCCATATGCTCAGACCAAGGAATACCAATACGTAACGCCATAGCGGTAATAGCTTTTTTCTGCGCCGCAGAACGTTGTTCTTTCGGTAACCATAGGAAGCAATCTGGGCCTTTACCGTCCATCCAAGCAGTTACTGTGCGAGCCCAACGGATATAACCACGATACACACGGCGGTCATTCTGACGCAACCACTTACCATAGGCCTGGTCAGCAACCCATACATTAGGGTCCATATAACCAAACTCATAGAGCTTAGCGCAAATAATCTTAGAACAGTTACAAGCGCAATTACAGTTATAACTAACTGTTTGGGAAGTATTACAGTTGTAGGTACAAGCGCAGTTACAGTTAGTTTGTAACCATTGTTGGCCATCGCAGTTAGTGCAGTTCACGGTATCACTAATAAAACAATTAGTACATTGAATGTTTCCGCAGTTGCAGTTATTAGTGCAGTTACCGTTACTACAGTTACCCTGAGTACTATTTTGAAAATACGCTTTACTATAAAACGTAGTCATATTCTGGGTACCCTGACGCTGGGCTGGAAGGACCAAGTTAGTCAAGAAGTTTAAATCTGAAGAGAAAGTTGAGGCTTGCCCTATCTCTGTATTAATATCGCTAATAGCAATAGTGCCTGATGCTGGGAGTGTCATGCGGCTACCCGTGCCTTTCCATATACTTCAATGTCGTTAACTTTAGTCATTTCACTTACCACTTGAATAGGGATAATCTTTCTTACAGGCTTCTCTTCGTGCTTAAAGTTAGTACCAAAAATATCTTGGCGCTCTAATGGCAGTCCATCACCTTTAATCAAAGTAGGTATATACCCAGTCATTTTCTGGATAGCTAGGGCAAAGAGAGGGACGTTATCTGAGTAGGCGTTTGCACAAGAAGTCTCCCAATACTTATTATCAAGGAACATACAAGCACCCTTACATAGATGGAGTACAGGGCATTTAGGACAAGCATCACGGTTACTCCAGTGAGTAGACGTTGTAATAGAGACGTTATCGTAATCGCTTAAAGTACCACCTAGATGGGACTCGCCGTTCTTAGAAGTTTCTACTGCACTAACATTCTGGCAGGTTAGGACATTACCATGCAAGTCAACTGCTAATACATGAGCATCATCCATGCCGCACTTCTGGCCTAGGTACTTTGCATCTGACTGAGACAAGACTGCACGGGAGAAGCTATCAATCTTATCAATAATAGCTTGGAACCCAATATAGCCATCGTTCTCTAGAATCTCTTTAAAGGCATTGCGTCTAAAGTTAAAGTGCTCTTCTTTAGTAGTTAGGGAGTTTGTAATACCATCTTCATCATAGGCATCAACAATAGTGCCTTCACCCAATACAATGTTCTCATTACCAGTCAAGTCAATAAACCAGTTATGAATAGCTTTACGGCTCTGGTTGTTCTTAGACAGCATGGAGTTAAAACTAATACCCTTTTTAAGGCGGGTCATCATGCGGTAAAAGCCTAAGATTAACTCTTTCTTTTGTGGGTCATCAAATGGGTCTGGACCCCTTACTGCTTGGCCTGGACCATCATGGGAAATAGATACCGAGAAGTCCATCATCATAAGCCAGTCGATAATCTCGTCAGTCAAAATAGACCCGTTGGTAATCATCGAGAAGTGTGGTTTGTGTTCCCAGTGCTCAAATCGGTCACGTAGTGCTTCGGCTAGTGGCTTTAAAGTCTTCCAGTATACGAGAGGTTCTCCGCCCCAAA
Source organism: Saccharimonadales bacterium (SeqCode) (assembly GCA_038238095.1). GTDB lineage: Bacteria > Patescibacteriota > Saccharimonadia > Saccharimonadales > UBA4665 > JBBRXZ01. Next base: position 1,771 of record JBBRXZ010000117.1, read on the forward strand.
ACTCTACCTTGAGCCCAGCACGTTCATCAAACTCTAATACATCTAGCTTAGCTAGGAATCCGTCAATATCTTTAGCCGAAGTAGAATCTGCACGCTCTACAAACTTTTGCGAACAGTAGTCACAGGAGTAGTTACATGAGAGACCCATCTGGATTTTAAGCAGCTGGATGGCTTTGGACTTCTTAAGTGGGTCATCCTTGCTAAATACAGTAGCTAAGGGTTGGTTTGGAGCTTGCTCTAGCTGTGGGAATTTAAATACGTTTCCATCTAAGTCTTGTAGAACGTTAGTTTGGTTATCGTATGTAAAAACTTTCTTATCCGACGCATTCTTTTCTGCGTGTATTTCGAAGAGCATTTGGTTTCCTTATGGGGTTGCAAAGGCAGTTACGTTGCCCGTGACTATGAAATTACCGGATGAATCTAATGAACCTCTGTTGGTGCCATTATAGCTAAAGAAAAGCTTTGTACCAGACATAGTTACCGACCAGCCGCCAGAGTTAAATATCCCTGCAGAGTTTAGGCCGTAGTTACCAGTAATTGTGCCGCCAGTAATATTAACGTTATTAGCGTTTTGAGTAGCTATTGTACCTAGCGCACCGATGGCATTAAATACAAAAGCAGTTGTAGCTATCTGGGTTGTATTTGTACCTAAACCTGCAGTAATAGCCGTTGGGGTACCTGTAAAGCTAGGCGATACAGAAGAAATAGCTCCACTAAAAGCAGCTGTGCTGCCCGACATAAGTCCACCGAATGAGGACGTACCACTAACAGTTAAGGCTCCAGGCACGTTCCAGCTACCTAAGGCGGTGTCATTACTACTAAAGAAGTTTGTTCCATCTGTCCATACAAAGCACTTAGTGCCTGGTGGAATAGTAATGCCCGTACCCGCTGCAGTAGTGTTGCCAATAATAGAGCTGTTATATAGTGTGGCTGAATAAACCGTTGAGTTCCAGATAATGTAGGTTTTAGCCGCTGGAGGTACAAAGATATTAAAGTTAGCTGATACAGCGAGGGGGGTTAACTTAAGAACGGCATATACCGCTTGGTTTAAGCTAGCTACAGCTGATGCACCGTTAACGTAGGTTAGGGCCTGGTTGTTAGATACGGGGGAGACAGGGACAGAAATATACCCAGCGATAGCCGCCTCAATAACATATTGGTCTGTGCCGTTGGTAGTTGTACCCCAAGTACCTGCTTGGTCGCCGGTGCCGATAAGCTCCATGCGTAAATTCGGTGAGTAAGTTGAGCTCATGTTTTATCCTTGAAAGTCATCTACATCTATCCAACCGGCATCTTCGGTAGGGTTTATATTGTTCCATACTGTACTTGGGAATCCGCCTATATTGCCCCAGTTTGCAATCTCTGTAGGTACTATTGTAATCCATCCACGGGCAAACATAATGTCTATTAGGCTTATATTCTCAATAACTGCACCTAAGAATTGTGCTTTAATATCAATAACATCTGCTAAGTTAATGTTTTCAATAATAGGTTGTAAGAATGTACTAATCTGAATACTAGAGTCTGCCATACTAAAGGGTTCAGCGCGGGCTTCTAATGCCCCAAAATATTGGGCAGATGTGTCTGTTACTACAACATTCTCAGCTACGCTTTGGGCAAACTGAGCAGCTATTAGCTGGTTATTATCTAAATCTGTGTTTTCGGATAGGCTATTGGCAAACTGAGCCGTAATGACTGGGGTATCTGCTAAACCAGAATTTTCATAGATAAACCCTACAAACTGCCCATCTAGCAAGTTGTACTCGAGCATTGTTACTGGCTCTTTAATGCTTTGAAGAAATGCAGATGCTACTGAATTTGAGTCCGCTATGTTAACATTTTCATTCAGAGTAAGGATGTAGATAGTCCCACCTAATGAGGCGAAGGGGGATTGAGCGAATGTAGTTATACCAAACACTATGGGTTTATTTCTATGTTATTTGGGTTAATAAATATATCTTTTGCTCGTAGACTAATTCGCC
>JBBRXZ010000118.1:0-3738 GCA_038238095.1 Saccharimonadales bacterium (SeqCode)
ATTGCAAGCCTTGCTACAAACTCCATTGCTCAGCCTGCTAAAGTAGGCTGAGCTTTGTACCTTAACAGATTAGTTAGAAAAAGTGAGTGTGGGTCAGACCTGGAAATCTGTTATTATTAACGCCAGTATGAAAGTTAAAATATCAGACGTCCACGGTACGCTGCTGAAAATAATCCTGGACCAGCCGGCGTCTTCAGTACTTACTCGATAAGCTAAGAACTGTTAAATTCGAACAACCAAAGCTAATAGAAAGCTTGGTTTTTAAATACTGATTATCCTCAATCAGCTTTTAGGGTAGTTCTTGCTCGGAGAGCGATAATCACATCCCGAAGTAACTTTCCAGCACCAAAACCGATTACAAGTCCAATTAGAATAGCCAGCGCTGAATCAAGCCAGTAGAACTTACCGGTAAAGTAAATTATGCCTCCTGATACAGCCACAGCAGCCGATGCTACTCCGTCTGAAACCGTATCTAACAGAACTGAACGCATATGCAGGTCTTCCTTAGCTGCGTCTTTGCCTAAAATAAAAGCACTCATTGCCATAAAAATAGTGGCAATAACGCTTACTACAAGCACGGGCAATCCTTCAATGTGCGGGGTGTGGCTGGTAAGGCGATTAGCTCCCTCAAAAATAACGATTGACGTTACAACAAGTAATACGAGAGCATTGATAAAAGCTACATAAGTCGTAGCTTTAGGGTGTCCGTGAGGATGTTTGCTAATCTGGATGGCGAGAATGCCGAGTAATATAGCAGTTGAATCAGCCGCATAATCTCCGCCAGCAGCTAATACCCCGAGCGAATGAGACGCCAGTCCAACTGTTACCAGCCCAGTAATCATTACCAGATTTAAGCCTAATACTAGCCCTAGTCGTTTCTGTTGTGTCATTACTCAACCTCAGTTCGTTTTTTTAGAGGTGGAATATAGGTAGCGAATGCAAACACAAGTAATGACAGCAAGGCGGACGTTGCGCCAAATGCAAAAGTTGCCCAAGGACCGACTGCTGTCCACAAGACGCCTCCAATTACTGAAGCCAGTAAAATACCGAGGCTTGTGATAGTTTGCAGCAAGCCGTATATGCCACCAGCTTCTTTTTTATTAACGTATTGGCCAACCAAAGCTTTGGAAACACCGTCAGTCAGAGCGATGTACAGCCCATATACCGCAAATAGCCCCCAAATACCTGTAGTGGACTTGTTTATAGCAAAACCAGTATAAACCAGTATATAAATTACGACGCCAGCGATAAATACTTTCTTTGGTCCAAACTTATCCGCAAGGCTTCCTGCTGGCACGGAGGCTATTGTATATACCACGTTATAGACGACATATGCCAATACAACCAGCGATAGGCTTAGACCGAGGTTTTTCGAACGTAAGATTAAGAAAGTGTCTGAACTATTACCTAATGCGAATAGGCCGCTCGCAATTAGAAAAACCTTCAATTCTTTAGGCAGAGTTCTGAAGCTCAATTTTGGTAGTGGTGTGGTGTTTATTTTTTCCGTTTTTGGGCGTTTAGTTTCTCTTACAAAAGATATGAGTACTACTCCAACAAGCGAAGGGAGGACAGCTACATAGAGAATCTTACGGATGTCGCCATTAAACAGCTGAAGCAGCAAAAGAGCAATCAGCGGGCCAACCACAGCCCCGGCACTGTCCATACTGCGGTGAACTCCAAAAACAAGGCCACGGTTCTTGTCGTTTGAGGCGTCAAGTAATAATGCGTCTCTTGCGCCCGTCCGTAGCCCTTTGCCAAGCTTATCAATAACTCGTCCGGCAAGCACCATTCCCCACAGATTAGAAAACGCTATGACTGCTTTAGATAGGGCTGAAGCTGAATAGCCGCTAAACACGAATGGCTTGCGTTTGCCAAGACGGTCAGACCATCGTCCAAATATAGTCTTAAAAATAGCTGCACTACCATCCGCCACACCTTCAATAAGACCTACTATGGCGACAGGTGCACCCAGAACCTGCGTAAGGAATATAGGCATGACTGGATACAGCATTTCACTGGCTACGTCATTGAAAAAGCTAACTGCCCCGAGGGTATAAACCGAGCCAGGGATTTTCTTAAACATAGGCTACTTACTGCCCGCTAGCCTCAAAACGATATTCAATGAAGACGGCGGGCCTGTCCAGTGCTCTTTGATGACTTCAACACCTACACTTTTGACTACCGTTCGCAGTACCACCGCCACAATAATTGCATCGTCTAACTGGCCAGCGACAGGAATAAAATCAGGTATCAAATCAATCGGAAGAGCCAAGTATCCTATTAAAAGTCCAAGCTCTAGTTTGTAGCGTTTTGGCATACGCGGATCCTGCAAGAGCCGTTTGAATAGGATTAAGCAGTCGGGAATAAAGCCGCCAATCGCCCGGGCGTGAGCGCGCTTGCCCAATACTATTAGTATAAAAATAAAAAGCAAGTAAAAACTGAGAGTAACGGCTAAAATTATTAAGAGCGTTTTCAATCTTTCGCTTTAATCGGTTTAATTCTTTCGCTCGTCTCTCTTAGCAAGAAAAGGCTGACGTCGTCCATTGTATATTCATCAACCCGAAAGGGTTTGTCGATAACTCGAAGAAGCTGTAACAAGAAGATAAATATATAAGCGACAAAGGCGGCCAAAACCATGCCGTCGATAAACGGCTCAATCCTGGTGAAAATAAGCAGTGAAATAATGATAATAACAATAGTCTGGGCAAGTATTTGAGCTGACGGCAAGAAGTCAATTCGTTGCATATGATAAATCCTTAGAATGGCTTTTCGGATTACGCTTTGTTCTTGCTTGAGCCTGACTATATAGTTTGGCGGCACTCCGAGCTTCTCCATTTCCAGGAATGATTCAGCAAGATTCGCCAGTGGCACTAAAGTCTCTCTTGAGTTTTGCGTACCTAAATCTGTCTTTAAAGCAGTAAGTATAGACGCCAGACTTGTTCTTAATTTCTTAATATCAAAGTCGTTGTTCGCGCGACTTATATACAGGCCTTCCTGGTAAATACTTTCCACGGAGCTACTAATCTCCGCCGGAAGTTTCTCGCTCTCCTTATAGTCGGCAATTATGCCCGAGAGAATAATGCTGATAATAAAGATGGCCCCCGCGATTACGCTAGTAAACAGCGGCGAGGTGTTTATAAATTCCAACGAAAAATGTTCAATGAATAGCTTGATTCCAATTACCGCCAACACTAGCAGTGCTGTTTGGAGAAGTAATCTGTATTTCATAAAGGCTTGGCTTTGCATTATTAAATTATGACACGAATAGCGGATGAACTAAAAGTAAACGGCACATGTCGTCTATTCACAACAGTTAGTAGGGTTTTGTGTTGCACAATGATGCTTAAGGACTTAGCCTCGTTGCGTGGTAGAATGCAAGGAATGGGGCGGTTGGATAAAGGGTTGAAGGTTGGGGTGATGGTTTTTGGGGTTGTTGGGTTGATGGTCGCTACGGTTTTTGGGGCTATTTTGGTTACCAATACGCAGGCTGCCAAGCTGGGGCACGCCAGGCTAAAGTGTGAGGCCGGGGAGCATAGGGCGTACAAGGTAGTCATCGAAAATGATAAGGTTGCGCCCGTTAGTACTGTGGCCAAGCTTTGCGACACGCTGACCATTACCAACCTGGATGATAAGGATAGGATAATCGCTTTCGGGCCGCATGAACAGCATGTGACGTATGACGGGGTATCAGAGAGGAATCTAGGCAAAGGCCAAAACCTGACCATTACTTTGGTGCAG
>JBBRXZ010000119.1:0-3732 GCA_038238095.1 Saccharimonadales bacterium (SeqCode)
CACAGTAGGCTAATTACTTAAAAGAACCAATAAAAAGTTGCCTTTAATCGCAGCGGGCTCATTCGCCCGCCTGCTTGCATATACATCTGTTGACTAATGAGAACTCGTAGACAACCTGCTTAGTTTATCGGGGACGCCTCATAAGGCGTCACTGAGATTCCAGGCATAGCCTGCTCCTTGTAGGTCTTGAATTGGCCATGGACTCTCATCGCTATGAACCACCGGTGAACCCCTAATGTCAGTCAGTAGTTGCTGGTAGGCCGGTTGCCACTTTTGGTGCTGTTTCTGGAGAATCCTGGCTATCTCACTATCCTGGATAGTTAAACCGTAGAGACTGAGCAGTAGGCTCACTACCTGGCTGTAGCTCATACCCAGCCCAGCAATGAGATGGGAGACCAGAAGCCGGGTATTGGGGCCGATAGACACCACCGCACCACCTAAGTCCTGGCCAGCAGTTGGCTTACCACAGGCAGTACAGATGCCTCGCTGTACTAAGTACTTGGTGACGATCTTAGCCGTGTAGCCAGTGGTTAGGTCGGGCAGCGGTATATCTTCAATGTATCGCTCATGGGTGGTAATGTTTGTCAGTTTGCCCCCGCATTGGCAATGGTCAACTAGAACCGGTACTGTGTCGGTAACTGCATCGTCTGGTGGGATAGCTCGCTTAAAGGAGTCTTTGCTGCGGGGAGGCTTAGGTGGAGTATGGGGTTTATCTTCCGGAGGTGGTGTACCGGTTGGTGGCCGCTTTTTCTTACCAAAAACCATGGCCTCAAGCTCAGCGATTCGGATGGCTTGGGTTTCAATGAGTTCCTGCTGTTGGGAGGCTAAGACTTCAAAATTGTCCAGCTGCTTGGCTTGAGCTTCAATGAGCTCATCCTTCTTAGTACGCATCTGCTTTGACACGCGATGAAGCTTTTCTAGATTACGCAGGCGGATCATCCGCTTAGCAATCTCTTTTTGAGACAGTTTCTTGTTGGCCATGCTATTTGTCTTAATTTAACTATTGCTAGTTTAGCATGGGAGGGTGTGAGCAGTTACGCTAGTCCGGGATGGTAATAGTTGGGCAATAAGACTGCCTAAGGCCTTACTTCAGCTTAGTGGTATAAAGCCAGGTAGTGAAATTCGACTTGAGGTTAGAAGAGGTAGAATTGTCATTTACCCGGCCAGTAAAATCATTAATAAAGATGAGTACGAAAGGGCCAAGGAAGAGGCTAAGCAAGTCTGGAGTGAGGCCTTTGAAGATGTTTGGTTTGAGATCTTCGGTGTTGATGAGTAGCCAACTCACCTCTATAACATGGTGCTAGACTCTGGCGTAGGAGGCGACTTCGTCAAGCCGCGGCAGGCTGTCGCCTTGCCAGATCTTATGAACGTAGCCGTCAGCTTGGAGGACCAAAATAGCTGGGTATTGCATGACGTCATAAAGAGTGGCCGCGGCACTGCCCTCTCTGGTATCAATATTGAGAACTTCAAGGTGGTCAGTTTGGTGACGAGCCTGATAGTCCTGAATAAATTCCTCAGTTAGTCGGCCATGCTCAGAATTGGGACGATAGAGTATCAAGACTCTCATAATAAAAATAGTGTAACATAAGCACTCGCAAAAAACTCCTCAAAAAGAATTGCCTACAAACTTTTGCTGTGTTATAAAAGTATTATGTTGATAGACATGAAGCACAGGACAAATCTCCTACTCGCCCTTAAAGGGTTGTGCTTCACCATGGTTGAAGCCTAGCCCGCGCCTAAACCCGCGGCTCCAGCACAACCCAGAAAATCCAAAATCAGGCTTCAACCGAAGACCTGATTTTTAAATTTGAAAGGGGAAGCTTATGTCCCAGGTATTAAATTTAGAGATATTTGATACAACTTTGAGAGATGGCGATCAATCGCTACCGCTTAAACATCATTTTCCAAAAGGAAGGAAGGCAGAAATTGCGGCAGAAATTGCCAGCCTGGGCGCACGCACTATAGAGGCGGGTTTTCCTGCTACAGCCGGGGATAGTGAAGAAGTAGCCGAAGTTGCAAAGACAATTGGGCAATCTGAATTTACAATTACTCCAAAACGTATCGTTGGCGACAAGCTAGAATCTGATGCACCTTACACTTTCACCCCCGTAGTTACGGGTCTGTCTTTGGCCAGAAAAGCCAATATCAAAACGACATGGGAGGCTGTTAAAGATGCAAAATTTCCTGGTATTCATACATTTGTAGCAACAGCCGAGAACCATATGCGAGCCAAGCATGAAGGTATGAGCAAGGACCAGATCCTAGATATGGCTATAGAGTCAGCCAGATATGCCCGGGCGTTAGGCGGGCCCGCCACAAGAGTGGAATTCTCGTGTGAAGCAGCTTCCACCAGTGACCTAAAGTGGTTGGAACATTTTTCAAGGACTATCCTGTCCGACGAAGAAGCAAAAATTGACGTACTAAACCTGCCTGATACATTAGGAAAAGTAGATGGGGAGGATATGTTTAAGATGTTTTCGGAGGCTACCAGATGGGTGATAGAAGAAGGTAGGGCCGAAGACGTCATGATCTCTACACATAATCATAATGACAGGGGTAGGGCTGCAAGTAATAGCATAGTGGCAGCAAGAGCAGTAAGCGAGACAGCTATTCAGATGGGTTCTCCTATTCCAAGGTTCCAGGTAGAAGTTGCAAATGGTGACAATTTGGGCGAAAGAGTAGGAAATGCCAATCACGCCGTGGTTGCTCTTGACCTTCTTTTATCTATAGATACTGATAAATTTCCTGTGCCTGTAAAACATGGAATTGATACCTTACCAACCAGGCATGTCGCTGGGCTTATTATGAGCACAGTGGGATTAGAAATTAATCCAAATGCACCGGTGATTGGAGTAAATGTCAATAAAGACCGATCCGGTGTACACACTGATGGAATAATTAAGGGCGGAGCTTCAATCTACCGGGCTTTTAATCCAGTTTGGTTCGGACATAGTGTGGCAGGAGTAATAGAAGACGGAAAATTCCAAGGTAGCAGAGGCAGGGCTAATTTAGGGGATATTAAAGAATATAAGTCGGAAATATTAATGAGTACACAAGACGTTTTTAATAGAGTTAGTGCTTTAGCTATGGAGCTGGATGAAAAAGCAATCGAAAGATTAGTAGTGGCCATAAACTCTCAGGCAAAAGCAACTGGAAGAATAGTAACTGATTCAGAAATAGAAGCTTTTGCTACCACCGAAGTGGGTGAAGAAATTGCTGATACCGTAATAAGCCATGAGTTTTCCGGGGGAATAATAAGCGATCACTCCTACGCCGATGTTGTTTTAAAATTAAAAGATGGTCAGGAAAGGATTGGCCATCATGCCGGAACTAAAAAAGGTCCTGTTGATGCAGCCGTACAAGCAATTAATGAGTCTATAGGTTTCAAGGGCGATATTGAAGATATTGATGTATTCTCACTGGAACCAGGCTCTGATGCAAGCGCAGGAGCAATTGCTATAGTTACCGATAGTGGACATAGGTTTACCGCTTACGCCACCGGTGCGAGCCTGGATAAAGCAAGTGTTGCTGCCTACATCCAGGCCTTCAACTTAATTCAGAGAGTTAATGCCAGAAGCTGAACTTCACTTCTAGCTGCAGCCGGTGGTGGAGCCGCAGGAGGTGCAGACGTAGCAGCTGCCGGCGCGTTGGGTTTGGTTGCCGCAGTTGTAGCACATGGGGGCCGTGTCGTCTTTTTTGACGGCATCGTGCGCGTGTAAGGAGCTGTTAGCG
>JBBRXZ010000120.1:0-3702 GCA_038238095.1 Saccharimonadales bacterium (SeqCode)
TACAAAACCTGGATCTTCTTCACCGTATCCTGCTGGACCTTGCCAAAGCTGATTGTTAGCACGCCGTCTTTGAGGACGGCTTCGATTTCTTCTTCTTTGACGGGTACCGGCAGCGCAATGGTGCGGCTGAATTCGCCCCAGTAGCACTCTTGTAGGAAGTAGTTTTCTACCCCGTCTTCACTACCGGAGCTCAGGGTGCCGCGGATAGTTAACTGATTGTCGGAAATGCTGACGTCCAGGTCGTTCTTATTTACACCGGCGGTGCGGGCCTTGACCATCAGCCGTTCACGCGTTTCATAGACATCAACTGCCAGTTGACCCGGTACGTTATCGTCTTCATCCCATTCATCCTCCTCGGCTATCGGCGCACCGGAAGCTGATTCGGTGGCTTCAGGTGGTGAAGCTGTTTCATCGCCCAAAAAGGCCGCGGTTAATTCGTCTTCTTCAAGTAATAAATCGTCGTCACGATTGCGTCGCGCCATATTAGTGTTACCCTCCACTAGTTAATTGCCGTACTAGTAATCTGTAATCCCCGCCAAAGCGTAAGAGTTTTTAGAAAGATTAAAAAATCTGCATTTTATCTTGCATTTTTGTATTAGTAGCAGTATAGCTTAGGTAGTAAACCCTGTGCAATGGGATAAACCACATATTTACAACACATTAATCACAACATGAGCATTTTAGACTCCCTAATTGGTAAAATCGCGCCTCATGACTGCCTAAGCTGCGGTGCTGAGGGTAATTTGCTGTGCAATGGCTGCGCCAGCCATCTGCCAGCTGCACCGGTTCAGACATACCGGACCGGTAGCCTAAAGCGGATACAGGCTGCCACTGCTTACCGGGGGGCAGCCAAGGACTTAGTATGGAAGCTTAAATCCGGTGGCGCCCAGTCGGCTGCCAAACTTATGGTGCCCAGTATGATAGCCTTGTTAAATGACAGTCGTACGGCCTTAATTGTGCCCATACCTACCGCTACCAGCCGGGTGAGGCAGCGCGGCTACAACCAAGCCAGGCTACTGGCCCGCGAACTTGCCCGCCAGACCCGCCTGCCCTACGCCGGCTGTTTGGTGCGTAGTGGCCAGTCACATCAGGTCGGTGCCTCGCGTACCCAGCGATTGGAGCAACTGACCGGTTCCTTCAGGATCACCAGACCGCACCTGGTGCGCGGTGCTCATCTTATTCTGGTTGATGACGTCACTACCACCGGTGCTACCCTGGAAGCGGCGGCTGCCGCCTTGCGAGCGGCCGGTGCTGAAACAGTCGAGGCAATTACCTTCGCCCAAGCCTAATCTACTCACTTGATTAGACAACGCGCACTGTCAACATGGTAGCGCTATCCTTGGCAAAGCTCTTGTCCAACGTTAAGATCTCGTCACAATCGTTCAGTTCGGCGCAGGCTGCCTGTAAGCAATCCTCAAAGTCCTTATCCTTGTAGCGCTGCTGGGCTAATGCTACTGCACCAGGGGCCACCGACAACAGCCCACAGACCGCCACAACTTCAGCGACAAATTTCCTGTCTATGCCTATCTGCTCACCAAAGTAGTAGAGAATATGGGCGGTCAAAGTAGACGCGTAAAATTCTTTGTCAGCATTCTGTAGCTGTTCCCGACACAGTTCCAATTTGTCGCGAGCCAGCATTATCTCCATCAATACGCAAGCGTCTACCAATACGCGTTTCATGGTTGTAAATATTGTCGGTACTTCGGGTCTCGGCGATACAATTCATCCCGGAGCTGCTTGTAGGTTTTATTGGGATCGCGCAGCATTGGCGAAATACTATTTGGAAGATGCTCTATGACCTTGTTCAAGCGACGAACGACCTGATCGCCAGTGTAAGGAGAAACTGTAGCCTGCGTAGCGACTAGCCGTACTGGTTCTTTAAACCGGTGCTTGACTAGGATTTCTTCGCCTTCAAGCACCCGGTCAAGTATTTCATTCAGATGTAATCGTAGTTCTTTGGCACCAATTGTCTTCATAGCTTCAAGTTTACCCTAGGTTAACCCCAAAGTCAACCCCACCTATCCATAAACAGGTTAAGCGTTCACTTACTCTAAAGTCCCGGCCGGATCCTGGAGCGCTCTACGCTGTATACTAAACGGTTGAATCGGGTAAGCAGTTTTCCCGTCTGTGGCTAATTCACTGGAAATTTTTCCGAGCAGGCTGGCAAACTTAAAGGCGTGCCCCGCTCCGACTATAACTGTTACATTAGGGTGTTCCGGCAACGTATCAACTATAAAATCCCGGTCAGGCGTGAGCGTATAAAGACAGGTCTTGGTGTAGAGTATAGGACCGATGAAATGAGGGATATGTTTTTTAAGCATTAGGTCAAGCTTATTAACCTGGTGCGGGTCGGGCTCAAACGTGCGTGTATCAGCAGTAACTACATTTCCCGTGAGATCCTGGCCGGCTTTGGTAGCCTTTTCGCCGTAAACCGGAAAACCGTAGAAATCACCTCCGGTGCTAAAGTCGTCACCCCTAGTACGCCAGATCCAGACTGGAAAACGGTCCGGCAAGAATTCTGAAAGATAAGGAGTCTGATAGTACGTTACCTGCTCTTGCGTAACTTTAAGTGGCAGTTTTATGCCAGTTGACCTCAGAACATTATTAGTCCAGGCACCGGAGGTGACCACTAGCTTCTCGGCAGTAAATTTACCCTTCTCGGTCTTAACTATTACTTTACCGGGTTTAATCCGGATATCAAGAACGGGCGTACGGTCGAGAACCTTCGCCCCATATTTGCGGGCTAATGTAATATGGACGGCATTGGCTTTCCTGGCGTCAACCAGACCGGTGTCGGCTTGGTAAATACAGGAAACGTCCTCCGGGATAACAAATTGCGGCCACCGCTTAATTACTTCTTGGCCAGTTAGTCTCTCGTAGGGAATACTGGCTTTGTCCATGGCCTTGGCAAACTCACTTAATTGGCTTTCATCGCCAAAGTCTAACCCGCCGGTTTTAAACACAAGCTGGGTCCCGGCTTCTTTTTCCACAGAATGCCAGACTTCGTAGGCTGACGGGGTGAGCGCAGTGTATATAGGGGAATGGTAAGAAAGCCGGATGATTCGCGAGTGATCATCGGATTCACCCCTGGGATGGCCAAGCTCAAACTGCTCCAATCCCAGTGTTTCTGCCCCGTGCAACCTTGAAAGCCAGTATAAAGCAGCACTGCCAATCCCTCCGCAGCCAACAACAATATACTTGTAACTAGTTTTCACTACGACTATATTACCGTACTTAAGTCTTAAATCTCGACTTAGATTTTGGCTTCTTCGAGCGTTGATATGCGCCCGCCAAGCTTAGCTATATCTTTATTTTGATCAGTTACGGCAGCTTTTATGCTTGGTATGAGATTAGTGTTTTGCTCAATCTGGCCTAAACGTTGATCTATTCTGACTACTGTGTCGGAAAGACCAGACAGGCCTTCTGCGATCCCTTTGACGTGATCCCTAATTTCTTCTAACAAGACCCCTTCATAGTGGCCAATGCTGTCATTATCGTCAAAACTCATAGTGCGCCTAAGTATACGCCCGTGCAGTATTTGAGGGCAACACTCATTAATAGACGCTTTGTGCTAGTTAAACCCCCAGGGCTGCCAGCTGTAAGGCTGGCCTCCCGTGGATGATGTTTACCATCATGCCAACGGAGTGAGCAGTCAACTTTGTGGCTATTCTTGTCATAAATCCCCAGATGCTTTTAGCGTAA
>JBBRXZ010000121.1:0-3690 GCA_038238095.1 Saccharimonadales bacterium (SeqCode)
TGGGTATTGGCCGCCCGAGTACCTACGCCCCAACTATTTCGACCATTCAGACCCGGGGTTACGTCGAGAAGACCGATCTGGAAGGTACCGAACGCGAGGTCAGGGAACTTACTTTAAAGCAGGGTAAGGTTATACTCGAAAAAAACAATGTGATCACCGGAGCTGACAGAGGTAAATTATTGCCAACGGGCATTGCCGATGTTGTAACTGATTTTCTCGTCAAATACTTTCCGTCCATCGTGGACTATGACTTTACGGCCCGCGTCGAAGCCGACTTCGACAACATCGCTCACGGTAAAGAGACCTGGGAGAAAATGATTAGTAATTTTTATAAGGATTTTCATCCTCTGGTAGAGAAGTCCGCTGATATATCACGCCAGGAAGTCTCGCAGGCCAGGGAGCTTGGCATTGATCCGGGGAGCGGAGAACCGATCTTCGCCCGCTTTGGCCGCTACGGCCCAATGCTGCTGAAAGGCGACATAACCGACGAGGACAAAAAGCCAGCCTTTGCACCGATGCCGGCTGACAGCACTATTGATACCGTTACGCTGCAGCAAGCCCTGGAAATGTTCAAACTGCCCCGATTGGTGGGAAAGACACAGGATGGTCAGGAGATAAGAGCTAACATCGGCCGGTTTGGACCCTACATCCAAGTCGACAAGACATTCGTATCAATCAAACCGCTTGACCCCCGTAATGTCACCTTGGCCGAGGCGCTGGAATTATATGAAGCCAAGCTGATCAAAGATGCTGCAAAGCATATCCAGGAATTCGCCAGCGGCCTTAAAATACTAAATGGCCCTTACGGCCCCTACGTAACAGACGGCAAGAAAAATGCCCGCATCGCTAAAAGTCAAGATCCCGCTAAGTTAACAGAAGTTGAGGCTAAAGATATACTAGCAACGGCTCCAGTCAAAAAACAGGGAAGATCGCGTGGTTATAAGCCCACTGCAAAAGTCAAAAAGCCATAACTGTTTTTTTGCCCCTCAGTAAAACCGGTGGCTTGGTAGTATTTTTACAACATAGACTGAGTAATGTTGTCAGGTTTGTGCTACAATAAGTTATAAACAACAATATGTGTTGACTTTTAAAAATTATAGTTTTATAATACTATCAATTGTTCTATATAACAAGGGAAGCATACTAAATATGAATCAGACTGTAACAGATACCGAATTAACAACCGAAAAACTGGTTACTGATATACTCGCCACTATTGAGCGGGAGCGGGAGCGTGAAATCGTTAGCCGCCGCTTTGGTTTGTTTGACCGTAAGGAAACGTTGGAACAGATTGGTGAGATGTTGGGTATTACCCGCGAACGAGTCCGCCAGTTGGAAAAATCCGTCGTTACCAAGCTGCGCGGTACGGCAGAGCAGGGCGAACTACCGCACATCACCGATTTTCAAACCAAACTATTGGAATTGCTGAAGACTTCCGGTGAGGTGGCCCGCGTCAGCGTATTAACGGCCCAGCTGAGCAGCGCTCCCAACCGTGAAGAGCAGGCTCGTGTGGCATTTTTGAGCCAACTTTCCCCGGAACTGGCTACCGTACTGGAAGATGATAACTTTTACTATAGTGTTGGGGCCAAAGCTTTTCATGACGAAAAGGCTATAAAAGCCAATGTTAGTAAATTAGTTGACAGTATTAAACAAATTGGCGAGCCGCAAACTATAGACCAGATCGCTAAAGCCGCCGGCATAGGCAGCGCCCAGGAAACTGCCGCACTAGCAAGTGCCTCAAAGCAGCTTGCTACCCTCAATGACCGATGGGGACTTATTAAGTGGCCAATGGTCAACCCCAAGAACATCCGCGACAAAATTTACGTTATCCTAAAAGAGCACGGTAAGCACCTGCACTTTAATGAAATTGCCGAGGCTATCAAAGATAGCGACTTTAAGCGCAAGGACGTCACCACCCAAGCCATTCACAACGAACTTATTAAAGACAAGCGCTTTGTTTTAATCGGCCGGGGCATCTATGCCCTCAAGGAGTGGGGCTACGAAAAGGGCACTGTCGCCGACATCATAAGCGATGTTTTAAAACAAGCTAACAAACCACTGCACCGGGATGAAATCGTCGAGCGCGTCCTCAAAAACCGCTTCGTCAAAGAAACCACCATTCTCTTAAACCTGCAGGGCAAACCGCAATTCAAACGCGTCGCCAAAGCCACCTACGCCCTCGCCGAGTAAATAGGGAATAGCTAGTTCAGTTATGGTGGCAGCACACGGTGAAACTATTAATCAACCCCCTGTGTCGATATCTGAATTTTTTCATGATACTGTGCAAAGATTAATCCATGATAATTTAGATTTTGTATTAAGCCGCACACTGGGTGACCAGCGCAACGTTGAGGTATTACATTTAATTGATGCCAACCTCCAACCAAGCACCCCCCTAAACTATCATCTGGTGTATGAGTCCTTCGACACGACACGTCAAATAAAAACCTGCGGTATATTGATCGCTAACCCCTGGACTAGACCAAGAGTACCAGGGCAGCCTAGATCAGAAATGAAATCAGAAAGCCGACATTATTTTGACGGCGGCGAAGAATTAGTAGTAAGAGAAGATATACGTCGTGGGACAACAAAATATGAGTTCTTACAAGGCGCAACTATCTTTCCCGGTGACGCAACTAATCCACAAGACGAACGTGCGCTGCTAGATTTACATCAAGATCTTTATAGGGTGAGATGGGGTGACAGAATTCGTCCAGTAAACATTGCTTTTAATCAGTTCGCTCGTCGCTCAACACCAAAAATCTAATATATTTTGTAAACATTTTAAGAACAGAGCGTAATTATGAATACTATTACGGCCAGAGAAAATACAAAACCCCGTAACATTTCCGTCAGATATGCACCACTTTACAGACGAACACCAAATGAGCAACATGCGCCTACACATTGCTCATAAGAAAATAGATTTAGCTAGCGAAATCCAAGATCACAAATATTAACACTAAAAATTTCGACTGTTAACTTCCTAGGGGCTGTGCCATAGCAGTGTAAGCCTGATCTAGGTCAGCAAAAAATGCATGTACTGTGTCAGGCACTATTATTGGTTGATCGGCACCTTTAACCACCTGCTTACCAATGCGTGCCAACGTATTATTTGCAAGTTTTTCGTGAGTCTGTACAGCCCACTCTGCAACTTCGCCAGGAAGAACAGTTACAATATCTGCTAGAGCAACTGCACAACCTCCTAAATCCAGGGTACGCAGATGTCTACTATCAGGCTCATGTACATCCTTGACTCTCCAGCGATGCGCATCAGCATCTTCGCGGTCATGTTCAGGAGGCATAGCCGCACCCGGAGCATATATTTCCACATCACGTCTAAGCCGGTAATAAGCGATCATTAGGTCGCCTCCATGCGGAGCTTTCGTAGGATGCACATTAAGACTTCCGTTTCGCTTCAACCTTGCACCCAGATGGTCTAAGATTTCTTGACCACTGTTTAACGGGTCACGACTCAGACGTTCGTCAATTAGTGCTTTTCTACTTAAGCGTTCACTTTCTGGTATTTTAGCCATGTTTCAACTCCTTTCCCGAATGCGGAAATGAAGCCGGACACTAGCTATGCGAAATGCGGTTTTGAAGCCGGACACCCTTATGGCATATACTTGCAAGACTAGTAATAATGGGAGCAAGCTGACATGAAAAAAACTACACACATCTCACGGAACA
>JBBRXZ010000122.1:0-3566 GCA_038238095.1 Saccharimonadales bacterium (SeqCode)
CCAATACTGCGAGCAAGATACTCAGCGGCAACAATTATTTGCACGGCGGCTGGAGTCTTTACAGTAATTGGAGACATCGCCTAATGCCTATTCTTGGAATTGTTGCTTCATCTAGATTATCTGCCGTTGCCGTTGGTGATTATGAGTCTATTGCTACGGTGAGTGTTGGCTCTGGTGGTAGTTCAACTATTACGTTCTCGTCTATTCCATCAACTTATAAGCACTTGCAGATTAGAGGAATTGCTCGTTCTTCTACTGGTGGTGCAAGTGACGTTTCAGGACTACTGCGATTCAATTCAGACACAGCAACCAATTATTCTTGGCATAGACTTTATGGATATGGGACTTCTCCTGGCGCTGATTCTGGTGCGACACAAGGGTATATAATATTTCGTACAATTTTAGCAGACGGGAATCTAGCATCTTGTTTTTCCCCATCGGTTACGGACATATTAGATTACGCAAATACAAACAAATTCAAAACAATAAGGAGTTTATCAGGGTATAATGCTAATTCCGTTGGGTCGATGTTCCTCAACTCTGGAAATTGGCGTAGTACCGCAGCCGTCAATAGCATAGATTTAACTATAAACGCGGGAAACTATATGCAATACTCCCACTTCGCACTCTACGGAATAAAAGGCTGACAATGACAATTAACTTTGAAAGGGGAATCTAATGCCTGCTGGTAAGACTTATGAACCGCTAGCGTCTCAGACACTTGGGAGTGCTGCTAGTTCCCTAACTTTCAATTCTATCTCAGGGGAATATACAGATTTGGTTTTAGTTGCTAACTATATTCCGACTACGCTAGGTAATACTGTACGCTTAACTTTTAATTCAGACTCGGCAACAAACTACTCTAAAACTGGCGTGTTCGCCTGGACAGGCAACTCTATAGGAAGCAACAACTTTAGCAATTATTCTTACCTCTTCAACCTTTGGCAAATTGGTGGTGTATTAGCACCTAATATCGTGACCTTTAACATTATGAATTATTCTAACACAACAACTTTTAAGACTTGCTTACTAAGGGCAAGTACTGTGTTGTCACCCGATAGTGAAGTTTCTGCTGAAGTTGGATTATGGAGAAGTACCGCCGCAATCAACACAATTCTTTTAACTTCGTCAGCAACTACTTTTGCAATTGGCTCAACCTTTACCCTCTACGGAATTAAGGCAGCATAATGGCTACTACATTTGTACAAATCGGTACGACAATTACAGTCGGTTCAGGTGGTGCTGCTGACGCTGTCTTCTCTAGTATTCCTGCGACTTTTACTGACTTGAAGTTGGTAATCAGTGTTAGGTCAAATCAAACAGATTTTGCAGTAACGGATGTATATGTCAGTTTTAATGATTTATATACTAACCAAACTCAAAGAAACCTACGGGGGTTTGGGGGTACTGGAAGCGTGACTTCTCAAACTCGTACCGACATATTGTTAGGAAATATGCCTTCAGCAATAAACACAGCATCTACTTTTGCTAATTCAGAAATGTATATTCCAAATTACGCTGAAGCAAACAATAAATCAGTAAGCATAGATGGAGTATCAGAATCTAATAGAGGTGAAACTTATGATTGGTGGCTTAACCTTGGTGCTAATTTATGGAGTAGTACCGCTGCCATAACTTCAATAAAACTTATACCTTCAGGTGGTTGGAATTTTGTTCAAAACTCAACCTTCACCCTCTACGGAATCAAATCAACATAAGGAGCAATAATGACACACCCAACAAGAATAAGCGTAAACTGCACAACTGGTGAAGTGCTAGAAATAGAACTCACCGATGCAGAAATGGAACAGCGAGAAGTTGACGCTGCTGCTTACGCGATTGAAAAGGCAGAACAAGAAGCCGAAGCAACTGCTAAGGCAGAGGCTAAAGCAAGAGGTGACGCTAAGTTGCTTGCGCTAGGCTTAACTGCCGAGGAAATTGCTGCTCGGTAATATAGGAGTAACAGATGGCGCAAGGTATTCGTGGAACGAGCCAACTTTAGAGTGGGTAGAGCCTGAAGATATGTGTCTTTACCAATAAACTAAACACATGCCAATCGACTTTCCAGATGACCCTACGGGTTATAATCCGTCTAATCCCTTTGTAGTAGGAGATCAACGCTGGTATTGGGATGGTTTTGTTTGGCGCACGGTATTAGCCAACGGTCCAATTGGACCTACAGGTCCTACGGGACCTTCTGGTACTAATGGTTTAAACGGAGCAACGGGCCCTACTGGATCAACAGGTTCCACGGGGCCACAAGGAGTCATTGGGCCAACTGGTCCTATTTTTCAAAATGTTGATGGTGGTACAGCCACCGCTACCTACGGTGGAAGTGCAACAATTGACGGCGGAGATGTGAACGGAGATTAAATGGCTGTAAGAATTCAGTTCAGACGAAGCACAGCTGCTGAGTGGACTTCTGCTAACCCACTACTTGCTATTGGTGAGCTAGGTCTTGAAACCGACACTGGTAAATATAAAGTTGGTAACGGCGCTAACAACTGGAGCACTCTTCAATATTCTTCTGGTACAACTGGCCCTGCTGGTTCTTTGGCTGTTGGTACAACAACTACATCTGCTGCTGGCGATAACGCATCTGTTACTAACTCGGGTACATCTACTGCGGGTATTTTAAACTTTACAATTCCACGCGGATCAACTGGACCTACGGGCCCAACTGGTGCTACTGGACCAACTGGACCAACCGGGCCGACTGGGCCAACAGGAGCTACGGGAGCAAACTCAACTGTAACTGGGCCACTTGGATCTACAGGTCCGACTGGGCCAACGGGAGCTACGGGAGCTACGGGAGCAAACTCAACTGTAACTGGGCCAACTGGTTTATCTGGAGATACTGGTCCTACAGGCGCAACTGGTGCTGATTCTTTTGTAACTGGGCCTACTGGCGCTACAGGGTCTACGGGTGTTGTATCTGTAACTGGTCCAATTACTAATACTGGAACATCTACCGAAGCAGTTATTGGCATTAACAAGATTAATAGTCAATCTGGAATTGAATGGCAAGTTTATAATGCTTTTGCAGATCTACCTCCAGCGGGGGATAATCACGGAATGTTTGCTCACGTGCACAGCACGGGAAGTGCTTATTATGCACACGCTGGTAACTGGGTGTTACTAGTAACTACTAGCGACGCTAGGTTATCGGACGAACGAACACCTACCGATGGCACAGTAACAACTGCAAAGATTGTTGATGGGAATGTCACTAACGCTAAGTTAGATAATGACAGCATTACTATTGGTACTGACGTTGTAGCCCTTGGTGGTTCAGTTACTGCGCCAACGTTCTCTGGTTTAAACCTAGCCTCTAGCATTGTCTTTGAAGGCGCTACCGCAGACGCATTTGAAACTACGTTGACTGTAGAAGATCCTACTGTTGACCGCACAGTTACTATTCAAAACGCTAACGGAACAGTTGCTCTAGTAGAGCATGTTTCTGCAACTTTTGAAATCTCCAATCAGGTAATTGATGTTGCCCCACGCTTTGATAACCGTTCAGCTACCTTTACAACTGGAACTATCTATTGGACTTTCTTCTCCCC
>JBBRXZ010000123.1:0-3528 GCA_038238095.1 Saccharimonadales bacterium (SeqCode)
CTAGTGTTGTGAAGCTTACATTTATGCTTGTAGAAAATTGGTTTAGTCAAGTATAGTAGCATGTAGTCATTGCGACGAAAATTCAAAACAAAAATATTCCAAAGCTCAATGCGAGCCATCAACAGATGGGAGCTTTATGTGATAAAACAACTCCTTAGCTAAGGAGTTGTTTTAGTTTTGCTACAATTAAATAGATGACAATTCAGATTATTACCCTGTTTCCCGATATGTTCACCGGTGTTTTGGGCAATAGTATGCTCTGGAAGGCCCAAACTAAAGGCTTAGTTGCCTATAAGTTTATTAATCTGCGTGATTTTGGTCTAGGGCTCCGTAAGCAGGTTGACGATACCCCTTATGGAGGCGGCGACGGGATGTTGCTAAAACCGGAGCCGGTAGTGGCGGCGATCGAGCAGGCTAAAAAGGCTGATCCGACAGCGCGCGTCATTCTGCCGACACCGCGCGGTAAACTTTATAAGCAATCTGATGCCAAGCGTTTAGCCGTTGATGGTAAGGGATTAATTATTATCTGTCCGCGTTACGAGGGCTATGATGAACGGATTACTAAATGGGTTGACGCAAGCTTTTGCATCGGTAATTATGTGCTGACCGGTGGGGAGCTACCGGCAATGGTTATTATTGATTCCGTGGTACGTCTACTACCCGGCGTGCTTGGGGGCGAAACTTCAGCCGAAATTGAGTCTTTCCAAGCTGATGACGTAGCTGTAGAGTTTCCTCAGTACACCCGCCCGGAAGATTATAAAGGCCTAAAAGTCCCTAAAGTACTGCTAAGCGGCAATCACGCTGCTATTGAAGCCTGGCGGAGGGTTAAAAAATCAACAAAAATTTAAAAATTAGCGCCTATGCCGGCTGTTGCTTATAGCTCTTTTTATGTTTACCTAATAGTTTTACCAAGACTATTTATAATTGGTGCGACATGTGGTTTGGGTATTTCGAGATTGACACCGGCAGGCTTGGTTTGATTGTTTGGCTTAGCCGACTGAAGGCTGGTTAGGGAAGCATTTGATGCTTGAGGGCTGGATGTTATGGAAGCCGCCGGCTTGGGAGGTGGGGCAGGAGTAGGGGCTGCCGGTTCTGCCGCGACCTTGGGTATGTCGGCGTTACTTATGTGAGAAATCTGCGATTTGGGCTGGGCATGGCCTTGTTTAACAGATTGTGCAGCAGATTGACGTGAAGCGGTTTTTCGGATCTGCGGCGGCGGGGTCGGTTGCACTAGTACTAAGCCGAAACAGAACAGCGATATGATAAACAACGGCGGGCCGAGCAGTAGTGTATGCGACCCTTGGATTTGCTTTGAACCAGTATCAAATATGTAATTATTCAAACTAGTACCGCCTTTATTTAGTGATGTGTATCTTAGAAATGATATTCATAAAAAGTATACTACTTAGACTAATTCTGGCTGTAAGCATTTTTACAATGTCACCTTGAGAGATAATCTGTCTAAATCTATATTGCCTATGAAAAGCATGTTGCTCGAATGGTCGATAGCGTAGTTTAACTGTAAATTTAGTGCCACGGCGATGCGAACTGCTCACTTTGATTGAGCCGCCAAAATCAGCCGTAACATATTGTTTAACAATCGATAGGCCAATACCGAGGTCATGATCCGTTTGGTATTTGGTAGTGTAAAACGGTTCAAACAGCTGTGGAAATTCCAGGGCGTTAATACCTTTGCCCCAATCGGTAACCTGCAGTTTCAGCCACCGGCCGCTTTGGTTGACGGTTACAGCAACATGTTTTGCGTTGATCGTTGGAGGAGTATTCGCATAGGCATCAATAGCGTTGGTTATCAGGTTAGCTACCAATTGGTTGAATTTTACAGAGTCACCATACAACTTATAGTTACCGCTTTGTTCAATCCTTAGCTTGACCCCGGCACGCTGAGCCAGGGGGGTCATGGTGCGTACTATTTGCTGCAACTCATCTTGCACGGAAAAATTACTCAGGGTACCCTCTGTTTTAAGTTGTTGGCGAGCTGCTTCCAGATAGCGCTTCAGCTGTTGCAAGTTTTTTCGGGCTTGTATGACTGGTAATGAATGTTGATTGCCATAATTTTCAAGATTGAGAGAAGCAGCAGTCAAAGGGTTGGCTATGTCATGGAGCAGGTTGGCGTTTAATCGGCCGAACTCGGCAAACCGCTGTAGCTCCATAACCCGAAGCCTATGGACCTGGCCGCGACGTCTGGAAAAATGCCATAGCCCCAGAACTATAAATAGAAGAATGCCATTAGCAACTAATGCGTCTTCTTCTTGATCAAATAACACAGGTTGATAGTGTATGGTTGAAGATAGCAACTTTAGGCAGGTAAATAAAGCCAGGCTGAAGAACAGAACATTAACAATAAACTCACGTTGCTTTGAGCCAATAACTCGGCAAAAAGGTTTATATATTAACCGGTATATGCGCTTACGAGGGGTCATATTATAGTTTGGGTTCAAGTTTGTAGCCCAAACCATGCACAGTTTTGATCAACGGTTTATCGAAAGGCCGGTCGATCTTATCACGCAGATATTTAATATGTACGTCCACGGTGTTTGTCCAGAGCTCATCACTGCCTTGCCAAGCATATCGGATCAAAACCTCACGGGTAACTACTGAGCCGGCATTTTCCATTAGGCACTCCAGCAGTGCGAATTCCTTGCGCCTCAATGCTATGTTTATACCTTCCCGACTAACTTGATAGGTTTGACGATCAAGTAGCACGCCGCTGATGGACAATTGACTAATTGGCAGAGGCGGTTGGGTACTGGCTCGTTTTAGAGCTCGCAAGCGCGCTTTAAGCTCACCTAGACTGAACGGTTTGGTCAGATAATCATTGGCGCCATTGTCTAGCAGGTTGATCTTTGATAAAACGTTACTATCACCCGTTAGAACTAATATCGGCATGCGGACACTGCGTTCTCTTAGCAACTGGCAGATTGCAGCGCCAGACATATCCGGCAGACTTAGGTCTAACACGATAATGTCATAATGTTCACAGTCGGCTTTGTAGAGGGCCAGTCGTCCGGTTGAGACGATGTCCACATCATAATTGCTTTGAAGAACCTGTGCTAAGGCACTAGCTATATTACAATCATCTTCGACTAGTAGGATTTTGGGCAGTAACTGCATGCTCCTCATCATTACACACAAATATTAAAAAACTATTAAATATCAGCTTTTTGAAATTTTAACACAATATGTTACAAGTGTCTAGACTTTATTGCTGAACCACCCCACACTTCGTAAAAACGCAAATGGTTACCTCTGTTAGGTCCTGCTTGTGCTGAATTTACTACTTTTAATCTACCCCTGTCAGCAATGGCTTAAACGTAAAGTGTGGGGTGGTTCAGACTTTATTGAGGCGCGAATTATCTGGTGCACATTTAAACTTAACAAGACCGAGGATGGTTACTTTAGGGTGGTTTCGAATCTGTTTTGGACTTCGGGCCAGTTGACGACGTGCCACCAGGCTTTAATGTAGTCGCCGCGCTTGTAGGTATAGTCCAGGTAGTAAGCGTGTTCCCA
>JBBRXZ010000124.1:0-3520 GCA_038238095.1 Saccharimonadales bacterium (SeqCode)
ATTAGTCCCCCACCACGTTACTGAGCTCAAATTTATGCCTTAAGCTGAACCTGCAAAGACACACCAAGTACATCCGCTAGGCGCTTCAGAAAAGCCAGGGAGGGCATTGTTTTGGCATTCTCGACTCGTGAGATAACTGACTGCTTGGTGTGTAATGCGGCGGCCAGCTCTTTCTGCGTAAAACCTTTACTTAGGCGTGCCTCGATTATTGCCCGGGCGATTTCATACTCTAGCCCTGTCTCCTTGAGTTCCTTGCGTACGGCAGGGTTTCGGAGAAGCTTGTGCTCGTAATCATCCCACGTAATGGTGCTATTATTCTTTTTCATACTAAGACAATATCACAGTTCTGCTATATTTTGCAAGGACGGCTTATGTTCATGCGCGATACTCACGAAGCCGGTCAACGGCTAGTTTCAACTCTTTGGTTGGGATCTTCTTGGTTTTCTTCTTGAATCCGTGTAAAAACAAGAAAGTTTTCTGTTCTATGGCTACGTAGAATATTCTGATGCTATCGCTGCCTAAAATACGGAGTTCCCATACTTCGGTGCCCGTCAGTTTCTTAGCGTGTGAGCCGCCGAGCCGTACACCATACCCCCTGAGTAGCCGGACGGTGTTAATGATTTTGGCTTGAGCTCTTTCGTCAAGGCCATCGATGAAATCAGTGACAGGACTGGTTCTGTTAGCAGTGGTATAGAAAACAATATTCCATTCGGTCATATCAGTCATAGCTTACATTGTCTTTCGGGTCTATTATACTCCATAACAGATGTGGCGCGGGCCTGCTGGGCTCCGGACACGATGTGGGCATCGTGTGGGTCTAGCACGTAGTCGGCGAACTGTTTTTGGACAGTTTCATGCAATTCACTGACTGGTAGCAGATCCTAAGAGGCCCTCTATAGCCCTGAAGTAGTTTACGGGGTGAACTACCTCTAGGCTGTGTGGTAACGGAAATACGTCCTTGGCCTGCTGCTTAGTGCCGCTCTTTATCTCCAGACATTGATAATTTTTCTGGTAATCCTCGAGTACGATATCGACTTCTTTCCCGGAGTATTCCCGGTAAAAATACATTGTTTGCTGGGCTTTGTTATTGCGACGCTTCTTTTCTAGTTCCGAGACAATAAAGTTTTCGAACACGCCGCCCCTGTCCGGACGTAAATCGAGCGATCGAAAGTCCCTTATCAGCATGTTGCGAATGCCTAGGTCGTAAAAATAGAGCTTGCGGTTCTGTGATACTGCCCGCCGAGCATTGGTCTTGAAAGAAGGCAGCGGGATTAGGATGTAGTTTTTGATAAAGATCTCGATGTAGCTGGCAACCGTGGAGGCATTGGCCTGCAAACTGTTGGCGATTTCGCGCACCGATACCTCTGAGCCAATTTGCAGCGCTACTTTGGTCAGGATGTCTTTAGCCAGCTTTTCGTTCTTAAGATCATAGATGTTGGTGACGTCTTTTAGTACGTAGGTGTCGAGAATGTTTTGCAGCACGTCGACTTTTTGTGATTCCGTGAGAGATTTATTCGAGTACACCTCAGGATAGGCACCGTATATTTGCAGGCTGTCCTGTAGACCGGCTTCAAATTCCTTTCTTTCATATTTCTTGACATTAACGTGCTCGCTGATTTCCTGGGTAGCCAGCGGTAGGCAAAAGTGTTCGATGAATCTTCCGGCCAGGCTATCAAAATCCTGCGACTTCTGCCGTAGTTCGCTACTGCCGGTGGCAACTATTTTTACCTTGAAAATATCGTGCAGGATTTTGAGCGCGACCGTGCTCTCCGGATAGCTCTGGACTTCATCGATCAGAATGACAGGATGCTCGGCGGCGATCTTGCTAAGGGCTTCCTTGGTAGGTGTGAAAATCTGTCTGTCGGATATAAGATCAAAATTGAATACCGGGGCTGACAACTCGCCAGAAAGCTTCGTAAGTATTGTTGTTTTGCCGCTGCGCCTTGGCCCCCAGACAAAACAGATCTTATAATCTTTACTATTCAGATAGGCATCTATCTGGTTTTTAACAATTCTAGCTATCATGCTATACATTTTACTACTAAAATGCATAGTGTCGATATACGTTTTTACAAGATTGTGGACTTTTCACCAGTCGACTACAAACTCCGCCGATACTGCAGAAAGGTTCCGGGGGTCATTAGGATTAGGTGGAAGTCCTGCCTGAGTTTATCGGCTTGGAAATGGCGGGTGTTATATGACACCAGGTAGGTGGCTCGGGCCTGCTTGGCTCCGGCCACGATGTAAACTTTATTGCATGAGGTTGTTGATTCAGCTCAGCGGGATGACGTGGCAGCTGGCGGTGAAGTGCTGGAGAACGAGGTCGGCATCAGTGGTGGTTAGGAAGGTTTGGTAAGGTGCCAAGTAGTCGGTGAGGGCGTGGCGTCTGCGGCCGTCTAGTTCGCTGAAGACGTCATCGAGTAATAAGAGGGGGGTAGCGCCGCGGGCGGCTTCGATGATTTTGAGTTCAAGGATTTTTAGAGCCAGGACGGCCGTGCGGACCTCGCCGCGGGAAGCGGTTTGCTGCACGGGGTGGGCATCAAAGGATACTATCATATCTTCACGGTGGGGGCCGCTGCTGGTAAAGCCGCGCAGGTGGTCATCAGCCAGATTGATCTCGAGGTTTTTGAGCAACTGGCTTTCGTACGTTTCGACTGGCCAGCGGCTCAAGTAGCTGGCGCTTACTGCCGTGTTAGCCTGGGCTAACTCACGGTAGAGGGCGGTAATATCGGCGTTGATTCTATTTACTAATTCGCTTCGGGCCCGTACTACCACGCCAGCCAGCTGGCTGAGGCGGATACTCCAGGGGAATAGTTGGGCGTCGGATACATTTCCAGGCCGTTTTAAAAGAGCGTTACGCTGGGCTAAGGCCCGCCTGTATTGCCGCCTGGTGGTGCCGTAACCGGGGATGGTTTGCTCCAGCAGGTCATCCAGGTAGTCGCGGCGGCGCTCCGGGCTACCGCCGAACAGTTGCAGATGAGTTGGCTCGAACAGCACCACGGGCAGGCTGTGCATGAGGCTCAGACGCTTATATGTTTTGCCGTCCAGGTTGTAGGTTTTGTCATAGGTTTTGTTTTGGTCCGGTTTGGCAACAATTTTTACCGTCCGCTCGGCGCTGGTGGCGCTGTGGCCATCCAGACGGGCCCACGGCTGGTCAAACTGGACCAGTTCGCTGTCGCTGGCGCGGTATGAATTGCCACGGGCCAATACCAGTATGGCCTCTAACAGATTGGTTTTACCGCTGGCATTAGGCCCAACAATGATATTTACACTAGGGCTGAGCTCAAAAGAATCGTCGCTATAGGAACGGAAGTGCTGAAGCCTCAAGTCTGTGATCATGCCATTATTGTATA
Source organism: Saccharimonadales bacterium (SeqCode) (assembly GCA_038238095.1). GTDB lineage: Bacteria > Patescibacteriota > Saccharimonadia > Saccharimonadales > UBA4665 > JBBRXZ01. Next base: position 3,354 of record JBBRXZ010000124.1, read on the forward strand.
GGACTCGTTTAGAATATATTATGACTGTAACTATCCACTGTCATGAACATTGCCAGCAATACCGGCCTGGATTAGTTGCTGTAAGTTAGCAACAAAGTCTCCGTCTTCTAGTCTCAGGGTCTCAATAACGCTCATTAGTTTAGCGTGAATCACGGCATGGGTTGGTG
>JBBRXZ010000125.1:0-3501 GCA_038238095.1 Saccharimonadales bacterium (SeqCode)
ACTTACCCAAAACCAATGTGAAGTTGCAGTAAAGGTTCACGGGGTCTTTCCGTCCCGTTGCGGGTAAGCGGCATCTTCACCGCTACTACAATTTCACCGAGCTCATGGCTGAGACAGTATCCAGATCGTTACACCATTCGTGCAGGTCGGAACTTACCCGACAAGGAATTTCGCTACCTTAGGACCGTTATAGTTACGGCCGCCGTTTACCGGGGCTTCAATTCAATGCTTCTTCTTGCGAATAACATCCCCTCTTAACCTTCCGGCACCGGGCAGGTGTCAGGCCATATACATCATCTTCCGATTTAGCATAGCCCTGTGTTTTTGATAAACAGTCGCCTGGACCAATTTTCTGCGACCCCCATTGCTGAGGGTGCCCCTTCTCCCGAAGTTACGGGGCGATTTTGCCTAGTTCCTTAGCCATGATTCACTCGAGCGCCTCAGGATTCTCTCCTTGACTACCTGTGTCGGTTTGTGGTACGAGTCTTTGGTACCTATAGCTTAGCGGATTTTCTTGGAAGCCCTTAGGATCACTATCCGATTGCCCGAAGGCTCTCGGTACTATCGGGTTTCGGCTCAAAAAGCGGATTTACCTACTCTTCTCATTACCTACGCCCTTCAACGTGCTATTCCGTCAGCACGCGGATCTTTCATCACTCCGTCCCCACTTCGCAGTACCAAAAAGTACCGGAATATTAACCGGTTTTCCATCGAAATCACCTTTCGGCTTATCCTTAGGTCCCGACTTACCCTGATCTGATTAGCATTGATCAGGAAACCTTAGTCTATCGGCGAGGGGGTTACTCTCCCCCTTTATCGTTACTTATGCCTACATTTGCTTTTCCACACGCTCCAGCATGCCTCACGACACACCTTCGACGCAGAGTGGAATGCTCCCCTACCAGTATACAAATAAATGTATAATCCATAGCTTCGGTGGTATGTTTGATGCCCGATTATTATCCATGCCCGATCGCTCGACTAGTGAGCTGTTACGCACTCTTTAAATGAATGGCTGCTTCCAAGCCAACATCCTAGCTGTCTCTGCAATCAGACCTCGTTAGTTCAACTTAACATACACTTGGGGACCTTAGCTGATGGTCCGGATTCTTTTCCTCTCGGACGCGGACCTTAGCACCCGCGCCCTCACTCCCGGTGAGCATCTTATAGCATTCGGAGTTTGTCTGGAGTTGATAGGCGGTGAAGCCCTCGCATCCAATCAGTAGCTCTACCTCTATAAGACTCGTAACCGAGGCTGCACCTAAATGCATTTCGGGGAGTACGAGCTATTTCCCAGTTTGATTAGCCTTTCACCCCTACCCACAATTCATCCAAGAGCTTTTCAACGCTCCCTGGTTCGGTCCTCCAGTCCGTGTTACCGGACCTTCAACCTGATCATGGGTAGATCACAAGGTTTCGCGTCTACCCCCACTGACTATGGCGCCCTATTCAGACTCGCTTTCGCTCCGGCTCCGTGACTGAATCACTTAACCTTGCCAGTGAGGAGTAACTCGTAGGCTCATTATGCAAAAGGCACGCCGTCACCCCACTAAAGGGCTCCGACCGCTTGTAAGCGTACGGTTTCAGGAACTATTTCACTCCCCTGTTCGGGGTTCTTTTCACCTTTCCTTCACAGTACTGGTTCACTATCGGTCTCTTTGTAGTATTTAGCCTTACCGGATGGTCCCGGCTGCTTCAGACAGGATTTCTCGTGTCCCGCCCTACTCAGGGTACTGCTAACTCACTGCTTGTTACGTGTACGGGATTTTCACCCTCTCTGATATGTCTTTCCAGAACATTTCTACTTCCTTGCAGATCTTGTATATCGCAGCCCTACAACCCCAACATTGCCGAAACAATATTGGTTTAGGCTGATCCCCGTTCGATCGCCACTACTAAGGGAATCACTATTGTTTTCTTTTCCTCCGGGTAATTAGATGTTTCAGTTCCCCGGGTTTGCCTCCGATATAATCGGATACCATGTTGCCATGGTGGGTTGCCCCATTCGGATATCTGCGGATTAACTGTTATTTGCACATCCCCGCAGCTTTTCGCAGCTTATCACGTCCTTCTTCGCCTCAAAGAGCCAAGGCATCCTCCGTACGCCCTTTATTACTTTCTCTCGCCTTTGGTACCAACATCACTGCTGATACCGGATTTCTCCTTTACGCATTTCTTTTAAAACTTTGTTTCTTCCAGCATGTCAATGAACTTTATCCTCGCGGATAGGCAGATTTTTAAGGAATCGAACCTTAATCTCTTTTCTTTCGCCTCCAGGCAAACCTTTGATTTATAATTTGAGATTTATGATTTATGATTTGGCTTCGCCCAACCCCGATTCGTAATTTTTGAACTCGTGTTAAATCACAAATCCTAAATCTTTAGATCCTATATTTAAATCTTTTTAATGAACGTTTTTCATTATTTATCTACTTATTTCTAAGTATTTCAATGTATTTCAATTTTTTTCTCCTCTTCTCTCCCTCACCCCTTCTCTTCGGTCTTTTAACCGGAGATATCTTGTGATGTCCAAAAAATTGTGGAGAATAAGGGAGTCGAACCCTTGACCTCTTGAATGCAAATCAAGCGCTCTAGCCAACTGAGCTAATCCCCCGGAAATCAATTCAATTATGAATGACTAATTATGAATTATGAATGTTCTTGTATTCGTAATTCGTAATTGATGATTCGTAATTCTTTTCGCGGTAGTCCCACCCAGATTTGAACTGGGGACCTCTACATTATCAGTGTAGCGCTCTAACCAGCTGAGCTACGGGACTGTTTGTTTAAATTATGAATTATGAATTATGAATATCCTATAATCAATAACTTACAATCTAAATCCCGTAATTCGTAATTACTAATTCGTAATTCCTAATTCTCAATTCGTAATTTTAATATTTTTTAAAAAGGAAGAAGACGCTGTTACTTAAGAAATATACTTTAACATCTCATCTTGTATAAATCCGGTCGGGCACAGTTCTCCAGAAAGGAGGTGTTCCAGCCACACCTTCCGGTACGGCTACCTTGTTACGACTTAACCCCAGTCATTGGTTTTACCCTAGGACGCTCCTCGCGGTCACATACTTCAGGTACCCCCAACTCCCATGGTTTGACGGGCGGTGTGTACAAGGCCCGGGAACGTATTCACCGCGCCATGGCTGATGCGCGATTACTAGCGAATCCAGCTTCACGAAGTCGGGTTGCAGACTTCGATCCGAACTGAGACCGACTTTAGAGATTAGCATCCGGTCGCCCGGTAGCTGCCCTTTGTATCGGCCATTGTAACACGTGTGTAGCCCTGGACATAAGGGCCGTGCTGATTTGACGTCATCCCCACCTTCCTCACACCTTACGGTGGCAGTCTCGCCAGAGTCCTCAGCTTAACCTGTTAGCAACTGACAATAAGGGTTGCGCTCGTTATGGGACTTAACCCGACACCTCACGGCACGAGCTGACGACAACCATGCAGCACCTTGTACTCTGTTCTTGCGAAAAGCC
>JBBRXZ010000126.1:0-3362 GCA_038238095.1 Saccharimonadales bacterium (SeqCode)
AGGTGGAACCGTGAAGATGAGATAGGTTTCTTAATTAGCCCCAAGGTTATTAGGCAAGCCAAGGAGGGAGCTAAGCGGCAGGTTGAATACCTGGTAGAACGTGATCAACATAGTATGGCTCATGGTCGACCCACTAAACATCTAGCACACTTGTGTTTACTGTAGCATGCGCAAAGCCGTCAAGGCTTTGCAAGTATTCAATTGGAGTCATCATGCTCAAGGCACTGTGCGGACGATAGAAGTTGTAGTCAAGGCAGTCTTCAATTGCAAACTCCCGTAGCTCTCTAAGCTCATGGCTGTTAGTGGTCAAGCGTTTGTAGCGATACTTGTCGACCCCGTGCGGTCGTTCAATCCGGCCGTTGAGATGCGGTGAAGCTGACGGAATACGAAGATGTTTAATGCCATGCTGTTCCAGCCACACTTCGGTAGGACAGCGCGTACCTGGTTTAACCTGGGGGAAGTGGTCGTAGCTAAACTCAGTGCCGTTATCTGTCTGAATGCCAGCGAACGTAAACGCCGGTTCAAAGAACCGTGTGGCGTGCTCTAGGAAGTCAATGGTTGTCTGCGGATCCCAGCCCGGGTAAATACGCTTGTATTTAATCCTAGTAGCACAATCTATGAGATCGTACTGGTAGCCCTTACGTTTCCAGTGCTTAACATCCATCTGACCAACTTCACCAGGATAGTACTGCCGGTCGCTGAGCTGGCGACTGGTGCGAACTTTTTTCTTACGTTTCTCCAGCAAGCCAGCTCGCTTGAGGATGTTGCCAACACCGTGGCCGGAGACCTGTACGCCATAGTCCCGGCCGAGAATATGTGCCAGAGCATCTTCGCCATACCGCATGCCAAACCGGAGTTGGAGCACCAAACTAACGGTTTCTTCAGCTGCATCCTTAGGGTGACTGTTGGGTGTTCTTGGTAGGTCGTACAGGCTGGTTAACTGTTTACCACTGGCAAGCCAACGTTTGTGCCAGTAGTAGTACGTGCGTCTAGGTAGCCCGTAGTACCGGCAGGCCGCAGCCACATTACCTAACTCATTAGCTTTCCGAAACCACCCCAGGCGTATCCTGGCTCCATATACCAGTAGTTGCTTTTCACTCATCTTGCGGTATCTCACTTTCACACCTCCTAGCTTAGGTTAGATGTGTGCAAGATGTATGGTGGGTGGATAAATTACTTGAGTTGGTAATTGACGAATAGCCATTAGGAGTCTATAATAATTCTTTCGTGAAAGAGTTCTCACCGCCTAAACCAATTCCAGTACTAGCTCCGGACCAGAGAGATATGGAGTCGAACCATTTTGTACCTATGACAACGAACTTATTTCCAGCTGGGTCCTACTTGCCAGAAGCCTTTGGGCTTGCTTCAGAGATGTCAGTTAATCCGGAGCACTTGAGAGTTATATTTGCAGGCTGTAGTGATGGTGCGGAGATAGATAGTTCGTTAGCAATACAACAGAGAATTGGGTATAAAGGCAGATTAGCTGTAGAGGGTTATGATATTAATCACTTAGCTATCAAAGCCGCCAAGACTGGTCGGCACACTATATCAAGGGCTCTTGCTAATATGGACCAGCGCCAACAAGAGCTACATGAATTGGGTTTCGATACATTTTACGAAATGGACGATAGGAGTGGCCGAGATATTGTTCCGCAGTGTTATTTAATAGCTGACGCCAATCGTTTACGTGACGGACATCAAGTGAAATTTACTGAACACGATCTGACTGAGCCCTTGCCATTCACAGGGGAAGCGGACTTGGTCTTTGCAAACAATCTGCTATTTCACTTCACCCCAGAAAGAGCCATGGCTATACTAGTTAATCTGGGCCAGACCATGTCAAAGAATGGAGTATTAAGCTTAGGAATAAATGGGTTAATTGATATATCACGGAGGGAGAGAGCAAAAAATCTCCTGTTGAATACGTTTGACCTTAAGCCTGTGCATTTCGATTATTCTAATCAGGCGGTTATGTTTTCTCGAAGCGTATTACATGCTAAGGTTGGGTTGAATATTTAAAGTGTAAGGGTCGTCGGCAGGTAGGTTGTGGAGTGCTTTGAAGCAGCCCAGGGTGGCGACCATGGCGCCGTTGTCGGTGCAAAGTTTGAGGTCGGGATATTCGATAGGCAAAGGAAGTGCCTGGGTTAATTGGTGTCGCAACTCCTGGTTGGCTGCTACCCCGCCACCTATCACTACGCTCTTAGGAGAATACTCTTTGTAAGCCAGTTTGGCTTTGTCGACGATGGTTTCGATGGCTGTGCGCTGGAAGCTAGCGGCAATATTGGCCTTCTGGGCTTCGGAGAGGCGCTCAGGCAGCTTTATAGAAGGGAAGTCGTAACTTTCACCTATCTGAGCTTGCGCGAGGCGTAAAACGGCTGTTTTGGGTCCGGAAAAGCTAAAATTATATCCATCCATCTTAGCTTTAGGTATATGGAAAGCCTGGGGATTGCCATTTTTGGCCAATTTAGCTACTGACGGACCGCCAGGGTAGGGAAGTCCCAGCATCTTGGCTACCTTATCGAAAGCTTCGCCGATGGCGTCATCCTGGGTCTGGCCTAGAAGGGTGTAATCAAAATGGTCGCGGAATAACACAAGCTGGCTATGACCGCCTGAAACTATTATAGCTAACATCGGAAATTCCAGCTGGTTCTTACGCATTTTATAATCGGGCAGGGAAGTGCCTGTCAGGAAGTTCGCGTAGACATGGGCTTCGACATGATTAATGGCATACAGCGGCTTGCTCAGAGTAATAGCAAGGGTACGAGCTGTCATTACACCTACCAAAAGACTGCCGCCAAGCCCTGCGCCATAAGTCACGGCGATACCATCTATATTGTCCCAAGTGCAGCCGGCATCCTCCAAGGCCTGCTGGATAACAGGGATAATCACCTCAATATGGCTCCTGGCCGCGATCTCCGGCACAACGCCACCATATTGCACATGGAGATCCATGCTGGAAGCAACGGAGTTGCTGAGTAAGTGCTTACCGTCTTCTACCACCGCGGCAGCTGTCTCGTCACAGCTGGTCTCGATCCCTAAAATTTTCATTGTTTCAGCATAGCATGCACAAAAAACCGGCATTGCAGGAAATGCATAAGAGTTAAATAATATATTGACTACTGTTAATAATAAGTGTCATACTAGACTAAACAGAAACACACAGAGAGAACAAGGGTGGTTAATTTATAAGGATTGGATTTATGGCGGGAGAAAACCCACCAACTAATGAGGCATTGCAAGAAACCGGCCGAAGCCCTAATGGCTCTGGGACACCAGGCCAAAACGGCTACCGCTACCCTTGGATGCTTCAGAATCCCCTAACCACCGAGGTAACCCGAGGAGCCAGCCAGCAAATACTGCAT
>JBBRXZ010000127.1:0-3285 GCA_038238095.1 Saccharimonadales bacterium (SeqCode)
AACCGGGAAAGGTCGTCGGAGACTGCACAACTAGAGGACGGTAGAGGCGTGTGGAATTCCGGGTGTAGTGGTGAAATGCGTAGAGATCCGGAGGAACACCAGTGGCGAAGGCGACACGCTGGGCCATACCTGACGCTAAAGCGCGACAGCATGGGGAGCAAACGGGATTAGAAACCCCGGTAGTCCATGCCGTAAACGATGCCAGCTAGGTGTTCAAGACTCGCAAGAGGCTGGGGTACCGAAGCAAACGCGATAAGTACTCCGCCTGGGGACTACGGCCGCAAGGCTAAAACTCAAAGGAATTGACGGGGGCCCGCACAAGCAGCGGAGCGTGTGGTTTAATTCGATGATACGCGAGGAACCTTACCTGGGCTAGAACGCAGTTGGAGTGTATGGGAAACTGTACAGCTCTTCGGAGCCGGCTGCGAGGTGCTGCATGGTTGTCGTCAGCTCGTGCCGTGAGGTGTTGGGTTAAGTCCCGCAACGAGCGCAACCCCTATCTTTAGTTGCCATCAGGTTAAGCTGGGAACTCTAAAGAGACTGCCTACGCAAGTAGTGAGGAAGGCGGGGACGACGTCAAGTCATCATGGCCCTTACGTCCGGGGCTACACACGTGCTACAATGGATGGTACAGCGGGCAGCTACCTGGCAACAGGATGCCAATCTCGTAAAGCCATTCACAGTTCGGATCGGGGTCTGCAACTCGACCCCGTGAAGTTGGATTCGCTAGTAATCGCGTATCAGCAATGACGCGGTGAATACGTTCCCGGGCCTTGTACACACCGCCCGTCAAGCCATGGAAGTTGGGGGCGCCTGAAGTACGTAACCGTAAGGAGCGTCCTAGGGTGAAACCGATAACTGGGGCTAAGTCGTAACAAGGTAGCCGTACCGGAAGGTGCGGCTGGAATACCTCCTTTCTGAGGCTTGGGCCGTTGACCAATACCGCTACATGAATATTTTCTTTGATAAAGAGCCTGGAAGGGATGTGAGTCGGTGTTTCCGGCCACTGTTGTTAAGGTGAACTGATAGATAGTCCCGTAGCTCAGTTGGTTAGAGCACTACACTGATAATGTAGGGGTCAGCAGTTCAAATCTGCTCGGGACTACATAAACATCTTAGAAGGGGGATTAGCTCAGCTGGCTAGAGCACCTGCCTTGCACGCAGGGGGTCAACGGTTCGACTCCGTTATTCTCCACTTTAATTATCGAACGTTTTACGTTCAAATATAGTTCTTTGACATATTGGAAGAAGTTATCCGAGAGAGGATAATGACACAACAGGTAGAGCAATCTACAATAAGAGAAAGTAAATAAGAGCACACGGGGGATGCCTAGGCTCTCAGAGGCGATGAAGGACGCGATAAGCTGCGATAAGCCACGGGGATTGGCACATACGAATTAATCCGTGGATTTCCGAATGGGGAAACCTGACTGACTGAAGGTCAGTCGCAATAGCGCAAACCTGCCGAACTGAAACATCTAAGTAAGCAGAGGAAGAGAAAACAAAAGTGATTTCCTGAGTAGTGGCGAGCGAAAGGGAAACAGCCCAAACCTATATCGTTAAGGCGATATGGGGGTTGTAGGACCACAATATGAGTACCATAGTGAAGTTGAACGGGATGGGAAGCCCGGCCATAGCGCATGATAGCTGCGTAGACGAAAGCGAAGGTATGATAGTGGTATCCTGAGTACCGCGGGGTCGGAGACGCCCTGTGGGAATCCACCAGCACCATCTGGTAAGGCTAAATACTCCTGAGAGACCGATAGTGAACCAGTACCGTGAGGGAAAGGTGAAAAGAACCCCGAACAGGGGAGTGAAATAGAACCTGAAACCGTGTGCTTACAAGCGGTCGGAGCAGACTTGTTCTGTGACGGCGTGCCTTTTGCATAATGAGCCTACGAGTTACTCCTCACTGGCAAGGTTAAGCCCTTAAGGGGCGGAGCCGAAGCGAAAGCGAGTCTGAATAGGGCGTACAGTCAGTGGGGGTAGACGCGAAACCTTGTGATCTACCCATGGACAGGTTGAAGGTGCCGTAACAGGTACTGGAGGACCGAACCGATAAACGTTGAAAAGTTTCCGGATGATCTGTGGGTAGGGGTGAAAGGCTAATCAAACTGGGAAATAGCTCGTACTCCCCGAAATGTTTTTAGGAACAGCGTGGCGGTTGAGTTTGACAGAGGTAGAGCTACTGATTGGGTGCGGGGGAGTCAAATCCTACCAAATCCAGACAAACTCCGAATGCTGGTCAAATATACGCTGCAGTGAGGCCCGGGGTGCTAAGGTCACGGGCCGAGAGGGAAAGAACCCAGACCAACAGCTAAGGTCCCCAAATCTATTCTAAGTTGATATAACGTGGTGCGACTGCATTGACAGCCAGGATGTTTGCTTGGAAGCAGCCATTCATTTAAAGAGTGCGTAACAGCTCACTGGTCGAGCGGTCGTGCGTGGACGATACTCGGGCATCAAGAATAGTACCGAAGCTTTGGACTTAAATTTATTTAAGTGGTAGGGGAGCATTCTAACTGCGTAGAAGAAGTTACGTGAGTGCTATTGGAGCGGTTAGAAAAGCAAATGTAGGCATAAGTAACGATAAAACAGGCGAGAAACCTGTTCGCCGATAGACTAAGGTTTCCTGAACAACGATAATCGGTTCAGGGTCAGTCGGGACCTAAGGCGAAGCCGAAGGGCGTAGACGATGGACAACTGGTTAATATTCCAGTACTTGTATTACTGCGATGGAGAGACGAAGGCGCGTAAGGTCAGCGAACTGACGGAATAGTTCGTTTAAGTGCGTAGGTTTAGGTTATGTAGGCAAATCCGCATAGCTTCTGAAACATGAAAGTACCCAGAGTCGTCAGACAAAGGGATTGACCCCAAGCATACTTCCAAGAAAATCTTCTAAGCTTCAGGTAAATACAACCCGTACCGCAAACCGACACAGGTAGTCAAGTAGAATATACTAAGGCGCTCGAGTGATCCGCGGCTAAGGAACTAGGCAAATTAACCCTGTAACTTCGGGAAAAAGGGTGCCCCCAGCAATGGGGGCCGCAGAGAAATGGCGGTGGCGACTGTTTAACAAAAACACAGGGCTTTGCAAAACTGAAAGGTGAAGTATAAGGCCTGACACCTGCCCGGTGCCGGAAGGTTAAGAGGAGAGGTTAGCAGCAATGCGAAGCTTTGAATTGAAGCCCCGGTAAACGGCGGCCGTAACTATAACGGTCCTAAGGTAGCGAAATTCCTTGTCGGGTAAGTTCCGACCTGCACGAATGGTGTAACGATCTCCGC
>JBBRXZ010000128.1:0-3270 GCA_038238095.1 Saccharimonadales bacterium (SeqCode)
ACTAGGATGCAGTGACTAAGCGAAGCTTATCTATACCAATAAAGTCCTTTTTGTTGGTTGTCAACAAGAAGCTCCCGGTCAAGATAGCTGTAGCGGCAATAGCTGCGTCTGCAAGTTCAATCGGACGTTTTAAATCTCTGGCTATTTCTCCGGCGGTTTTTGCAACTTCATAGGTGTAGGAGAGTATTTTTAATGGGCTGATGGTTGCTAAAAGATATTGTTCTTTTTGGGGGTCCATGGTGCTTCGGCCTTCGTACAGTTCTTGAACACTGAGCATTGACAAAGCCAGTACTTCTTTTGGTTTCTGCTTGGCAATTTGCATTAACAGGGAGTCTGTCTGGGCTTTTTGTAGCCGCAAGTGATCAATAATGATATTGGTGTCCAGTACTACCATCTATTTTTTCTTGACCTCGAAGCTTCTAATTCAATTTTTGATCTTTTGGCCTTGGTTTCACCCCGCTCTTCATCGCCCCACGTGCCCTTAGTTTTCTCTAACAACTCAGGATACGAACTTTCTCTGTCCGTCGTTGTAATAAATTCTTCTACGGGATAAATGTACAGGCCTTTACCGGCCACTACCATATTAAGCGTAACCTGCGCGTCAATGCCTAAAGCATCCCGTATATCTTTAGGTATAACAATTTGCCCTTTACTATTAGTAGAAGTAACTAATCCTATTTTCATACTAGTACTATATTATTACTTGTACCGAATAATTGTCAAGGGCATATTACCGACCTGTCTCTTAGCCGCTGTAGCAATCGAACCAAAACCTTATCTGTGAGAAGATTGAGATGGAAGCTATTTGTCAGTAAGTTTTAAGTGATTTTACCTTTATGGATTTTGATTTTCCTTGATGCTTCATATTGTCAGTTACGAGGGTGGCATCATATTGGTCGGCGAGTGCCATAAATGAGGCATCATAGTAGGTAATACTGGCATCTGCCGCCAGCTTACAAGTTTCCCGAGCCAACATTTCAGTATCTTCGATAAATGTCAGCGGCAGCTTGTAAAATATAGCTAGGACGGTTTTAGCTTGAGCTGCAGACAGGTTTTTGCCTCGCAAAAGCACATTGCCAACTTCATATTTCGCGAGCCCGGGAGCGATAAGTGTCACGCTGCCTTGCTGGACGTCCAGCAGAATTTTATCAGCTTGAGCTATCAGATCTTCCTGATCCTGGTTAAGCCACTTAATAATGACTGAGGTGTCTACTACCAGCGTATAGGCAATCACTTAGGTTTAATGAGCCGCTCTATCTGTTTGCAGGAAAGCTGCTGCCGAAACAGTCTCACCCTCTCCTTTGATAGCCCGGGCTTTTTTAACGTCGGCCCAGATATCATCCCAATCTGTGTCACCCGACTGCGGTTTGATGACAATCTCGCCGGGATTAACGATTGTAATAGAGACAGCCGACATTGGGCTTGCCCAGCGAGCGATTTTACGAACACTGTCTGGGATAGTTAATTGGCCTCGATTTCTAATAATACCGACTGTTTTCATATTTTCAGATTATCAGAAAAAGATAAGGAAGTCAACGATGATCACACAGGCTGTCACCAGGAAAATACTTCAAACTGAAGCCTGATTTGTTCGAAGATATTGCGCTAGAACAGCTCTTTAAGCATAACCTAACGGCTAAGAAACTTATCAGCGTAAGAGCCAAGCACGCTATTGATCATGGTCTGATATTTGGAATTATGTTGTTTAGCATACTTCTTGTAAAGATCCAGGCTACGCTTGTCGATAGCGATGGTGATCTTCTCTTTTTGCGTCTTACGTACAAGCTCAGCAGGTGATGGTAACAAATCACTCACAATAGTTGCATTATTGAGCGCTTGCTCCACGTCTGCTGGTGCGTCTGTGTAATTAATGTTGTTGGTCATAAATCTTCTTTCCTTTCCGCCAATATCCAGCACCGATGATACGGATATGGCCATCTCTTATGGTGAATCTAACGGTGACAATACCGCCGCCACTGGTTTTACCGACCAGTCATAGATATATTATACCACAAATTGGTGATCCTACTCGATTCGAAATGGAACCTGATTAGTAGTGAAATACTACGCTGGGATCGCTTATTTAAGCACGGCGAGGGGTTGTATCGAACCAATTAAGACCGGAATCCATACTCACTCAATTATTGAGCAGGCGCAGGTGCAAGATAGGTAGCGCCGGTAGGACATTCAGTGGGTCTACTCTCATGCTTGATATTTTAGCATAGGCTTGCAAATATGTCAAGTAAAATTCTACTCCGCCCCTGTAGAACCTGCTTATGGTTGTGCTTATGTTATCAATTTGCTACTATGTTAAGTGGTCGCGAGGTAATCGCGCCCATCACAAAAGCCTTTCTTTACGGAAGGGCTTTTTTGTTATCACCGGGAAAATACTTTAAACCAATACCGTCAAGCTTATCATTTTTCCTTTGCAGCTTGGGCAGAGTGAGATCATTAAAACGCCAATAATCTGATGGTTGTTTGTCGTACTCGTAGATGTGAAAAACAGGGTAACAAAATAAGTCGGCTATCTGAATGCCCATTGTCTTATCTGACTGGGAAAACAGTAGTTTTTCAACTACGTTCGGACACTGGCTCCACAAACGCCCCTCTTGTTTTCCTGATCTTCGCATCTTTTCATGTAAATCGCTGATCTCGTCACCAAAATAGTGCTTTTCAACTTGGCCTTCACGTGGGTCAATAATACAGATACCGAGGGCGTCATGCTCAGCTAAATATTTTTGATAGCGTTCCAGCAAAAACATATAGGCGACTTCGTAAGGATTCTGCGAGGGATACTGCTGCCAGTATTCTTCTTTGGCGATCACTATGCTGATTAGCTCGACTGGTAATTGCTTTAAGAATGTAGCTACGTCTGCTTCAAGTTCGTCATATTTTTGTCTCGACATCAGTTTAATCGGTGAGTGCTGAGGCAAATCTGGGTTGGCATAGCGCAAGAAGTTGGATTTAATCTCAACATCAGAATTTTGATAATACTTCTTCTTTATAGTTCGTAGCTGCTCATCAACGTTACGGACATCGGCTTCATCAATAATGCAACCAGTTAGCACCAAATGTTTCTTACCTTTCTGTGAAAGGGGTATAGTGTCGCCTGATTCGTCTATATAGAGAAGTTTCACAGTAGACCTCCCTCTGCGTTCAGAAACAATATATCCCGCAGAGGAAAGCCCCTGGCTAAACCGGACAGGCGGATTTCTCGCATCCGGCTTTCCACTAGTAACACTTTATTGGTTAGAGATTCTAGCCAAGTGC
>JBBRXZ010000129.1:0-3256 GCA_038238095.1 Saccharimonadales bacterium (SeqCode)
GGAAAATTGCCAAGCCCGCAAACAACGGAGTCAGCGTAATCACATCAACCTTTGTGTGCAGGCCTGGATGGTACTAAAAAGTGCTGCCCGAGCTAACAACATAACCATCTACGAACAAAAGAACATACCGCTCCGCGACTATGTCGCCGAGCGCTGGAGGCATCCGTATACGGCTTTTAGCTTTTAAGGTGTTGGAGTTGGATTTTACGAAAGTCCTAAGATATTCTTTCATTACACTCTTCATCTGAACATTCACACTTAAACATTAAAAGTGTATCTTCATCTCTGATCAATTGAGGATTCCCATCCTCAATGTGCATTGCATCGAGCGCGCCTAGATCGTCCCCTACCTTTTCATTCATTCTCCGAAATATCATTTCGTTTTCGATCTGGCGTCGTTCGGCGACTGAGATATTCATTAGGTAGTATAAGCATTACATATCTTATATAGATGTACGATTGCGTACAGTGTCACATAATGCTTATGATTGGATCACCACAATAGAGGAAGTTATAACTATTGTGAAGTTGTCGGCACAGTCTAATATAATGATTGGTAATGAGTAGAAGACACCAGTATCGTAAGCAATCGAATAAGCAAGCACGTACGGCTGGCGAAGCATTACTTAAAGATAGTATCGACATCATTCATAACACCTACTATCAAAGTTTTGCTAAAACAATAAACGAACTTATAGACTTAAGTCGTAAGCTCGAATACCAAACTGATAAACTTAAGCTATTTGAGCTTCAGTTATCACTATTCGAAATGCTTACACCAGGCGAGGAAGCCGTTACCGAAGGTGGCAAACTTTATACGTCACAACCAGAACCAGGCATTCACCTACAGCGCACTCGAAATAAATATTTGAATATAGCATTTAGACAAATTGCCGACAGTATAGCCTGGCGAGAATTGGGCTTTGACAGGTTTAATGCTCGAGTGCTTGCTCAAGGTCGCAGTGCTGGTCACATCATCAACAAAGCCGGGAGTGCGAGAGAACTCAATTTTGCTCGCGACGTAGCCGTTGAGCTGCAGCAATCGGTATTAATCAATGACGTAACTAATTGCTTATTAGTTGGTGATATAACCTGCATTTCCAAATCAGGCATGCCATATGTGTTTGAAGTTAAGAACAAACAAATTAAATCCGCTAAAACCATAATCGACAAAATTAATGCTGGTCGGGTTATTGATAAAAAACAAGAGCCACGTTTGGTTATCGCTCAAACCATGCTTTTCAGTAGGAAGTATCGTGCAGGAAGCACACGTATACCGGTTTTCGACGTTACTCATACGGCGTCAGACCATATGCCTGCAGTTCATAAAATACTACGTGAAGCTACTACAACCGGTACCGCTGGCGCACTTATTGCACCCTATCTGTATGTGGAAGCAGTTGACTTGAGTGCTAAAGATTTGCAATTGAAAGACCGACCAGAAAAATTATTTGATGGTACGCCAGTTGGAGTGATGAGTAATTACGATAGGCTTGTAATGTTACACAATAAAAGTCTACCTCGTAGTCATGTGCCCTATGCTAATTTTCCATTCGATACCGACATCATTACGAAGTTGATTATGGGCACGCTTTATGTCAGTGCGTATGTGATTGAAGAGCCGCTAGTTGCTGAGTTCGCCAAGCACGGTTGGCAGCTACAAATTAATAAAGCCGCCATTGACGCTGCCCCTTCTACAACAGGCAGTGATGAGACTCAATTCTTCTCAAATGCAATGCTATTCCCCGACTCCCCATATCGTGAGCCAGATATGTTCATCTTAAGGCACTCTTACGATGGGTTCATATTTCCAATCTTTGGTCACATTATGACGATGTTAACTGAGTTCACCTCTGTCGAATACATTGCTACCATGGCTCACGAATTGCACATTAACGCCCATAACGGCGGCGAACGCTTGCTTTACCCATTGAGCATTAGTGATAGAGCTCGGTGGATATGATACTTTCGTGCCACTTACCCCAAAAATAAAACAGAGGCAAAATATCTCTGTTAAACTTAGTTCTAACCTTGGCTCAGTTGCCTTTGACGAGATGGAACCAGATCAAGACGGAACTGATCGAAACGTGGAGCGTAACAAATTTGTCAGGTCAAGGTACAGCCATCGGTAAGCGTAACTGGACAGCATGAAAAATAGACAGATCGTACTTGTTAGGGTATATTAAATTTATTATGGCTGAGTTTTTTCGCAATGGTCCAGTTGTGATTCCGCGCACAGATGAACAACGCGAAAAAGGCATATACGGATGTCGCGAATATTTGCGCACCATAAAACAAGTAGCAGATGTCGCACTGGCTAACCTAGGTAATATGCGGGCTGGAAATTACGACATGTTCAAAGAGGAAGCAGATCTAGTCGGTGGCAATAGAGGAGTTCACGAGCCCCGTTTATTCCTTGCCGGATTGCGAACTCCTGACATATTTAGAGGAGAACATAGCTGGCTTCACTCATTTCTTGACAGAGAAACCGGATTGTCAGCAGGAGAGGATGGATTAACCGAGTTTGTGAGGTCAGTAGTGCCCGAAGAGTGGGGGGCTGTCTTGGGCGAGCTGGGAAGAGTACCTGACCCCAGTATTTATGTTGTTGACGGCGAGCTTTATAGGCCTTGGCTTCGGCCTTACCTAGCCCAAAACGAAGCATAGCTTGGCTCCCCCTACTAGACGAGCTTCGCAACTTTAATTCGACTACTCTTGATTCCTATCCTTGCTGCTTAAAGGACTTAGCAGTGCATCAACGAAGTGCTCAGTCTGCTTGTAAAAACTTGGTCGTTTGGCCTTTTCTTGCTTAATGGTTGTATGAAGTTTATGCATGGCTGGATGCACTTCTAATTTTGATAGCAACTTCTTAAAATCATCATCAAGATGCTCCAGCTCGTTGTCTGTAAGTGTCTCAAGCCCTATGAATGTGTCACGGGCTTTCTTGTCGGCGACAATTAACTCATTAAGTTTGAGTTGTATGGCCTTGCTGTCTCGTGCTTGTGTATTCTGGATCGAAAAGACCATTACGAAGATAATCACGTCAGTAATAACCGTAATGGTAATCAACCAGGTATCCGAAAAATGATAGCGTGGACCAGCGACCAGCCAGACGAGTACCACGACCATGGACAGAACAAAGGCCGCCGTTGTGCTAGCCAAATGCGACACCTTAATTGAAAAATTTCGTACACGGTTTTGCATATATGTTTTAAGATTCCTAACTATAGTATAGAGCAATCAATCCTAAAACAAAAAA
>JBBRXZ010000130.1:0-3251 GCA_038238095.1 Saccharimonadales bacterium (SeqCode)
AATCGATAACATAAAAAAATACATTATAATTGTATATATGTATCTGAATATGTGTATTCATAAACCAAATTAACAGATTATATGCAACAGCAACAAGCAAATAGCATATTTCAACACAATTCAAGCAAAACAAAATTATATTTTATACAACTAGTATAACAGTAAAACAGAAATAGCAGTAGTATAATCATAAAAAATACTAGTATCATTAGGTTCTAGAAGAAGAAAAAAAAACGATTCGCGTAATAACAAAATAATAAAAATAGTTAATTATATCTTTTTTTCAAGATTGTATTTATTAATAATTTATTATTAAAATGAATATTATATTAAAAAAGATATAGTCTTTTTGCTTGTTAATGTGTTTGTGCAAATGTTTTGCTTGTGTAAATGCATATAGACGTTAATTATAGTTGTAGGCAGCAGATAAAGAAATAGTATATTGTCATACGTAAGTATAAAACCAACCATAGAAAGGATATGTTATTATTACCACTAGAATGTGGAACTCGATCTATCAAAAGAAAGACTAGATAGATGGATTTATTTAATTAAAAAAAACGAACTGGAACTGGTGCAAAGACGCCGATTGGTGGATGACTCGGCTTGATAAGCGAAGAAGGACGTGGCAAGCTGCGATAAGCCTGGGGTAGGTGCACGCGACCGACGATCCCGGGATGTCCGAATGAGGTCTCTCTAAACACTCCCATGCTTTAATTAGCTAGGGAGAGCGAACCGTCCGAAGTGAAGCATCTGAGTAGGACGAGGAAGAGAAATCAATTGAGATTCCGTTAGTAGCGGCGAGCGAAAGCGGAACAGCCCAAACTGAATCTGTTATGGTAACATAATAGAGATGTGGTGTTACGGTTATAGCGTATAGGATCCTGTCTTTGGAGCTAAAGTGTACTGGAATGTACCGGAATAGAGGGTGATACCCCCGTAAGCAAATGAAGATGGGATTCTGCTATATCCAGAGTAACTGGCCTTGGCAGTGGCCAGTGAAGATGGGTGAAAGTAGTATCCAAGGCTAAATATTCATCAAGACCGATAGAAAACTAGTACCGTGAGGGAAAGTTGAAAAGTACCCCGGAAGGGGGGTTAAAAGCGCCTGAAACCAATCGGTTACAGACGTGTATGGCTCGAAAGGATTCAATCTAGAGTCATACGTTCCGTCTAGAAACACGGGCCAGGGAGATTGCTGTCATGGCAAGCTTAACCTTTTACAAAGGGAAGGCAAAGGGAAACCGAATTTGCGCATTTTTTCTTTACTGAAAAAAGAGGCAATGGATCTGAAAGGGTCTCAAGTCATGGCAGTAAGGCTAGAAACCGGACGATCTAGTCCTGGACAAGACGAAGGTGAGTGAAAACTCGCTGGAGGTCTGCAAGGGTCCTGACGTGCAAATCGGTCCCCTGATCTGGGATTAGGGGTCAAAAACCAATCTAGTCCGGTGATCGCTAGTTCCCACCGAAGTGGATCGCAGTCCTGCCTTAGCTGAGATTGCCTGTATTGTAGAGCACCGATCGGACGGTAAGGGTTCGAAAGAGCTCGCCATCCATTCGAACTCCGAATATACGGGCGTCGTAGAAGCTAGGAGGCGGGTTTATGTGGGGTAAGCCTCATAACCGAGAGGGGGACAACCCAGACTAAAGTTAAGGTCCCCAAATGTCTACTAAGTGTCAAACCAAAGGGTGTTTTCGAGCAGAGACAGCAGGAAGGTAGGCTCAGAAGCAGCCATTCTTCAAAGAGTGCGTAACAGCTCACCTGCCGAGCTCGAAAGCCCCGAAAATGTACGGGGCTCAAGTAGACTACCGATACTTTAGACCACCGACGATGTCGGTGCGTGGTAGGTGGGCGTAGTGTTTGGGTAGAAGCTGGGCTGTAAAGTCCAGTGGACCGAACTACTAGTGCAGATCCTGGTGGTAGTAACAGCATAGCCGGGTGAGAATCTCGGCGACCGCATGGGCAAGGGTTTCCCGGCAATGCGTCATCAGCCGGGAGTTAGCCGGTCCTAAAAACAACCTCAACAGAATTGTTTGAATGGGAAACTGGTTAATATTCCAGTGCCTTGAGAGTTCGTTAATACCTTTTTTGTCGCTTCCGGATAGGGTAAGCAGAACCGTCGTTCTGTCCAAGTACTCTAGCTTTGAGGAGTGCCGTAATGGCGAGAATCAAAGCGAGATACGAATGGCCTTCCGCAAGGAGGGTTTACTTGAGTCCAGGAGACAATGAAAGCAGAAATAGGAAGATACTCTCAAGTCCGTACCGAGATCCGACACTGGTGCCCTGGATGAGAAGTCTAAGGTCTATCGGGTATACCGTATGGCAAGGGAACTCGGCAAAATAGCTCCGTACCTATGGTATAAGGAGTGCCTGCAGTTTTTACGAGGAGTAGGGATTGCAGGTCGCAGTGACTAGGGGGTCCCGACTGTTTAATAAAAACACAGGTGGCCGCTAGTCCGAAAGGATGTGTATGGCCTCTGTATCCTGGCCAGTGGCGGTACCTAAAACCTGGGTTCAACCGGGCTAAGGGCCGCTAAACGCCGGGAGTAACTCTGACTCTCTTAAGGTAGCCAAATGCCTTGTCGGGTAAGTTCCGACGTGCATGAATGGAACAACGAGGGCCCCGCTGTCCCTGCCTACAACCCGGTGAAGCCACATAACGTGGACGAACAGTCCACGAACCTCTGTCGGGGAGAGAAGACCCTGTGGAGCTTTACTGCAGCCTGTTGTTGCGATATGGTTGCAAATGCAGAGAGTAGCTGGGAGCCGTTATGGTCAGTTCTCCGGGACTGATCTAGGCGACAGTGTAACACCAGCCATTTGTTACCGTATCGCTAACCTGTTTATACAGGGACATCGGCAGGTGGGCAGTTCGGCTGGGGCGGCACCCCCTTGAAAATGTATCGAGGGGGCCCAAAGATTGGCTCAGGCGGGACAGAACTCCGCCGGTGAGGGCAAAGCCAAAAGCCAGTCTGACTGGATTCCCAATGATACGGGATTCAGAGGCGAAAGCCGGGCTTAGCGATCCATCATGTCCTCACTATTGGGGGCTGGTGGTGACAGAAAAGTTACCCTAGGGATAACAGGCTCGTCGCGGGCGAGAGCTCCCATCGACCCCGCGGTTTGGTACCTCGATGTCGGCTCTTCCCATCCTGGTTCTGCAGCAGGAGCCAAGGGTGGGGCTGCTCGCCCATTAAAGGGGAACGTGAGCTGGGTTTAGACCGTCGTGAGACAGGTCGGTCTCTGCCTG
>JBBRXZ010000131.1:0-3229 GCA_038238095.1 Saccharimonadales bacterium (SeqCode)
TAAGCAAGGTGACATTATTTCGGTTGACACTAGCACCGGCGCCTACCGCGAACGCGTCAAAGACTAGTAAACCAGGGGACTTTGATAATTATGAAGCAGCGGCTTGACCAGGCGTTAGTACAGCACGGGTTGGTAACTACGCGCAGCCAGGCCGAAAGCTTTATCAAACTAAAGCAGGTAAGTGTTAACGGCGAACCTATAACCAAACCGGGCTTTTTAGTTGGCCCCGCAGACACACTAGAGTTAATGGCTAAAGAACAGTACGTTAGCCGGGCCGGGTTGAAGCTGGTCTCGGTAGCGCAAACTTTGCAGCTGGATTTTAAAGACAAGACCGTGCTGGATGTTGGCAGTAGCACGGGTGGCTTCACAGATTATGCCCTGCAGCATGGCGCGCGTAAGGTTATTGCTGTAGATGTTGGCAGCAATCAACTGCATCCCAGCCTGCACAGCCATCCGCGGATTGAATTGCACGAAAAAACCGATATTCGCACGTTTATAAGCGGTGAAAACATCAGTATAGTATTAATTGACGTTTCATTCATCAGTTTACGCGAAATTCTACCGCATATAGTTAAATTGGCCGGTAATCAAACCCAAATTGTGGCCATGGTAAAGCCACAGTTTGAAGCTGGGCAGAGCGGACTTAAGCACAAGGGTGTCATCAAAAACGACAAAATGCGCCGTGACATCCTAAAGCGTTTTGAAACCTGGACCCAAAAGTATTTTATTATTCTGGGCAAGGCTGATTCGGCGGTTCACGGCGCCAAAGGTAACCAGGAACGCTTCTATCTCTTACATAAAATGTGAGGGGTATTACCAGGTAATACTTATTATGGCAGCAGAGACTTCTCAGATTAAATGCTTGCGCAGGGCATCAACATCTTTGAGGAGGGTGAAAGATTGTTTATTGACCAGCAGGCCGTTTCGTTCCAGGCTCGATAGTTCACGGCTGGTGGTTTCACGCGAGGCGTTGATAGAGCTGGCAATATCCTGATGGCGCAACGGCACTTCAATAAGCAGGCCGGCCTCAGTTTGCTTGCCAAATCGCTGGCTCATAGTTAACAGGAAAGAGATAATGCGCTCGCGGACAGTCCGGTATTCCAGGTTTAATATGCGTTCCCCATGCAATCGATACATCTCCATCGTCATGTCAAGCAACGGTGTTAAAGCATCAGACCGACCTTCGATAAACTTCATAAAGACCTTACGGCTGATTTGCCAGGTCACCGTAGGGGCCAGGGTTTGATAAATGATGTCGTGCTCCTGGCCGGTTATGGCCCAGATGAGAGGAAATATCTCGTCTTGTTTACGGATAATCAGAAGATTTTCTTCGTTATATTTGGTAATGTCGTAAGCTTTGACCAGACCCTGATAAATATAAAATACTCCGTGCGGAGCATCACCGGGCCGTATTATGAAATCACCCTTACGAAATGTCTGTTTAACGCCATGTAGCCTGAAAAATTCCACCAGTTCCGCCGTCTGCTTCAGCGTGGCTAACATATCCTAATTATGTTAGGGCTAGCCGAGTTTGTCAATTTTATTACCTTAGGAAGTCTTTTGTGATCAATATCGCGCGCCGGCAGTGAGTATTTTCACGACATAATCCCGCATGTTAAGCTATTATAGCGTTACTCAACAAGGAAAATTACTGCTATGGTGAGTAAACAAGAGATAGACAAACAACTTAAAGAACTGGGCTTCAATCGTTATGGCTGGGGAAGGACCGAGGTTGGAGAGTTAGCAAACATTATCTTACCCGGTGAAGAAATCTTTGAATGTGTGAACGGCATGTATGAAGGCGGGTTTGCACTCCTGGTGGCTACTGATGTCAGACTGCTGTTAGTTGATAAAAAACCGCTCAACTATTTAACGGTTGAGGATTTGCGCTACGACGTGATCAATGAGATTGATTATAGCCACCGCTTGATAGGAGCGCACATTGTTATTTCATCCGGTGAAAAGTTTCTTAGATTCACCAGCCTTAATCAGCAGCGCTTGCGAAAATTAATCAACCATGTCCAGCACTGCATGGCCGAATATAAGAAAAAGCACCACAACGAACAGGAAAACCAAAGCCAGCACCTGGAAGAGCTTAACCATCAATTGCAGGCCTACCTTGCGGCCCAACATAAACAGCAACAAGAGCTGCATAAACAAATGCAAAGCATCCGGAAAAACCAGGAAGCTGCGGCATCATTACCACCGCTGCCAGAGCCTCTACGCCCCGATCCTAAGCTGGCAGACTATTTATATGCCCAAGGCCTGTTAGCGGAACATAATAAGAAACTACAAAGTAAAGCGCCGAAACAGGTTGAAGCATCGAACTCTCAGCCCTCATCTGATTCACCATCTTCGACGCCATCAACTCCGGTTCAACCCGCGGCCCCAGCGATAAGTACTAGTACGATAGCCCCAATGGTTGATTTGTACGCTGAAGGGGTACAGGAAGTTTTCGGCAAGCATGATCAGGGTTCCGGCACCGATAATAGTACTGATAGTGATAATACCTCCGATGATACACCTATTGATATGCCGGCGGCGCCCAAACCCAGTTCGTCAAACGAACAAGCTTCAATAGAAATTAATCCTATGGAAATTGCCTATTCCAAACTGCCGGTGGCGCTGCGTAATCGCAAGTTTGGGCGCCGCCCACTGCCTGTATCCAGTGAGACCACGCCCGAACCTGTGGTTTAAGGGCAGGCTATGAATCAGTTTACGGGATTCTACCTGGAGACATTAAAGCGAAACTCTACGACATCATCAGCCTGCATGATATAGTTTTTGCCCTCGGTACGGACTTTGCCGGCAGCCTTGGCGGCCGGGACGGAACCGGCGGCAACGAGATCATCGTAGACTACAACTTCAGCGGCAATAAATCCCCGCTCGAAATCACCATGTATAACCCCGGCAGCTTGTGGGGCGGTGGTACCTTGGTTAATAGTCCAGGCCCTTACTTCTTTCTCACCGGCAGTCAGAAAGCTTTGTAGACCTAGGCTGGTTTGAGCTGCATGTATGAGCTTTAGCAATCCGGATTCTTTCTGGCCGTAGCTCTCCAACAATTCAGCCGCATCGGCTTCATCTAGGTCTTTAAGTTCGCTTTCCAACTTGGCACAAACGAATAAGGCAGGCACTGGCGCCACCAATTCACTTAGCGTTTGCTGGCGTTCATCATTAGCCAAACCTGTTTCATCCAGATTGAATAAATAGATGATCTGCTTGGCACTCA
>JBBRXZ010000132.1:0-3229 GCA_038238095.1 Saccharimonadales bacterium (SeqCode)
GTCCGTAACCGCAAGGAGCGGCCTAGGGTAAGACGAGTGACTGGGGCTAAGTCGTAACAAGGTAGCCGTACCGGAAGGTGTGGCTGGAATACCTCCTTTTAGAGAAAAGGATGGTGTTCAAAGCATTGGGCGAAAGAAGGAGAAAAGATCGGATACTTACCTTACCCGAGTGCCAATTGAAAAAGATTGGTAAAGAATTGACAGAGGAGAAGAGAAAGAGACTACAAGAGAGTCTCATAGCTCAGCTGGTTAGAGCGCTACACTGATAATGTAGAGGTCGGCGGTTCGAGTCCGCCTGAGACTACTAGCGAGTTGGAAAAAAGGAATAGATGTTGATCTAAATTTTTTTTCAACGCAGGCTAAGAGAAGATCAGGGGGATTAGCTCAGCTGGCTAGAGCACCTGCCTTGCACGCAGGGGGTCAACGGTTCGAATCCGTTATCCTCCACTTTTTTTTAAAACTCTGACAAGCCTTTAATTCAGAAGCAATCAAATTTTACCTTCAACGGAAGGTAGAAAAGATTGAAAGATCGCATGATCAGTAGGATATTAGCCCAATTGGGGGCGTTTTTGGAGATGATTGCTCAAATCAAAAGGGTATCATCAAAAAAGATCTTGGTTCGAGTCCAAAAAATCCACGAAAGGTTGTTTTTAACACAAGACTTTGAAGCTGTAGGGAAAAGGAAGCATCAAAGCGTTAAAAAGATCCAAAAAGTTCATTGACAAGCAGGTAGAAAAGTAGTAAATCGAGAATAGGCGCGTTAGGATAACTAACGCAGGGATAAATGGCTACGGCTGTTTATCTGTAAGAAGCAAAATAAGGGCGTACGGGGGATGCCTAGGCTCTCAGAGGCTACGAAGGACGTGGTAAGCTGCGAAAAGCTGCGGGGAGTTGCAAACAAGCGTTGATCCGCAGATGTCCGAATGGGGAAACCTGGCTGGTTGAAGACCAGTCGACACGCAAACCCAGGGAACTGAAACATCTAAGTACCTGGAGGAAAATAGAACAATAGTGATTCCGTAAGTAGTGGCGAGCGAAAACGGACGAGCCCATTAAGCACTTTATACTTTAGTGGAATGGCCTGGGAAGGCCAATCAAAGAGGGTGATAATCCCGTACACGACAGGGTACATAGTGTGAATTGAGTAGGGCGGGACCGGAGAAATCCTGCCTGAATATGCCGGCACCATCCGGTAAGGCTAAATACTCCTGAGAGACCGATAGTGAACCAGTACCGTGAGGGAAAGGTGAAAAGAACCGCAAGCAGCGGAGTGAAAAGACCCTGAAACCGTACGTCTACAAGCGGTCGGAGCGCAAGCGACGGCGTGCCTTTTGCATAATGAGCCTACGAGTTACACCTTACTAGCAAGTTTAAGCACTTCAGGTGCGTAGGCGCAGCGAAAGCGAGTCTGAATAGGGCATTAGCTAGTAGGGGTAGACGCGAAACCGAGTGATCTACCCATGGGCAGGTTGAAGGGGCGATAATATCGCACTGGAGGACCGAACCGGTAAACGTTGAAAAGTTTTCGGATGACCTGTGGGTAGGGGTGAAAGGCTAATCAAACTCGGAGATAGCTCGTACTCCCCGAAATGCATTTAGGTGCAGCGTTGGGAAGAGTATCATGGAGGTAGAGCTACCAATAGGGCTAGGGGGCTTCACCGCCTACCAACCCCTGATGAACTCCGAATGCCATGATATTGCACCAGCAGTGAGGCTATGGGTGCGAAGGTCCATGGCCAAGAGGGAAAGAACCCAGACCATCAGCTAAGGTCCCAAAATCTAAGCTAAGTTGACAGAACGATGTGGGGATGCTATGACAGCTAGGATGTTTGCTTGGAAGCAGCAATACATTTAAAGAGTGCGTAACAGCTCACTAGTCGAGCGTTCCTGCGCGGAAAATGATCGGGCATCAAGCTTAGTACCGAAGCTATGGACTCTACGGAGTGGTAGGGGAGCATTCTAGTTGCGGCGAAGGTGTACTGTGAGGTATGGTGGAGCGACTAGAAAAGAAAATGTAGGCATGAGTAACGAAAAAATGGGTGAGATCCCCATTCGCCGTAAGACTAAGGGTTCCTCGTTCGATGCTAATCAGAACAGGGTCAGTCGGGTCCTAAGGTGTAGCCGAGAGGCGAAACTGATGGCAAGCAGGTAAATATTCCTGCGCCTGTGTATACTGTGAAAGAATGACGGAGTTATGTAGACTTTACGTACGGACGGAAGTGTGCGTTGAGCGGAAGCCTCGGCAGAAGCGAAAGGTTGAGTTAACTTCCAAGAAAAGTTCTGGAAACATCAGGTATATACAGCCCGTACCGTAAACCGACACAGGTAGTCGAGGAGAGTATCCTAAGGCGCTCGAGTGATTCACGGTTAAGGAACTAGGCAAATTAGCCCCGTAACTTCGGGAGAAGGGGCGCTCCGCGAGGAGCCGCAGTGAAGAGGTCCAGGCGACTGTTTAGCAAAAACACAGGACTCTGCTAAATCGCAAGATGAAGTATAGGGTCTGACACCTGCCCGGTGCCGGAAGGTTAAGGAAGGGGCTTAGGGGCAACTCGAAGGTCTTAACTGAAGCCCCGGTAAACGGCGGCCGTAACTATAACGGTCCTAAGGTAGCGAAATTCCTTGTCGGGTAAGTTCCGACCTGCACGAATGGTGTAACGATCTGCGCACTGTCTCAGCCATGAGCTCGGTGAAATTGTAGTCTCGGTGAAGATGCCGGGTACCCGCAACGGGACGGAAAGACCCTATGCACCTTTACTATAGCTTTACATTGAGTTTGGGCAAATAATGTGTAGGATAGGCGGGAGACTTTGAAGCGGTAACGCTAGTTATCGTGGAGTCAACGGTGAAATACCGCCCTTTATTTGTTTGAATTCTAATCCCGCTAAGCGGGTGACATTGTATGGTGGGTAGTTTGACTGGGGTGGTCGCCTCCAAAAAAGTATCGGAGGCTTTCAAAGGTGTCCTCAGCACGCTTGGTAACCGTGCGTAGAGTGCAATAGCATAAGGACGCTTGACTGTGAGGCATACAAGCCGAGCAGGTACGAAAGTAGGATATAGTGATCCGGTGGTTCCGTATGGAAGGGCCATCGCTCATAGGATAAAAGGTACGCTAGGGATATCAGGCTGATCTCCCCCAAGAGCTCATATCGACGGGGAGGTTTGGCACCTAGATGTCGGCTCATCACATCCTGGGGCTGGAGAAGGTCCCAAGGGTTGGGCTGTTCGCCCA